>CACXMR010000021.1 GCA_902768825.1 uncultured Ruminococcus sp.
GGGTCTTTGATGCACACACAGTCATAGGCATTGGCTATCTGCCGGGACTGCTTGTGCAGGAAGTCATCTCTTTGGCGGTAGAATTTTTCTCTGATTTTCAGCACTTTTTTGTGTTGTTTATCACGATTGTTTGACTTGTATTTCATGTTTGCGAGCCGTTTCTTTTCACGGCGGAGCTTTTTGAGCGTCTTTTGGATATACGGCGGATAGCCTATCTCTCTGCCGTTGCTGTCGGTAAATAAACCTTTGTCGGAGTATTCCACGCCGATACAGCTTTGCGGCAGGACATCGGTTTTCTGCGGCTCGTACTCAAACAGCACACACGCATAGTAGCGTCCTTTAAAGTCGCATTTCACGGTCACGGATTTCAGCTTGTAGCTGTCCGGTATGGTTCTGTGCAGTTTAATTTTCACCAAGCCTATCTTCGGCAGTTTTACAGCACCGTCCCGTATCACAATATTTCCGTTCACGCAGTTGGTAGTGTAGGCTTTTCGGGAATGTTTCTTTGATTTGAATTTCGGAAAGCCGGCTGCGGGGTTTCTGAAAAACCTTGTATAGGCATCCTGCAAATTCAGCTGAGCATTGGCAAGAGCGAGGCTGTCTACCTCTCTGAGCCACGGAAACGCTGTTTTGTACTGTGCGGGTGTATTTTTAAGCTGCTTGCCGGTTTCGTTGTAGTAAGCCAGCTTGTCGGTGAGCATCTTGTTAAATATAAACCTCACGCCGTCAAAGGTTTTTTCTATTTTGGATAATTGTTGAGGGGTAGGGTACATTCTGAATTTATATGCTTTGTTCATGTTGTTCACCCTTTTTGTATATGTCACAAAAAACACTGAAAGGTGCTCAGGGGGGTAACTGAGCAGCTTTCGGCACTTTTTGCGGTCACATCATTGCACATTGTATTAAATGAACGCCACCCCCGAGCAGGCAGCTTATTCAGCGTGTCTGCCGGGGGCGGCTGCTGTTCATTTAGTATTCGGTTTTCAGCTGTCCCGGCACACCGTTTTTATCAGCGTGTCGGGGGCTTGTTTGTGTTTCAGTTGTTCATGCTGCCGTCATGCGGCGGTATGTAGAACTATTAGCTCCAGAGTACAGGAGTATCAAGGCTTGTCGGGGTTGTAAGACTTGCCGCTCTGTTCTCAAATGCTGGACCTGTAACTGAATCTGTCTTGATAGTCTTCTGATCATCTTCATAAGCAATCTGAGCAGAATCAAGATGTACATTAAGATCAAAGTCGAATGACTTATAAGCATCCTGTTTTGTGTCCTTGTCAAGCTCTATGCTGTCAATCAGTTTAGCAGAAGATTCGCCGCCTTCAAGGATTCCAGTATAGTAGAAGTGTGCAACCTTATCATCATCAGAATTACCAGCAACGATCGGAATGAGCTGCCACTTATCAGCTGCGGTGTTACCAGTTGTTACAACATCATCTGAAAGGTTGATATAAATCTTTATATTGGTATCTGTATTGTCAGCTGCTTCATATGCTGCACGAGCATCATTGTAATTTTTCAAAGCTGTGTTATATGCCGCAAGAGCACTTTCATAAGCAGTCTTAGCCGCATCATAGCCAACTGTACCTGTTCCACTTGCATTATCTTTGTCTGTCTCTCTATCCTCAATAGCAGCATTTAATGCAGCCACATTAGTTTGAATAGTACTACCCAAAGATTTAAGTTCCTGTTTCAAAGAATTAGCTTGTGCATTGAGAGTATTCAAGGTTGCAACAGCTGCATCATAATTAGACTGTGCTGTAGCTTCGGCAGCCTGTGCTGCTCTCCACGCCTGTTCTAACTGCCAAACTTGGTAGATTGAATCATCAGCAGATGGATTACCGATGTTTGCAATATCAGCATCATAATTCTGACCTAACTCATTGTTATATGATGTTTTAGCATTTTCAAATGCAGTTTTAGCATTTTTGGTTGCCAGTTTCAATCCAGCAGTTTCATCTGCACCCAGTGTTGCAAGCTTAGCGTCTACATCAGCCTCAGCGTTAGTAATAGAAGTAGCCAAAGCCTTGAAGTCATCAATCAAACTATTGTAATCATCTATTTCCTTACGAAGAATACCAGGAGCAAAAACATCAGAAGCATGATCAGGCAACTTTGTTGCACCACTTGGAGTAGTGGAATCACCTACATATGACGTAAAGTCAGTAATCTTATTGATAGTTTTTGCTGTTCCGTTATTATCACCAGCATAATATTTGATAGTCGTAAGTGCAGCATTATATCTTCCAACTGCTGCATCATAATTTGTCTTTGCGGTATCAAGTGCTGCCTTTTTAGCTTTCAATTCTTTAAGTGCACCTGCAGTACCTGTAACAGCCTGATCATTAGCGTCTACAGTTGAACCGTTAGTAGCTCCTGTACCATTAGTGTTAACAGTAGCCACAAGTCTCTGCGGATGTCCACCTACGCCTTCAACTTTGGGCTCATATGTCAATTTAGGAACAACAACATCCGTTACTTCCTTTTCATACATAACGGTAGGACAAGCTGTCAGTGTACCATCACTTGTAATCTTATCACCCGCTACACCTGCAAGAGCTTCGTTAATTTTGATGTCTGAAAGCTTGTAATATGACTTAGTATCATTATCAAAATAGTAGCCTTCATATTTAAAGGTTTCAGCTCCCTTATTTGCACCATCGGTTTCTACACCAATAGATCTTCTAAAGAAATACAAGCCCGACTTTGTAGGAGTAAAGTCATCAGTTGTTTTAGGATCTGTGCCTTTGCCGTTATTGAAGTATTCATATATTCCACCAGGAGCAGGATCAAGCTGAGGATCTGTAGGATCTCCATCATCCAAAGCTTTACCAGTTGTAGGATCAAAAGCACCTGCCAAATAAGCACCTGCTTTAACTGAATCTACTTCATCCTCTGTGAGCTTGACACAATCAGCCTCCCTAGTAGCTACCTTGTGTACAGCAGTATATGACAATACACCGGAAACGTCTTCATTTACGAAAGCACCAATAGTACCTGTGTTAAGAGCATAAACGTCTTTGTTAACATTTTCGCCCGGCAACCAGTTTTTCGGGGGTGCGAAAGACTCGACGATGCTTACATCATAATCAGCATTTGCTGACAAACGGTTGGTTACTTCATCACTGGATGTGAACCATGCGAATGAGGATCCGGCTATGATGAGTGCTGCCAGTATGCAGGATGCGCCTAGGACTCTGCGTCTTTTCTTAGATTTGCTAGCCATTTTTCATATCTCCTTTTTAATTGGATTTTACCCTTGCCATATCTCCTTTTTAATTGGATTTTACCCTTGCGGGCTTTGCGGTGTTACCGCTTTCTCCAGTCTGTCAGCGACAAATTGGAGGCTTGGATTTCGCTCCCACCCTGCCTTGCGGCTCAGGTGAGGGCTCCTTCCGGTTTGTCCGTCTCTTCAGAGTTGCTCGCAGTTTCGCCCGCGGGCTCCTCAGTCGATTGCTCAGGCTCACTCGGTCCTTCCTCAACAGCGCCCTGTTTGACACTGTCTTCGGTCGTGCCTCCTACAGCCTCCGCATCTGCCTTTTCGCCGGACTGGGTATCGTCGGCATCGGTTCCTGATCCGGATTTCTTGGTTTTATCCTCGTCATCCTCATCATTCTCCTTGCCCATAAGGAAGTAGCGCTTCAACAACAGGAAGAACGCACCAACCATGATGATGACCGGTACAATAAGATACCATCTTAATTGTACAAACCTTACGACATAGCCAAGCCCCGGAATGCCAAAGGTAACCTTTCCGATAACCCTGCTGCTGTCGATAAGGAAGCTGTCGCCTACATCATTTGCGTCACCCTTTGTTCTGAAGCAGGTCACTCCCGTCCCTTCATAATTCTCAAGCTTCTCTGAAATACGGTGGGTCAGGTAGGCATCACTATCCTGAGATGGATTAAACGTGATGACGTCTCCGACGTTTAACTCTGATGCATCAGAGAGCTTTACAAAGATCATATCGCCGACTTTATAGGTCGGGGACATTGATCCTGTCAGTACGGTGTAATACCTGTAACCGAACAATGCCTTATCAGGTGATGTGCTAAAGGAAAACAACAATGCTCCAAAGAGTATCGCTGCGGCCAGAAGGTATACAAACACAGTAAACGCTATGTCAAACACCTTCGCACCGGCCGGCATGTTTTTCTTTTCTTCCTTTTTAGTCTTCGCTTTAGCCGACTTGCTGATAAAGTACCACTCCTTTCCTCTTTTTCAATCCTTCCTCTTGATCTGCGCATGAGCATTCCTACAAATCACATCTCTGTTCCCGGGTTTAGTGCTCCGGCCTCGCCCTTTTCTCCGGCTTCTGCCCCATCACTCCGAACCTCCGCATTTTCCTCGGTCTGGTCCGCAGCCATTCCGGCTGCTCCCTTTTCCTCAGATCCCTCAGCAGGTCCCTCGTCAGCGGCATCACCCTCAGATCCAGCCTTGCCGTCCTCACCCTCATCCTCACCATCAAGCGATCTGTAATACATCCGCTTAATGATGTAGAATCCTATCAAGCCAAATGCCAATACCCCGAGCATGATTTTTCCAAATCTTGTGCTCAGCAATAAAAACACATAGCCGAAACCAGGCACACAGAAATCCACTTTTCCAAGAACGTTTTCGTAGCTCACAGGTGAAGCATCGTTAACTACGTTATTGTCACCCTTTGTCGTCAAGAGCCTGTGTTCCGAATCGATACTTACCACTCTGTGAGTAACGACGGTGTTATCGCTCACAACGTAAGTAATAACGTCGCCCTCAACAATCGATTCAAAATAAACACGCTCAACGACAACCATTGAACCTATCGGGTAGTCGGGTTCCATACTACCCGTCTCAATACAATAGAGCTTCATTCCGCACAGTAACAGAATTGCGACCGCAAGTCCGATCACTATAACCAAGAGGTAAAGAACAATCAGTAAGATCCTGCCTACCAAAGCTAATTTCCTCATTTTCCCACCTTGTATTGATTATGTTTATTCCTGCACAAATTATCTAACCCTATACCTAATATTATACTACTTTTGACCAACGTAGTCAATAAGATATCTAAAATTATTACAATATCTTGTAAAATTTTACGTTTTTGTCATAAAGAGTACCGTCCAATGGCTAAATTGACTAAACACAAATCAATAAAAAGAATCGAATCCGTACTTCCTTTAGTAAGAAAGTACCGATTTATATTCCAGAATTGAACCTGTGCTTCAGCTAACGCTGACACAACACATTCAAAATTCTGCATAGTAATTATATCACTATAGTGCTCTGCACTATGATGATACCTTCAGGAAGCTCATCCAGGCCTCTTTCCACTCGCCATCATGCCAAACATTGTTATTTGGATCAGTGCTTCCGTCCTTATACTCATAACCATATTCGCTGGTTGTCCCTGATACATAAAGACCGGTCTCGGTGTTCTGGACAATCTCGCTGTATACGATCATTTCGTAATCCACGATACGGTCGATATTACTGTTGTCTATCACAGAGCTTTGGGCATCGTATTTTACAAAATCCACCTTCACAGAATCAAACAGATCCTCAGTGCTATCGCCTGGCTGAAGCAGCCCCGAATAATAGAAATAACCTGAAAGCTCACCAGTCTTGACATATCTCCATTTTGTAACATGTTGTTTCAGATACTGTTCCGGTTCTGAAGTCCCCTCTTCACTAAGGGCCTTCTTGAAAGCATCCCACGTATACCATTCGTTGCCAAGCTTTACCGACGCCCTGGATGCGACCTCGCTGTCGCTGAACTCTGCATATATTCGTGCAAATCCGGGAACCGTGCCGGTATTCCTGACATTGAACTTTTTCTCGACCTCGCTTATCATGCTGACCTCTGAGGGAGGCGAAAACGTCTCGGATATCTCAAGGTCGCCATGACCTACCTTCATAGTATTCTTAATATTCTTGGTCTGACCGAGATAGGCAATGGACACGCTCATACAAGTAGTAACCGCAAGAATTGCTGCAAACAATGAGATCAGGGCAAGCTTTTTCTTCTTTTGTGTCATGGTGTCTCCCCTGCCTTTCTCTCAACTATGCCAAAGATAGTCTTGACAATTTGATCTTCGAGAACACCATCTCCCAGATTGTTAAGTGCGTCTGTTCCAAGCTCATCCGCCTGGATAGCATAGGCCTTGATATCCACATACTGATCAACGTCATTTTTTGTGGTTGTGCCCTCATTGGTAACTGTTGAGACCAGCTCCTCGTCTATAAAGCTTTTCAGCTGTATCCTGTCAAACAGCGGAACAGTCTGATCAAGGATCGGAGTCTTCGTCCATTTTGCCTTGGCATTATCACCGGTCTTTAACGCATCCGGAATGCCCTCAGGGAAGCTCCCTGTACCGTTTTCCGGAAAAGCGGCATTATACTGCTCTTCTGTCATGTAATATGTCCTTGTGATCGAATTGCCGTTTTCCATCGAGGTGTTTTTTGCTTCCCAATGATAATTCACCTTGGAAGAGTCGTTCTCATATTTTAGACGCCTGTTGTATCCAAAATAATAAAAATCATACTTATCATTTGAACCATCGATCGACTGATTCAGTTCACGACTCAGATACACCCAGCCCTCTTTGCTCTGACCTTCTGTAGCGCTGTATTCGCCCTTGTTGTACCCTATCTCCAGCTGAGGAACAGTGTTGGGTTCCGTGGACTCGCTGACCTGAGCCGTCACAGCGGTAGCGTGACCGTCTGCGATAGTCCTGAATATCTCGTCAAGTCGGGAAACAACCTTGCTGTTTTCGTCGTAATTCTTTACCGTTGGCTGTCCCTCTTTATAGGTAACATTATCAACAGTCGTTTCGCTTTCATAAAGCAGTGTGACATTCCTCACCGGAACAGCAATGCGTATGAAGACATATTCGTCCTTGTTACCGGTGTTTGTTATCTTTGGTGCTTTTGGAAGTGCTCCGCCGGCTGCGATAACGCTGCTGTCTACATAATCCTCGCCCTCATCAAGCTTGAGGCTGACATTTCCCAGCGTAATCGTATTGTCCTTCACTTCGGTATCAATCAGGTATGAAAGCGATAACCTATAAGTAAGGAGAACTGCGATGGCAGCAAACACTGCCGCTACAGGAAGGATGATCTTTTTCTTGTTTATCTTCACAATTCTCATCTCACTTTCATTAAGGATTGTTAGCCTTAGTCATGTGACCGGTGGTCGAGTCATATGTATAGCTCTTATCAATGTAAGGCCAGACCTCTTCGGGGATCATGGTAGTGGTGTTGTTGGGCTTGAGGAAATTTGCCTGGATGCCGTAAGCCTCGATCCTTATGCTGTAGTTTCTGGCAGGATCGGGGAAAGGTGTAACCGCAACTATTTTATTTTCATTACCATCCAGTACATAATGACCCTGTTCATCAACTTTATACTGTAGCTCTCTCTCCCTGATATTATTGTAGTAGATCTCATTGAACAGGGGGTACTCTGTCGTAGCGCCGTGAATGAGAGGCATAAGCTCAGGAGTGCCTGAAGTTTCAGTACCCGGCTTTACATGAGCATAAAGATAGGTATATGTCTTGTTTACAGGGTCATCCTCTTTATAGTCCTCGATCAGATACCAGCCGGGGTTGATCGGCTGAAGCCTTGCATTCTCTTTTGACGGAGAAGCTATAAAGGCTTGATTGTATACCTTTATCCCAGCTCCGGTACCGTCAGATTTTTCTCCTGTAGTGACATACTCAAATACCGGGATCTTGTATCCAGCGGTATTCGTGTAAATAACTTCTCCGGAATGCGTCTGGTCATCCTGATGGGCTCTTTCGATCTGCAAAGCCTTGTCATCATCATAAGGAACGGTGACCTTCATAAATACATAGGTATCAACCGTCTCTTCCTTATTGACGATAGCCGGGTTTTTATCAATAAAGTCATTCGGTACTACCTTGTCACCATCCTTAGGATCCCACTTGCTCTCGGTGAGGACAATATCCACCTTGCCGGCTTCAAACACGTTTGTAACCTCATCAAAAGAAGCAAACATCGCAAGGGTCATCAGGATTACGATTGCAAGAAACAGGAGCACCAGACCTGCCACAAGTGCAGGAGAGCGCCTACGTTTTTTATTGTTTTCTTTTTCTGACATAGTGATCGCTCTCCTTTAACTCTTAGTATAATCATTGTGATTTAACCGTGCCCGGCTCTACAATTAAGCTCTATCTCAGACGCAGGCTCCACAGGAATCTTATTCGGTGGGCATCATAAGGGCTTCTCCTGTCTCATCAGCAATGGACTCCGGAACACTGCCCTACTCACCTGACGTCAGATAGGCATTATTATCTAATTTACTAATAGTATAATACTTAATACTATCTTCTGTCAAGTGATAAATAATTTTGAGCATTCTGCACATAAAATTTTCCGCTAATTTTGACTTTGCAGAGTTGTGAAGTCATGTTACCATCCGCCTTTGCTTAATCTGTCCGCTCATTTATCAAATTGTTGCGCCTTGCAGCATATCGGCTGTCATCGTT
Organism: uncultured Ruminococcus sp.; assembly: GCA_902768825.1. Lineage (GTDB taxonomy): Bacteria > Bacillota > Clostridia > Oscillospirales > Acutalibacteraceae > UBA1213. The sequence goes on from CACXMR010000021.1 coordinate 8,485, forward strand.
CCCGAAAAATGCTACATTTGTGACTATCCAATATTCAAATCGTGACCTGCTTTGATGCAGGAAGCTTTTGTAAAGCATAATACTTTACACTATAATTATATAAACGATAGCTTTTGTGAGTATGTTTTAGTACAACACGCTGACTATATTTCTCCACCATAAAATAAACAACAGCGACATTTTCTGTAAGGCTTTTTGACTTTACACTGTGATTTATGCCTGCTTTTGTTCACTTATTTGAGATAAGCAAAGAAAGGTCTGTCACTTATCACAGCGACAGACCTTTCTTTTTTTCATTTGAGGAGGGGGTATTACATTAATATGTCAATCCTGACCCGGAACTGCAGGGAGACCCCTGAAGCCAACTTCAAGATCTTCATCTGTGGGGATATAGTCTGACATTACACCGTCATTGTACTTCTCGTATGCCACCATGTCAAAATAACCTGTTCCGGTGAGTCCGAAGAGGATAGTTTTCTCCTCCCCTGTCTCCTTGCACTTGAGGGCCTCATCAATGGCAACACGGATAGCGTGTGAGCTTTCGGGAGCAGGAAGGATGCCTTCAACTCTCGCAAACTGCTCGGCTGCGGCAAATACTGAGGTCTGCTCAACCGCTCTCGCCTCCATAAATCCGTCATGGTAGAGCTGGCTGAGGGTGGATGACATACCGTGGAATCTCAGACCGCCGGCGTGGTTTGCCGAAGGAATAAAGCCTGAACCAAGGGTATACATCTTAGCAAGAGGACAGATCATGCCTGTATCGCAGAAATCATAAGCAAACTTACCTCTTGTAAAGCTGGGGCAGGATGCAGGCTCTACTGCGATGAACTGATAATCCTTTTCGCCCCTGAGCTTTTCACCCATGAAGGGAGCAATGAGTCCTCCAAGGTTGGAGCCGCCGCCTGCACAGCCGATGATAACATCAGGCTTTACGCCATACTTGTCAAGAGCGGTCTTAGCCTCAAGACCGATAACCGACTGGTGCAGGAGCACCTGATTGAGCACAGAACCAAGAACATAACGGTAGCCGGGATTTGATGTAGCCACTTCAACCGCCTCGGAGATAGCACAACCAAGGCTTCCTGTAGTGCCGGGATGAGCCTCAAGTATCTTTCTGCCAATACTTGTTGTGGTTGACGGAGAAGGTGTAACATCAGCTCCATAGGTGCGCATAACCTCACGGCGGAAGGGCTTCTGCTCATAGCTTACCTTTACCATGAACACCTTGCAGTCAAGTCCGAAATATGCACAAGCCATAGAGAGGGCTGTTCCCCACTGACCTGCACCTGTCTCTGTAGTAACGCCCTTGAGTCCCTGCTTCTTTGCATAATAAGCCTGGGCAATAGCAGAGTTGAGCTTGTGGCTGCCGCTGGTGTTGTTGCCTTCAAACTTATAGTAGATCTTGGCAGGGGTACCGAGAGCCTTTTCAAGGCAATAAGCACGGACAAGGGGTGACGGGCGGTACATCTTGTAGAAATCCCTGATCTCCTCAGGTATCTCTATATAGGGTGTGGTGTCGTCCAGCTCCTGTGCAACAAGCTCTTCACAGAACACAACACCAAGCTGCTCGGCATTAAGAGGCTTGCAGGTGCCGGGATCAAGAAGAGGTGCGGGCTTGTTCTTCATGTCAGCCCTGAGGTTATACCATTTTTCAGGTATCTCGTTCTCGCTCAGATAAATTTTGTAGGGGATCTTCTTTTCACTCATGGTAGTTTACTCCTTTATATAATTAATTTTTTGATTATCGGGACATACTGGGGGCTAAACGGCTTCGCCATCGCTTTGTCATCAATTTCATCAGAAAGACCTCCAAATAAAAAAACTGCCCCGACAAAAATGCCGGGACAGGTAATTCCTGCGGTGCCACCCTGCTTGACGCATAACAATCAGCGTCCTCCTTGAGCGTACTATCATACGCCGACCCATGATCACGGCAGGTCAACCCGTCTTGCATACTCCGCAGCACAATCCTGCGTTTCTGCTCGCCCTCAGAAGTCCATTCAACAATACTTTCTCTGCTGCACTCACACCATCGGCAGCTCTCTGCAAGAGTACGGTATAGCCTACTCACTCTTCCTCAACGGTTTATGTGCATATTATATTCGATGATAATTCATTTGTCAATACTTAATAAAAAAAGCATCGAATGTTTTTTTCTTCTGTGTCAATAACGCAGACTCTCCCATATTTCGTTTAGGGTAAATCAACCGTTCGGCTTTGCACTGCCACAATGTTTATGGAAATAATCTTTGTCTATCCGGAATATCTTGACATACAAATAAAGACTTGGTATAATTTTATATTGGATGAGAATATTTTTATTTGAGTGGACAACAGAGTTGACCGAGTATCCGCCAGGGGTTTTCTGCGTGAAAACAATCCCGCTGCCGGAAGAAATGGGAGAGATCTGATGGACAAACGCAAGGTGATTTATTACAGAGATGAGCTGAATGATGAGTTTTCTACAGCTCAGATAACTCCCCGCACTATAGACGAAAGCTATGTGTATATTAACGACTCCGTTTTTAAAAAATTCACCCATATTTTTTGGTACAGAATCGTGGCGACTCCCATTGCCTGGCTGTATGTCAAGCTGGTTTTTCATCAAAAAACCGTGGGGCGTAAGGCATTTAAGGAGTGCAAAAAAAAGGGCTATTTCATGTATGGCAACCACACTCAGGTGGTTGGCGACCCCTTTATCCCCAACATTATCAACTTCCCTAAGAATGATTATATAATCGTTCACCCCAATAACGTGTCTATGCCTGTTCTCGGCAAGGTGACACCCTCTCTGGGAGCATTGCCCCTTCCTGATGACAAGGGTGCGTATAAAAATTTCCTTGCTGCCATAGATACGCATATAGAGAGAAAGCATACCGTGGTGGTGTATCCCGAAGCTCATATCTGGCCATACTACACTAAAATCAGACCGTTTCCGGACACCTCCTTTACATACCCTGCAAAGCTTCTCGCCCCCGTCTATTGCTTTACTAACACCTATCACAAGCGCAGGCACGGCAAGGAGCCCAAGATCATTACTTATGTTGACGGACCCTTCTTCCCCGATCCCGAAAAGCCTATCAAGGCAAGACGCAGGGAGCTGAGGGACCGTGTTTATGAAGCAATGTGCAAGCGAGCCGAATGCTCTGACCATGAACAGATAAGGTACATAAAGGTGGAGGACTGAGATGATAGATATTCTCTTTTGCGGAAATGTGGGCGTCTTTGACGGCGTTCTCACCTGCGTTTTATCCATAATGAAGCGAACAAAATCAAACGAACCTCTGACCCTGCACATTTTTACAATGGACGTGTCTCATCTTGATCCGAAATATACTCCTGTGACTGATGAACAGATCAGCTTTCTTCAGGATGTGGTGCAAAAAAAGAACCCGGAGAGCAGAGTGAGGAAGTATGACGTCACTGACTACTATATGGATTATTTCTCCGGCTGCCCAAACGAAGGCGCCTATTGTTCTCCCTATACGCTGATAAGGCTCTTTGCTGATCTGATCGATGACATCCCCGACAAGCTGCTTTATCTCGATACGGACATAATGTTTAACCGTGACGCAAGGCTGCTGTGGCTCATTGATATTGACGATTATGAGTATGCCGCCGCCAACGACCATTACGGAAAGTATCTCATAAACCCAAGATACATCAATGCCGGCGTAATACTCTTTAACATGAAAAAGTGCAGGGAAACCGGACTGTTTGGCAAGGCAAGAGAATGGATCCAGAAAAAGAAGCTTACCTTTGCGGATCAGAGTGCGCTAATACGCTCCACCACCAAAAAAAAGCTTTTGCCTCAAAAATATAACGATCAGAAGTTTCTGCATAAGCATACGGTAGTGCGGCACTTTTCAAAAAGACTGTTCTGGCTTCCATATCCGCACACTGACAATATTAAGCAATACCACGTTGAAAAGGTACACAGTGTTTTCAGATATCACCAGTTTGACGACATACTGAATGAATATCTGAGACTGAAGGAAGAATTCAATACAAGGGGTCGAGAAATATGAACGCTAATCCAATACCGATTTTTTATGCCTGCGACGATGCCTTCGTAAAGTACACTATAGTATCCCTCTATTCCATGATTCAAAACGCCTCCCCTGATTACAAGTATATTATACATATTCTTCACACGGAGATCAGTGACGAGAATAAAAACAAGGTCTATAAGCTCGCTAACGATAACTTTGAGATTCGTTTTGTTGACGTTACCGGCTACCTCAGATCTATCTCCGAAAAGCTTCCCCTCAGGGACTATTACTCAAAGACAACCTATTATCGTCTCTTTATCGCTGAGATGTTTACTGACTATGCCAAGGCTATCTATATTGACAGCGACACCATCGTCCAGGGTGACATCAGCAAGCTTTACAATATTGACATCAAGGATGCTTATGTCGGTGCCTGCCACGAACAGGCCATGATCCAGGCGGATGAGTTTGGCACCTATGTGGAAAAGGTCATTGGTATCTCAAGGTACAATTTCTTTAATGCGGGTCTGCTGGTCATCAACTGCGAACAGTTCCGTCTGCATTTCGTTTTGGATAAGTTTGTGGACTACCTGCATTATTATAACTTTGTGGTCACACAGGACGAGGATTATCTGAATCTCATCTGCAAGGATCATGTCTACTGGATAGATCAGCGCTGGAACACTGAGGTATTCGGTGAGATCTCCTATCCTATCGAGCAGGCAAACATGATTCATTACATAATGACAAGCAAGCCCTGGCACTATGCGAATTGCCGCCATGGCGACATTTTCTGGCACTATGCAAAGCAGACCGAGGTATTTGACGAGATGAAGAGTATTCAGGACAGCTACACCGATGAGGAAAAGGAGAGGGACGCAAAGTCTCAGGTAGCTCTCTCTGAGCTTGCTATCAAAGAGATAAACCGTGAGGATAATTTTATGAACCGCATGAACCGTGACAAGAGAGCCAAGGACCGGGTCGAGGTGCTGCATAAGATCGAGCAGTTTGAGCGTGAGGGTCGTTTTGACGAGGACGTTGAGATCGATCCGCCGGGACGTGTGCTCCTGCCTGATGATATTGACTACATTCAGAAGAGCTTCACTGACAAGATCAAGACCAAGATCGCCTTTATGATCGCTCACAAGTTTGTAAACAACCTGATAAAGGACAAGAAGTTTATTATCAAGGAAATGCGCGGTCTTGAAAACTTCCACAATCTTAAAAGCGGCGCAGTAATCACCTGCAACCACTTCAACGCCTTTGACAGCTTTGCGATACAGCTTGCCTACGAGGCCGCTGACCAGCCCAACCGTTCCTTCTGGAGAGTAATCAGAGAGGGCAACTACACCTCTTTCCCGGGCTTCTACGGCTTCCTGATGCGCCACTGCAACACTCTCCCCCTTTCATCCAACAGAGACACGATGAAGAAGTTTATGAGCGCTACCAACGAACTGATCAGCACAGGCAACTTCGTGCTGTTCTATCCTGAGCAGAGCATGTGGTGGAACTATCGCAAGCCCAAGCCCCTCAAGAGCGGCGCCTACAGCTTTGCAGTAAAGAACAATGCACCTGTTCTCCCCTGCTTCATTACCATGAAGGATTCCGATGTCATGGGTGAGGATGGCTTCTATGTGCAGGAGTATACAATACACATTGCAGAGCCGATCTATCCGGACACGACCCTTTCGCACCGCAAGCGCATAGACGACATGATGGACAGAAACTACGCTGTCTGGAAGGAAATCTACGAGAAAGAGTATCATATCGCTCTCACCTATACCACTGAGACAAAGCCGGAAACACCGGAAGAATAAAAAAATCAGTCCTGATTCCGAAAGGAGTCAGGACTTTCTTTTTTCTATTGGTCAGCGCTTAGCGAGGGGCTGACTATCAGCTGGGATAATCTGATTATTTTGATTTCTTTTTAGCATACTCAAAACCATCAAGCTTGCCAGTGCCCGCCGTCCGGCGAGTTAAGCCTTTTTCTTGGAATACTTGGGCTTTGCCTTTGATGACCCTTGCTTCTTGCCATTGTTGTCGTTGCCAAAAATCAGCTTGATAACAAACAGTGTGATCAGCATAAGCGCAAGAGAAACACCGAGCACAACATACACATTCTGGACAAAGCCTGCAAGCAGATAACCCACTGCTGAAACAGCGGCTACGGTCATAGCATAAGGAAGCTGGGTCGAAACGTGATTAACGTGGTCACACTGAGCACCTGTGGAAGCCATGATAGTTGTGTCTGAAATGGGTGAGCAGTGGTCGCCGCAGACCGCACCTGCGAGACAAGCAGAAATGCAGATAATGACCATTGAGGGAATGCCGTTTTCGGCAGCGTTAACGAGCTGGTCGCCAAACACACCGGTAACTATGGGAATGAGAATACCAAAGGTTCCCCATGATGTGCCTGTTGCAAAGGAAAGACCGAGCGCCACTACAAACAGGATCAGGGGCAGGAGCACCTGCACTGCGGTTGCACTCTCAACAAGACCCTTGACATATTCGCCTGCACCCAGAGTGCCTGTGATGGATTTGAGGGTCCATGCAAAAACAAGAATGAGTATAGCAGGAACCATCTGCTTGAAGCCGCCGACGATGGATTCCATACACTCTGTAAACTTGAGAACTCTGCGAAGAAGGTAATAAACGATTATTACTATCAGAGCGCCTATGGAACCGATAGAAAGGCCGTAGGAAGCGTCACAGTTAGCAAAGGCGTCTATTATGCTCTCTCCCTTGAAAATACCGCCAGTGTAAAGCATACCAAGGACACAGAAGGCAATAAGTATGATTACCGGCAGGATGAGGTCAATCACCTTGCCCCTTGAGGTGGAAGGCTTGTCATCCTCAGCATAAACGCTGTTGCGTGAGGTGAAGAGGTCGCCGTTTATTGCATTGACCTCGTGCTTTCTCATAGGACCGAAATCTACGTTGGAAACAGCTATGAAAATCACCATTACAAGGGTAAGCAGTGCATAGAGGTTGTAAGGAATCGTACTGATAAAGAGCTGTATGCCGTTAACATCCTTAACAGTACCGCTGACCGCTGCCGCCCATGATGAAATCGGAGCTATTATGCAGACAGGCGCCGCAGTGGCGTCGATGAGATAGGCAAGCTTTGAACGTGAGATCTGGTGCTTGTCCGTAACAGGACGCATTACAGAACCAACCGTCAGACAGTTGAAATAGTCGTCAACAAAAATGAGTCCGCCAAGAAGGAAGGTGGACAGGCTTGCGCCCCTTCTTGTCTTGATACGCCTTGAAGCCCATTCACCATAGGCACGGCTGCCACCTGCCTTGTTCATAAGAACAACGATAGCACCCAGGACAACAAGGAAAACCAGGATACCTACATTATAAGAATCGGCAACATTTGCAATAACTCCGTCCTGTACCACACAGTTCATAAAGCCCTCAAAGCCTGTGCCGAGAGCGATAGCTGCGATGATACCGCCGGACATAATGCCTATGAACAGTGAGGAATAAACCTCTTTGGTAATCAGTGCCAGACCGATAGCTATTATCGGGGGCAAAAGAGACCACATTGATCCTATCGCTGTCTCACCGTCCATTGTGACCGCCGAGGTGATGGGGGTCTGGACAAAGCAAAACACGATATAGATCACAATAATGCCAATGAAGATAAGATTTTTGATCAGTGTCTTTTTCATATCTGCTTTTCACCTTTCATTTTGATTATTTCGTCAAATATCTGCCATTTTTGCTAAACGTACAAGTAAATAATAACACAGCACTCCGTAATATTCAACATTTTCATTAAAACTTGTTTGAAAAATATATGAGAAATAATATCAGATTTACCTTTGTGATAATCTGCATACTGTATTGCCTCCCTCCTGCCCTGTTGTTTAATACATCACAGAAAAAATGTGTGCAAGTCGGATCTGTTCTCTCAACTTACACACATTATTATAATTATGAGTTCTTTTCTCTCCTACGCTTTTTGATAAAAACAACCAGATTCCTGATCACAAAAAACAGGAAAATGATAACCACAAACAAAACAAATCCCACAAATACCCAGACAGCGGGATCCACTATGACCTCATGCTTTTCAACAGTAACAAGACCATTTTCTACATTTGTCTGGTCAAAGGGAATCCTTTGTCCGGTAATGACAAGACGATGAGTATTGACTCCATAAGGCTCACATGTTACCAATGTTGCCAGATCCTTGCCGTCTTCAATCATCAGCCCACTGACATCTGATGGTTCAATAATCTTTATGCTAAAAACCTGATAAGCCAGAGTTTTGCCCATCACATGAATATAAAAGCAATCTCCAATTCCCAGTTTATCCAAATCGGAAAAGAATTTCTGACTGGGCAGTCCTCGATGTCCTGTCAAAACAGTGTGTGTACTGGTACCTCCTGTTGGTAAGGAGCTGCCATGAATGTGCCCAATACCATTGCCCAAGGATACATCTGTAGAGTAGTGGTAAACTGGCTCTGTAATATCAATTTTGGGGATTTCCACATAACACATGATGCCTTTTTTTGTGACATTCAGCAGAGTTTCGTAGTATTCATCCGGATCATAGGCCGCATCTGTGATAATATTCCGGTTACTAAGCAGCAAAAAACGGTTATATTCCTCTGCCTTCTGGATAATATCGTCATATTCGTTTTTTTCTGTTTTTTTAACTGCATTGTTATATTCTGTAATCAGCTGCATATCTCGATATCGATTCCATCTATCACTGATAACAGGATAGAGCAACGCTACCGAACACGCCAGAAATCCCAAAAAAGATACTATCGAAACCGTTCTGCGTATCCACTTTTTTTGCTTTTTATCCTTTTTCATACCTTTGATTATCTTCCCTTGCTCATTAGCATTTTGATAAAAAAACCGTAAATTTCTCATGACTTGTTGCGGTCAAAAAATGTTTTTGATTGTGTCTTACTACCAAGCGAAGAGGCTGTGATAATCGGTGATGATTTATTCACAGCCCCTTTTTCATTGAAAAACTACCTATTCTTCACCTGAGAATGCACTTCATTCAACATTACTTTTTCTCTTTCTGTTGACTACAAAATACACACCCGCACAGAATAAGAATCCCACAAATATGAATGCCAACCAGGGTCTTGTATCATTGGTTCCTGCTGCAGGCAAAATATAAGGAGCGAATTCATATTGATTAGTAAACACAAACTCAATATTCTTATCGTTGGGATCTATTATTTCTGCAGCGTTAAGAGAAAGAGCAGTATTTTTCTTTGTGTTTGCTTTTGGTGCGGCCTGAAGTTGAGCATCCTCATTATGGTTGATAGTGTAAGATGCGATATAGTCAGCACTTGCCTGTTCGGTTACATGGCATGTTGAATTATACGGCAGACCTTTCAGTCGGAAAGACTCATTGTGGTGCAGACTTATGATAAATGTCACTCTCTCAGCCGCTGTCTGTTCCCCTTCTGCTTCTGAAAGACTCATTACATCTGCCAGCGTCCTCTTGATCGGGTCGGAATTATTATCCTTGTTATATTCCACCATGATCTCGTTGTACTTGAGGTTACCAAGTCCAGTCAATACGATTTCAAAATTGAAGCTCTGCTGTTTATATTCGCTTTCCAGCAGGTTGCCATAAGTCATGTCGATTTTCTTTGTAATCGTAATATCACAAGCCACCTTTCGGTTGGAAAAGACAACCTGTGGATCCTTATTAACCTGTATGGTGTGACTGCCTGTCGTTAGTGAGAGATCCGGCTTTGCATTTGCACCGTTGGCAACATTTGTCTGACCTTCCATGATCTGATATGAAGCTACATACTCGGATTCACTTTCGATAACTTCATAGGATACTCCCACGGGAATGTCTTCGATTTCAAAGGACGTTCCTGAAGTGAGTAAGAACGATGCTGTCACCGCTCCGTCGTCCTCTGCGGTCAGTGCTCCTAAAGTGCTATGCAGAATGCATCCCGGCTTCAGACCGGTCAGATTGATCGTAAATTCAAACTGATCTGTGGTTCCTGCGGATACATCCTCCAGTATCTTCTGCAGCCAGTATCTTCTGCAGCGTCAGCTTCTGACGGACATCCTTGACATTGGTAAAGACAACTGCCACCTTTTCTCCGGCATCCGCTGTTTCCGACTTGGTAGAAAGCGCTGTGTTTTCTTCCGTGTTATAGTCAGCACTTCGGTTTATGCGGTTCAAGCCTTCACTATCAGTAATCTGATAAGAGGCAGTATAAGCGCCTGCCAGCTCTGTAATGGTATAAGCTGTTTTTTCTGGTACTGTCAGCGTCAACTGCTCCTGATGTACCAACGTCAATTCCACAAACGCCACACCGTTAGAAGATGCAGAAAAGATCTTGTCCGGATTCTTTGTGCTGTGAATGGTATATGCGCCGTTAGCACGGAGATTTTCCAGGTAGATCGTGAAGCCAAAGGTCTCTCCCGGGTCGATCACATTACCTGTTACTATCTTTTGGATCGTGAAGGTAACATCATCTTCGGTTTCCTCATAATTCTTCTTGTTGGTGTACTGTACGGTCTGGGGTTGTTCGTCTGTAATGGTTCCTGTGGCAGCACCCTTAGTCACAGAGGCATCAAAGCCTTCCTCAGGAGTTTCAGTGACCTGATATTGATAGCCGTCGGGAATATCTTTGATCGTCATGGCATCATCATCACCGAGTCGGAAGCTTGCCTTGCCTGCATTAAAGACCATCATGTTCTCGGTTTCGGTGCCGTTGGAAGTCTTGACGGTATTCAGAACCATGCTGTCCGTCAGTGCCCCCCCTTGGCTGTCGGTCAGGGTCACGGTAAACAGGAATGTTCTGGACTTATCCGCATCGGTCAGCGTATCGGTGCCATCCTTGTTCAGCACATTCTTCTGCACGATCAGATCACCATAGGTGGGCGGGTCATCAGAGATATTTGTAATGGTGCCCACGCCGTTTTTCACCGTTAAGAAGTTTGTCTGACCCATGTTCAGCGAGGTATAACCCTCCATCTCATCCTCCCAGGCATAATACTGTACGGTGGGGTTCAATCCGGTAAAGGTATAGGTCCAGGTGGTGTCGTCCAGTTTCGTCAGCTGGCAATTTGTAGATGAAGAATTATAGATCTCCTCCACCATTCTGGCGGGGGCGTCCAGTTTTTTGTAGGTCAGGTAGCCGGGTGCATATGCGTTATCGATACGGGCATAGGCCTTATCGATATGGCTGCTGTCATAGTGGGTTCCGTTGCCGCCCACAAGGGAAGTACAGCCTTGGAATAATCTCCAACTGCTGCTGACTTTATTTACGCTCCATAAAGCCGACACATATATGGTTTTGAGGTTTGTGCAGTTGGAAAACATTTCAGCCATATTGGATACTCGAGATGTATCCCATCCACTAAGGTCAGCAGTAATCAGATTGGAACAACCGTTAAACATATAACTCATGTTCGTGACTCTTGATACATCCCAATCCTTCAAAGGCGTCAGATCACTTAACTGACTGCAGTAACTGAACATACGTGCCATGTCGATAACATTTGATACATTCCAATCCTTCAAAGGAGTCAGATCACTCAACCGGCTGCAGCCAGAGAACATATCATATATGCTCATAACATTTGACACATTCCAATCTTTTAAAGGCGTCAGATCACTCAACCGGCTGCAGCTAGAGAACATATCATACATGCTCGTAACATTTGACACATTCCAATCTTTTAAAGGCGTCAGATCACTTAACTGATAGCATTGAAAGAACATATAAGCCATAGATGTAACATTGGAGACATTCCAATCTTTTAAAGGCGTCAGGTCACTTAACTGTCTGCATCCAAAGAACATGGAACCCATGCTCGTAACATTTGATACATTCCAATCTTCCAAAGGAGTCAGATTACTTAACCGACTGCAATAATAGAACATGGCATCCATGCTCGTAACATTTGATACATTCCAGTCTTCCAAGCCCTCAATTGAAGTAAGATATTGACAATAATAGAACATGGAACCCATGCTCGTAATATTTGATACATTCCAGTCTTCCAAGCCCTCAATTGAAGTAAGATATTGACAATAATAGAACATATAACTCATGTTCGTCATTCGGGACACATCAATGCCGGAAACATCAATGTAAGTACACGCCCTTAGATTGCGCCATAACGCACCTTCAACCAGATATACGGTATCGGCATCTGACCACCAATAAAGTGTGCCATTGTCCATCCATCCATAAATTGAATAATCCGTTGTCCCATCATCCAGACGAACAGTTGTCGTATTGGCAATCACTTCTGCCGCATCGTCTCCAGTGTAATGTCTGAACTGCTTAATGCTGCCTGCAGAATCAACGGTAGTAAGAATACTGTCTGACGAATTGCTGACCCTTTTAAATACTGCGTAATCAACAGCAGGGATAGAAACAGGAGTTGTCTCCTTCTTTCTAAAATAGCCTGGGGTATCTTCTGTCCAGATGCGTGCATATGTTTTATCTGTTTTGGAGCTGTCAAAGGGAGTCGCTACGCCATCACTATTCAAAGAAGTACAGCCATTAAACATGTCTGAACTGCTGCTAACTTTTGATGTACTCCACAAATCTGAAACGTAAATACTCACTAACTGAGAACAATTGGAGAATAAATAAGTCATATTGGTAACGCTTGATGTGTCCCATCCACTAAGATCAGCAGTAGTGGCAGAACTACAACCACCGAACATATTTTGCATGTTAGTAACACTCGATACATCCCAGCCGCATAATGGACTTAGATTAGTCAACCGACTGCAACCATAGAACATTTGTAGCATGGTTGTGACATTAGAGACATCCCAATCTTTCAAAGGAGTCAGATCACTTAACTGACTGCAACGAATGAACATACTTTGCATGTTAGTAACACTCGATACATCCCAGTCTTTCAATGGAGTCAAATCGGTAAGTCGGGAGCAATTATAAAACATATAGCGCATGTTTCTAACAGTAGATACGTTCCAGTCTTTCAAAGGAGTCAGATCACTTATCTGACTGCAATAATAGAACATGCATTCCATGTTCGTAACATTTGATACATTCCAGCTTGCCAAAGAAGTCAGAGCACTTAACTGACTGCAATAATAGAACATGTATTCCATGTTCGTAACATTTGATAAATTCCAGCTTGCCAAAGAAGTGAGAGCACTTAACTGACTGCAATAATAGAACATATAACTCATGTCCACAACAGTAGATACATTCCAGCTTGCCAAAGAAGTCAGAGCATTCAGTTTTTGACAGTAAGAGAACATCTTACTCATGTTAATGACATTCGATACATCCCAGCCGCTTATTGGTGTCAGATCAGTTAGTTGACCACACCCTTCAAACATTCCGCTCATGTTCGTAACATTCGATACATTCCAGCCGCTTATAGGATTCAAATTCGTCAAACTTTTCCAGCCATAGAACATATTGCTCATGTCCGTGACGTTTGATACATTCCAGTCTTTCAGTGGGGTTAGATCACTTAACCGAATGCAACTACCAAACATATTGCTCATGTTCGTAACATTTGAAACATCCCAGCCGCTTATTGGTGTCAGATTGGTTAGATTTCTCCACCCTGCAAACATTCCGCTCATGTTCGTAACATTTGAAACATCCCAGCCGCTTATTGGTGTCAGATTGGTTAGTTGACTACACCCCAAAAACATACCACTCATGTCCGTAACATTCGATACATTCCAGCCACTTATAGGTGTCAGATCAGTTAGTTGACTACACCAGGTAAACATACTTATCATGTCCGTGACGTTTGATACAGTCCAATTGTCTAGGCCATCAAGCTTGGTTAATTGACAATAATAAAACATACAGCTCATGTTCGTGACGTTTGATACATTCCAATTCTGTAAAGGAGTCAGGTCGGTCAGTGCATAACAGCGATCGAACATACAGCTCATGTCCGTGACGTTTGATACAGTCCAATTCTGTAAAGGAGTCAGATCAGTCAGTGCTTCACAGTAATGGAACATATCTCTCATGTCCCTGACGTTTGATACATTCCAATCAGCTAAAGGGTTCACAATTGTCAGTTTTTGACAGTAATAGAACATATAGCTCATGTCCGTGACGTTTGATACATTCCAATTCTGCAAAGGAGTCAGGTCAGTCAGATTACTACAGAAATAGAATATATGGTTCATGTCCGTAACGTTTGATACATTCCAATCAGCTAAAGGGTTCACAATTGTCAGTTTTTGACAGTAATAGAACATATAGCTCATGTCCGTAACTTTGGATACATCCCAGTCGTCCAGACCTGTTAAAGTAGTAAGGGATTGACAATTGTAGAACATATGGCTCATATCCGTCAGGAACGATATGTCGATATCCGAAACATCAATAGAAGTACAACTTGTCAGCCCATACCACAAATGGTGTCCTCGGTTATCCAAATAGACCTTATTCGCATCTGACCACCAATATACAGTGTTGTAGTCAAGCCATGCATAGATACCATAGGATGTGCTTCCATCGTCAATTCGAGTGGCAGTATTATCTGCGATCCTTGCTTTGGCAGTTGTTTCATCACCCGGAGCAAATTTTCTTACAGAGTATACACCGAATTTATTGCCCAAAATAGATTGATCTTGATAACTGTTAAAAAACGCCACCGGTGCATCCTGTTCCACGCCCAGATGAATAAACGGATTGGCTTTTCTGGTGTCGTTGTTATACTTGTCTTCCCACTTCTTAGTGATGATTACGGTGCTGTTGTCCTCATTCTTGATGATGAAGTAGCCAAGGCTGTTTTTCTGCACACCGTCAATGGTGATAATATCATCATCGGTAATGGTGACAACTCGCCGAGTGGGATCAAGCGTGTATCCGTCCGGTGCAGAATCCTCATAAAGAATATAGGTGCCAGCCTCCAGATCGTCAAAAGACGCACGGCCGTTAGTTTCGGTGGTTTTTGTAATGTTGACCACCGTACCGTAATCAGAGGTACCCGAAAGGTTAAACACCGCGCCGCCTACCGGAAGGGCGATACCGTCTACTTCAAAGGTTCCTTCCTTTTGAATAGTAAAGGAATGCAGGGGTTCATTATAGACGGTCAGGGTACCGTCCATTTCCATGTAGCTGTCACTGATGGCAAAGTTAGCGTTTTCGTCTACACGCACATCAAAAACAGTTTCGTTGAGGATATAACCCGGTATTGTTTCCGTCTCTCTCATCGTGTAGTTGCCGTATTCGATATTTGCGAAGGTGACAATACCGTTCTCGTTAGATACCGCATCCTCCGAAATCATATTGCCATAGTTAGACTTGCCCTCCAGATGGAATTTTACACCGGCAAGAACCTTATACTTATTTCGGAGATCCTTCTTGTTAAAAGAAATATCCGTATGAATACGAGGCGGATCATCAATCACAAATTTATCTCCGACAGCTGTGCCGTCCACTGTGACTTTACCTTCGTTATCAACGATAACATCCATGATACCGTCAATTTTGAGATAATCCGGTGAACCCTTATATTCCGTCAGCTTGTAGGTACCTTTTTCAATATCCTTAAATGTCAAGCCGCCCTGATTATCCGATTCCAGAATGCTGTCAATCTGCGTCCCATAGTCGGATGTACCTGCAAGACGGAAGTAAATACCTTCTACCGGTGTGGTGTGATCCTTGGCATTGACCTTGAGAATAGGCAAATCACCCATAATGCGCAGTTCTGCCATATCATAGCCCCAGTAATTCAGTCTGTCATCATAATACTCTTCTGTAAAAGCACTGACGAGACGACCGGCCACTTTGATATCATTATGTGTCCGAGGAGCTACTTGTCCTTCCGGCAAGGTCACCCCCGGATCGGATGAAGGCGATTTCATATAGATATAGGCAATTACCGAATCATTGGTATTCAGGACATAATCGTTGCCGCTGGCATCTTTTCGCAAATCAATGGCCACTGCCCTTGCTCTGGTAATATCCCCAAAGTCGTCCAGTGTTTGCCATACGGAAGTATCCTCCAGATTGATATCTGTCAGAGAGTTAATAACTACCGGCTGAGCAGACAGATAAACAACCGGTGCAATTCCCTTTTCGATAAGATCAGACACATCCACGGCCTGAAGGGTACCTTGCCACTGATTGCTGATCCCTTCGTCGGGATTGGTAAACTGCTCAAGATTGTCGATAAAAATCATATCCGTAGCCTTGGTAACGAAATTGGTAGCGTAACGCAGGCAATAGGAATAGATTTGATTCTGTCGGACAGTCGTTTCCCTGCTGTAGCTTTCGTCATAATAAGATTTGACTTTCTTATTCAGTCCTGTATTGACAGCTAACAGGAAATCCATCATACGGGTATGTTCCGCATACAGGAACTTATTGGCATCCGTATCCGGGTCGAGATTCGACAGCAGTGCCGCATCATTGATTGTTCCGCCATCGTCGGGATAACCACCTGCGATGGTGCTGTTGCCTGTTTCATAAGCAACGGAATTGCGGGCATAAACGCTATAGTCAAATATACTTTCCCAAGAATGTACCGTTGAGTAAGACAAGGTATATCCTGAATCGGTTCGCTGCTTGATTCTCACAACCAAAAGCGTTCTTCCGGAATTTTGATAATTCGGTATTTTTGATACGTCCAGTTGTGATTCTCTCAGCTTAGTGTTTCCGGCAGAAACCGTTACAGATGAAAGCTTGATATCGGCACCCTCCGGAAGCAAATCATAAAAGGCACCTGTTTCCTGAGGAATATATACCCTGTCATCCTGTGTCTGATAGCTTTCGGAAATATTCACCTGCCAGCCAACGGTCACCATTTTTTTGATTTTATTATTGGAGAAAAAGGTTGAGGTTTTGTTAATTGAAGATTCTTTCTCATAGCCAATAATATAATTCCTGGCGTATTCGTTCTTCGTGAAGATACAATTGTCTTCGGATATGTTCTCACGATCACTACTATAGATGGACGTATTTGCTCGGTTGGTAAGCCACACCCGCTTTTCGCCTTGACCAAAAGCAGTTTCAATCAGGCGGTCAATACGTTCGGAGTGCTTGATCTTACAATAGGGATAAGCATTGAGTCTCGTGTAATAAAACGCATTGGAGGTAACGATCTTATAGCCCGTACACCCTGCATCTTTCTTGAAAACAATTGATGTATATGTCAAAGAAGCTACCTTATCACTCAACAGCTCCCCTACGCCGGTCTTCAGGTGAAAAACGCCAGCCGGTTGCCATCCCGTATCCTCTTTGAATTTGGCATAGAAATAAATGGCATCATCATTTGAATAAACAGGTGAACGGGTGATGAACTTTAGCTCACTGGTACTCCAATCGGCATCGCTTGCCGAATAATCATAGTTTACCTTGGTGATTTCATAGTCATGATAATCGAGCTGCTCCGTACCCTCTGGCGTATCATAAGCAGTAACCAAGTCATAGAAGAAAAATTCATCATCGGTAATAACATAGGTTACCGGATTAACACCATAATGGTCTACATCCGAAGAGTGATATCCATTTTCGATTGTCCAGGGATATGCATAGCCAACAATATCCAGACGGTAGTCTATATTCTGGGAGATTTCCTCGATCTCATTGTTTCTGAATTCGCCTAACTGATAATTAACAACCTCGGAGTTATAATAATATCGATAATGATTATATTTCCAAAAGTTGAAATGACCAATTGGATAATCAGGCTGTGGCGCAGAATAAGTATAAACAGCAGAATCTGAACCTCTTGAATCCGGATCAACCTTATCTTTTGGACAAACAGTGACATCCACTCTATTATTTATCCTATAGGTTTCCAAAGGTTCATATGTCGCTTTCAGATGTTTTGTCAGAACCTTAGAATAAATGTAGCCAGATGTTGTTCTTTCAGGAGATACGAGATTAGTCGTATACGCTGAAGAACCATCCCAACTCACACCAACAAACTCTGCATTACCATTCTCTCCGGTGACAGTATCTTGCAAGGAGAGAGTATATGGCTGTGTAGCACTAACATTGGTCCTAACATCCCAGACAAGATAATAATAATCATCAGGAGTGTCAATGCCAAAATCAGACGGGTTTCCCCAGCTGCTGTTCCAACCTATCGGAGAACCCATTGAGATACTTTTGGATGTGCTATTAAGCCTGGCATAAGTATCGATAGTAAGCCCCGGAGCAGTATCCTGTGTATAAAGATGTTCATGTACATTTTTATTGATATTAATCCTTGAAACCACTTCTTCAGATACGGACATATCCCGATACTCAAAAGGAGATTCAGTAGTGGTATAGCTGAACTGAATGGAACCACTGTCAGCAGCGGATATTTTCAGACGATTGTAAATCAGGATATCATTTTCCCGTTCAACATACACGAAGTCGTTTTCCTTATCATCGACATCCGCCTCAGAGGCTTCAGGAACAGCAACCTCATAGCGATCGGCATCATTTCCGGCCCGATCCTTGAAGATATGCTTTGGGATGGTGATCTGTACTGTTTCCGCTGCCAAATCACCGGATCCCGAAAGGGTATAATCGACCTGATAACGGAATTCCGAGCCGGAAACGGATGGTGTAAAAATGTACAAGGGATTATCGATAGTGCCCTGATTGGTAATGCCTGAAATCAGACTGACAGAAAAGTCATTGATTTCCTGGGTTGACGTCTGAACTACGCTCTCCGGTTCCTCTGCATTAGTCTGAATAGAAAATAACGGGGTAAATATAGACAGAATGATCATAAAGATCAGTGCCATGGAAGTTGTTTTCTGGAAGCTTTTGTTCAACCTGATCATTCTGTTTCACGCTCCCTTTTTTTGATTACGACTGCCAAAACAACAGCAGATAGTATTATTCCGCCCAGAAGCAGCATCCAATCATTGAGGTCACCTGTCGTAACAGGAGGCGAACTCGACTGAGAAGGGTCTGACGGCTGTGTAGGTTCAGAGGGTGCTGAAGGCTCTGACGGCACTGACGGCTCCGAAGGCTCTGAAGGTTCCGATGGCTCAGAGGGCTCCGAAGGCTCTGACGGTTCTGATGGTTCTGACACTCTCTTAACGATGGTTTTCGGTTCAGAGAGTACATTATAGTTCCATACATAACTGCCTGTATAGTTCTCTGCAAGAGGCACAGAAATCATATATGGCTCAAACATCTCATAATCTGCCGCAGGCCCAACTGCACTTATTTCCTCAACAAGATACATTCCTTTTTCAAGACCGCTGAAGGTACATCTTCCATTATTGTCGGTAACAGCCGTTTGTTCCGGTTCGCCTGTCAGCTTTGCGAATTTTTTTGACAGTGCAACCGATTCGCTCACGGAAATCCCCTCAAGGGTAACGTCCCTGCCATCTACCGATTTTTTTAGGGATGCGTATTCATCCGTGATAATATAGCTGGCGGAACCATCATGGACAGACAGATCCGCTATCTTATGAATGGCAATGCCGGCACCTTCGATGGGGGTATCTACGCCGGTCTTCTGAATGAAAAAATAGACGGTAAGGCTATTAGGTTCATCAGTAAGATCAGGCACCTTATTATCGCTTTGGGCAAACACGCTGACTGGCTCGAGCATTACAAAAAGAATGGATGCAATCAATATCATTAGAGGTTTTATTTTCATGCCGAACCACCTTTCCTTTTTAGTTTGTTGCCATGTTCACGGGTGTCATTTTAGTCTTCTTTCCTATTCTTTTTTCTGATGCTGACAATGAAGATAATCAGGAATCCACCCATGCCGATAGCTGACAATACAGTGATTATAATGGTGCCCATGCCACCTGTAGAAGGCAACTCGACCAGCGTCGTGTTGACGATCTCAGCAGGGTCAATAGCATTTGTGACACCTTCTATACCATTGTTCTGCTGGATCGCTGTATAAGTGATATTTCCGTCATTGTCAATAGACCGATCGGTACATGTGTACTTTGCAAAACCGATTTGCGTATAGCCATTTTCTGTCTTTAATTCAGTTTTTATGGAATACCAATTCATGTAACCATCAGCACTCAGATCGGCAGCAATAGTGATCTTATAATCATTTTCGTTAATTGTGTAACCGGAAGGCGCTGCGGTTTCTTTCAGATAATAGGTAGCGGCGTCCAGTCCTTTAAAAGAAATGTGACCTTTGTCATCAGAAATAGCCGTTCTGATATCATTAGTCATCGCTTCATCGGAATAAAGGGTAAATTCTGCACCCTTAAGCGGTTTTTCACTGACACCGTCTGTATATGTTTGATTAGCTTCTGTCACCTTATTCAGTTCATAAGTGGTGAAATTGTTGTTCTCTCCGTAATTGATGGCCGCATCAATACCAAAGGTATAGTGATAAGTGTCACTCTTCTGTGTCTTGACCTTATTTTTGTCGTTAGGATCGTTGCTGTAAGAAAGAGTAGCCGTGTTTTTGTGCTCATAGAAGTTCACCTGTGCTCCTTCACGAATCTTGGAAGAATAGGTGATCTCTACCTTTTTGGTAGGATTTTTCATGATATAATCATTGTCAAAGGATATTACAAATGTTACAGCATCGGTACTAATCTTTTCTGTATCGGTGATGAGATCGCCCTTTTTATCCTTGTAAACAAGCGTGTAGTTGATAACATCAGGAGCATCAGGATCACTATCATCATCCACAGAAGGGGAAACCTCAGCCAGATTATCCGCATCCGTGCCAACCTTTACTGTCAAGTCCTTAATACCTGCAAAGCCATCAGGATCGAGGGTGTCTTCAATCTTATACTGTACTTCTTTATATTCAGCAGAATAAGAGGGAATTGTCATTTTGCCAATCTTGAAACTGACCTTATCACCATAGGCTGCAGATTCGGCATGTGGATTTTCCGCTGGATTTTCCGCATTGGTGCTGACAATTTCTTTTTCAAGACTGCTCTGGCTGGATTTCATATAGGCATTAGCAGGATAAATAAAATATTCTTTCATGTCTACCGTGCCGCCTGAAGCCGTTTGAGCAATCTGATTGGCATCAGTCACATTAACCGCAACCACTGCCGGGTTATAAATCACAGTATCCGAACCGGAAACCAAAACAATATAAAGACCGGCTTCCACATCTGCTGTAAACTGACTCTTCGTGTCATCAGTTGTTCCTCTGGTCATCCGAATACCCTGAAGAGTCGTCTGGTCATTTCCGGTAGCGTTAATGGCACTGGCAATAGCTGTAATTTCGGTGGCTGTAGGTTGTGCCAAGTCTGCAATACTGGCTTTGTCAGGGTCGCACAGAACATAGCCGGTCAGCTTGCCGTCCTTATAGGTACCTTTTACCAGCTGATAAGCCATGACCTGCAGACTTTCAGACTTATCATCGACATTCGTTACCGTGATGGTTTTTTTGGTAGTAATAGCAGTGCCTGGATTCGCCGCAATTCCATGCTCCTGGTCTGCCTCCACTGCGTCCGAACCAACCCATTGGTTAACGATGGTGTTTTTCGCAAAAACAGGAAGAGCTGTCATTCCTGTCAGCGTAGCTGCTGCCAGAGTCACTGTCAACAATTAGATAATACTCTTTTTCATTTGACATTCTCCTTACTTTTGTAAATTTATTTACACCTGCTCTGATATCTCGTCATCATCGCCAGAGGAAACGAGATGCCTTGATAACAAAACAGTTGAAAACCGATATCATTCACAATTTTTCGAGCCATTCATAGAAGGTGTGGGTAGATAATCTTCTTCTCAGCGGATAAACGAACAGTCCACAGCGGCGCAGCATAATCATAGAGATCAGTTTTATAATTTTGCGTTGACCAAAAACTATATATGAGAGCTTTATCTTGTTGTAGGCTGCTTCTGTTTTTGCGTAGGTTTCATCCTGCTGCGGTCAACATTCTGCAAAAGCTAAAACTGTCACGGGCTCCGCTGATAATCTTGATCCATTTGCAATTACAAGTATTCGATGTAGAGTCTCGTGACATTTTGTTTTTTATTCATCTTTATTTATCAGTTCTTACCCACATGCTGTAGTGTAATATCTTACGCTGTCTAATTTTATAGACACTATCATTATTAATAATAACATATTGCAACTAAGCTGTCAACTAGTTTGTCCGTATTTTGTTATTTATGGCAGATTGCGAAATCTAATGGCAGTTATATGCCAATCATTTTGCTTTTATAACAAAATAATTTGTTGAGATTATCTTAATTTTTTTCTTATAAATAGCCTTGTTTAATAGCTCAAAATATGTTAAATTTGTCATAAGAGTTTATGACTTTTTATAGGTTTTTCAGTATAATTTACTATTGAATAATATTGTCAATGCTGTTATAATGTTCAGACTCAAATAGTGTCTGCAAACCGTGTTTAAAGATCATCGGGAAATGCGGCAAACCTTTGTCGTGGCTTTCCCGATACTATCCGGTAATTCCATGCAGCAGTGCAGATAACGGATACTTCGATTTGGGATCGGCAGGTCGCAGGGTTTGATTCCCTGCCCCGCAGGGAGCTTGCTCTCCGGGTAGCTCAGAGCTCAGAGTGGCCGATATTTGTTCCGTTATCGACTTTTCTCTGCATGAATTATATGACTGTCGGGTGTTTACATTCGGCAGTCATTGTTTTACATAATCAAAAAACAGTAAAGGAGAGAGAGGAATGTCGAAATTTAACAAGCCGGGAACTAACCAAACCACCAACCGCTGTGATTATCCCGCTTACTTCATGACAAGAAAGGAAGAGCTGCTTACAGCCGTTCTGACCACTATGTTCGGTGAGCCTAAGCACTACGGCAGTACTGACTGTGATCTGATTTCCCTTGCCATCATTACAGCTTCAGAAGACCCGGAATTCCTGTGCAGGCTTGCCTGCTATGCAAGAAATGTCGGCAATATGCGTTCCGTCAGCCATGTGCTTACCGCAATAATAGCCCGATATGCCCATGAATACACCCGTGTCACCGTCAGAAACACCGTTAACCGTCCCGATGACATCACAGAGATACTTTCCTGCTATCTTTCACTTTTCGGCAAACCCCTCCCCAACGCTCTGAAACGTGAAACCGCCGCAGTGATACAAAGCTTCGATGAGTATTCACTGGCTAAATATAATAACCAAAACAAACCCATGAAGCTTCGTGATGTGCTCAGACTTACCCACCCTAACCCTGCTTCAAAAGAAAAGGAAGAGCTTTTCCGCCGACTGCTGGACAATAACCTGAATACTCCCTACACCTGGGAAACGGAGCTTTCCGCCAAGGGCAACACCTGCGAGGTCTGGAACCAGCTCATTGCTTCCGGCAAGGTCGGATATATGGCACTGCTGAGAAACCTTGCAAATATTCTCAAAAGCGGCGCTGACATCACTCCGGTGCTGAAAAAGCTCTCTGACCCCCAAGAGGTAAAAAACAGCCGTCAGCTTCCCTTCCGGTTTTATAGCGCTTACCGCACACTCAAAAGCGGCAATCTGATGACACCAGAGGTTCACGAGGCCCTGGAAACCGCTCTTCGTGTCTCAATAGACAACATGGAGCACATTCCCGGCCGCACCCTTATCGCCGTGGATTGCTCCGGCTCCATGTGCGATACGATTTCACGCAGAGGCACCATAAGGTGTTGTGATATCGGCACTCTCTTTGGCGCCATGGCAAGCTATATCTGTGATGATTCCACCGTATGCTACTTTGACAGTGAAAGCTGCAGTATGTTCAAAGGAAAACAAAAGGGCTATCTGATTGCCCGCTATGAAAAGAGTGAATCTATTCTTGACATCTGTGATAAAAACTCGGCGGCAGGCGGAAATACGGACCTTTCGTTGCCCATGAGATACGCTCTGAAAAGGGACCCCTTGCGTGAAACCAGACCCTTTGACCGGGTAATCTATTTCAGCGACAACCAGTGCAACAGCTTTAAGCACGGGCATTATGGTATTATCGCCAACAAATTCGCAGAAGAGTACCGTGATCGTTACAACAGTGATTTCTGGGTGCATGGCGTAGATATGCAAGGCTATGGTACACAGCAGTTCATTGGACCTAGAACAAACCTGATTGCCGGCTGGGGTGAAAGCGTACTTTACTTTATTATGCTTGCAGAAAAAGGCATTGGTACCGTTGCAAAAACCATCTCGGAATATCCTATAGTATAATTGCATAGATAGACGCAGAGAAGCCGCTCAGTAATGCCCTGAACGGCTTTTTCACCCGACAGAATATAATTTGGCTGTGCTGTTATCAATATGCTTGGCAAGAAATATAAACGCATATATAGAATAGTATTATAAATCCGATGCTCACTGTGATTGTTTATCTTGAATAGTTTTTAGCGGATATTTTTGTTGAGTATTTTTTCAGATTTGTTATTAACTTTTTTATCAATATGTGCTACAATGTTTAGGTAAAGGTGACGGAATGCTGTGTGTGTTCTGTTTGCTTGCTGATATGGGGGTATAGCTCAGCTGGGAGAGTGCTTGACTGGCAGTCAAGAGGTCACGGGTTCGAGCCCCGTTATCTCCAGAAACGCCCCCTCACTATGTTCGGGGGCTCAGTGAATAACGAATAGTGAATAGAGAATAGTTTATAGTAATGCTTCGAGGGGCGTTTCTGTATTATTCTCTATTCACTATTCTCTTTTCACTATTCACTAATTAGAAAAACTGTCCTTCAGTCAACAGCTGAAAACACCAGAACTCCTTCCAATTCTATTATTCAATAAAAATAGATTCGTTTCGGGTCCGACAATATCCAAGCAGAGTATCTATAGTGAATAGAGAATAGTTTATAGTAATGCTTCGAGGGGCGTTTCTGTATTATTCTCTATTCACTAATTGGAAAAGCTGTCCTTCAGTCAAAAGCTGAGAACACCAGAACTGCTTCCAATTCTTTTATTAAATTAAAATAATCATTTTTACCCTATTTCAATGCATAAAAATAATTGAAAAATGATAAACGATATGATATAATAACAGAATTGAAGGATAAAAAACTCCCGCTACCCAATAATGGAGGTTAAAAAAATGAAGGAAAATGGAACAAACGTAAAGGGCTGGATCGGATTACTGCTGGGACTTGCAGCCTTGGTAACTATTTTGATCGCTGCTCTGCTGCCTATGGAAGACCTGACCGGGTTCGGTTTTGACGGAAAAGTAAGGTTTTACGGCACCATCAATGTAGTTATTTGCTGGATTGGAATAGGCCTTGCCGTCGCTGCAATTGTTTTTGGCGCATTATCTAAAAATGAGAAGAATAAAAAGGGCCCGAAAAATTCCGGCATTGTCATCGGAATTATCACCACTATCCTTGGTCTCTTAGCTGCTTTATGCGTTGGTTTTTTCTCTGCGGTCACAGAGTTTATCAACACTGAGGGCGAGGGCGGAATGATCGCTGTATTAGTAAAAGATAATGAGTCAGCAAGGAAGCAGTTTGATGATCTCATTAAGGATCTTAAAAAGGCGTCCGGCATTAAAGAGGACATCTCACCTGAAAGCAATGCGGAAAACAGCGATGCTGAAACCAGTGTAGCTTCTTCTGAGGACAATAGCTCAGAGCTTAGTGCTGTAGAGCAGTCAAATGAATAATGCTTAAATAAACAATTTGGTCAGTGATGCAAAAAATCACTGACCATTTTTTTGCAAAGCTGTGAAAAGCAGGAAAAGTTTTGAGTGTTTTACGGTTTTTTTATTGAAATTTCAACAATATTATGCTATAATATGGTACATGATTAGTTAAAAAAGAGCAGGGGGTCTTCATATGGGATTTTTTTCTAAGCTGTTCGGTGCAGCTAATGAACAGATTGCGAGAAATATTGCTAACGAGGTTGTAAAGAGTGCACAGCAGAGTCCCCAATCACAAAATCATCCTCAACAAAATCCGGCACCTGTTGCACAGCAGACAAACTCGTCTAACAACATATAACTTCAACGGAACCTATCAGCAGTATTTTGACAGTATTTTCCTGAGAGAATTTTCCGATTACATGGTGACCATGGATCTGGGAAAGTATACCCATCTCCCCTATTATTCTTTCATCAAAAACGGCAAGTGTGCTCTAGTTGTTGAGCTTTTCTCAGGGAAGAGCGCAGCAAAGAAGCTCAGAGAGGATTGCCGCCGCGCAGGTATCCCCTATCTCAGATATTATATCGACGTCGAGGGCTGGTGGAATACAAAAAAATATGTTATTGAACGGACACGGAATGCATTATCATAATGCAAGTTTTTAACCAATGATTAATATGCAAAAAGCAGAAAGAGAACGCTTTGCGCCTGCGGCAGATCCGGCACGGTACTTATCAGGGCTTCGCAGGCAGCCGTACCGTGTACGATCCAGTATATCCAAGAATTTTCTTGGATTTAACGATTTCTCTTTCTGTTTTTTTATTTGTTTCACACTTGATGGGGGTAGGATTAATGTCACTGTTGGATTTGCTGTCCGAGGAGAGTATATGGATAAGCTTTTATGATTACAAGACCTCGCTGATAAGCCATTCCGGTTTTGAAAAGGAGCTCAGGAGGTTTATTATCAGTAAAAGCTACCTGCCTGTTTGCAACAGGATTAGAAACGGTGAGGCTTTTCCCCTGCCGGAAAGAAAAGTGATAAACAAAAACAGCTACAAAAAAAAGCGTGTTGTTTACACCTATCCTCAAAACGAAAACATGGTTGACCCACCTGATCCTCAGGAAATATGACAGTTTGTTTTGCAATAATCTTTATTCCTTCAGGCCCTCAAGGAACGCTAAGGATGCGGTGCGGAGATTCGTGACTGATCCCGGCATTAAAAGCTCGTTTTTTTACAAGTCGGACATTAGCAACTATTTCAATTCTGTGCCCATACAACGTCTGACGCCAATGCTGAAGGATGTACTTTTTGACGACCCGGAGCTATGCGGCTTCCTCTGCGGTTTGCTTGAGGAGA
The DNA here is from genome assembly GCA_902768825.1 of uncultured Ruminococcus sp. Lineage (GTDB taxonomy): Bacteria > Bacillota > Clostridia > Oscillospirales > Acutalibacteraceae > UBA1213. Next base: position 35,301 of record CACXMR010000021.1, read on the forward strand.
ATTGTGTAACCGAAAGGGGTTCTGTTATTGATGACAGGAAGGGCATTATGGCACCTATGCAAGATACTCTGACGACATAATTGTCTTTGCGGGTGAACAAAATCAAGTCGAGACCTATGCCGATCATATAAAAGAAACCCTGAGAGAGATGGGTTTATGCATGAACCCTGACAAGGAACTCTATGGCAGACCTGAGGACGGATGGACGTTTTTGGGTTTTTCAAGCCAAGGTGAGGTCATTGACATTTCACCTGTCACGGTGGGCAAGATCAAAGCAAAGATGCGCCGCAAGACAAGGGCGCTCAGGCGTTGGCAGACGAGAAACGGGCTTTCCGGTGAGAACTCTGCCTCTGCCTTCATCAGGATATTCAACAAAAAGCTGCTGGACAGTCCGGTGGACAACGAGCTGTCGTGGAGCTGCTGGTTTTTCCCCGTTATCAACACGGTGGACAGCCTGAGGGACATCGACCACTATGCTCAGGATTGCATCCGCTACCTTGTCAGCGGCAAGCGAACTAAATCGAGGTATAATGTGCGGTACAACGACATGAAGCGGCTCGGCTACAAAAATCTCGTCCATGAGTATTACAGCTTTAATGGTTCCAGCGACAATACATAAAAATATGCCACCCGGCGCACATCAGCATCGGGTGGCATTTTTTTGGCAAGGAAAATCCCCACCCGATTGGGGGTGGGGATAAGGTTTGTTGATTAGTTGGACCATTCAAGATGTTTTGCACTTGAAGGAACAGCAGGAATAGCCTCATCATTTGCCAAAGTCAAAGTAGCTGTAGAATCCTTAGCAAACAGATTACAAGAATAATAAGTCTGAGCGGAATCAAGAACAATACTATTACCTGTGCCAACATTTATGTTACTACTACCAGTTGCGTTATATCCATAGACCTTAGATTTACCAGAAACAGTAGCAGAACATCCTTCAACATTCTGAATAACTGCAGAACCAGCACCCTTAACAGCTACAGGATAACTTCCTGATTTATCAACAATACTAAATACAGAATCTTTCAACGTTAAATTAGCAGATCCATTAGCGAAAACACCAACGCATCCTTTAATAAGTCCATTAACAGAAACCTTTGAATCCTTAACAACCAAATTACCATTTTTAGCGATAATTCCGTAATAAGTCGCACCAGTGGTAGCGGAAGAACTCTTCTGTGCACAATCAACTACGATATAACAATCATCAAATGTAACATCGCCGGTAGTCTCAAATCTAACGCCATATGTTTCAGTGATATATTTAGCATCACTGGGAATATGAGCACTAACTGACAAACCTTTAACCGTTCCATGAGAAGATCCAAGAATCCACACAGAAGACTGATATGACTTAGTAGATTTCTGACCATAAGCCTCGCTATACACAGAGCCACCAGTAATATCGAGCTCACAATTATTTAACTTGAGGGCATTATTATGAGCACTACTGGACGTACAGGAAATCAAACCGTCAGACATAGTCAGTTTTCCACCATCCACAAAGAGTCCAATTGACGATGTAGAATCTGTTGAATAATAAGTAGCATTCCTGTCATTATAAACAAGAATTTCACCACCAGAGATATTCGTCTCTCCCATGGAGTAAACAGCAGCAAAATCCTTATTGCTTGAAAGTTTTGAGCTAACTTTTATAGTACCACTCTCAACATTCAGTTTACCTGTTGATTTAATAAGTCCAAGTACCTTATCACCAGTCTCATACTCCATGTCAAGTCCAGTCTCATCACCGCTTACAACTCCATCTGTACCATAGGAACTATCCTTAATTGTAAGCTCACCTGAATTCTTCATAGCAATAATCTGAGACGAGTTCAGGAGACAACCATTCAGATCAACGGTAATATTCTCATCTGCTTTTACCTGGAGACTCGATTCAATATTCTGCTTCTTAGCAAGCATCGTAATAACAGCTGTTTTTTCATTTCCTTCGTGAACAGCATTAAATGCCTCTTCGATAGTTGCATACCAATTATTACCTATCCTTGCAGCTACGTTCTCAACTACAGCAGTGAATACGCTGAATGAATTTGTTGTAAACCTAACATAACCTTCGTCAGAATTATAGGTGTAAATGGAAGCATCCATTGCTACTCCGTTGTGATACATCGTCAGATTCGGATAACCCTTGCCAACAAACATATCGACTGTGAAGTTACCGCTTACAGGATTTCCATTATCATATACAACAGAAATATTGTAAGACTTATAGATAGTGCCAGCTGTAACATTAAAGCCGATGGGAGCATTGCACTCTGAAACTATGAGTGTGCCATTTAAAGGTGCATCACTCTTAACCTTAACAACCGGGAAGCCTGTACCGTCATAGCAAACAAGCTCGTTTGCAAGATCGCCCTTTATGTACTGGAATGCAGTCCAGTTGGGTCTGACAGGATTGTTCTCGTCGTTATAAACTGCCTTCTCATCATAGTACTGATCGAAGGAGTCCTTCTCATCGGTGTACTGAGTAGCAACAAGCTTGAAGTCGAGTGTGATACTCGGAGCTGTGGTGTCGGTGTCGTACATAGCCTTGTTGCCAACCGTCTCAGGCATGTAGATGACAAGAGCAACAACATCGTACTTGTCGTTTGCGTTACCGTTCTCTTTGGCTGGCATAACAGCATCTACAGTATTCTGTGCGTTGAAGCCAAGCTCAGCGGGGTTATTATTAAGGAGAGCAAGAGCATCTTCACGCTGGTAGGTAGCTGTTGCGCCGAGAGCCTTTTCTTTGTCAGTGCCTGTCAAAGGAATCAGGTTGAAGCTAAGGTAATCGGAAAGCTTGAGGGGTTCGCCGAATACGTTGATTCCCTGCTGCTCAGCAAGCTTGAGAGCAAGCTGATACTTGAAACTGAGACTGCCCTTATTTTCGATCCTGAACAGTGTCAGTGATACATAACCCGGCTCATAGAGAGCATCCGGATCGAGGATGTCGCCGGCTCCGTTAGCATCCTTCCAACTCTGTGAAGTCTGGCCAAGAGTAACTGTCCTATACTCCATGCCGACCTTCAATGTTCCGGTCTGAATGCGGTTCGAGCCAGAGGTAACTGTGTCTGTGAACCATGCAAAAGACGTACCGATGAGCACAGTGACACACATCAAGATGCAAAACAAACTCAATAGCAAGCTTGTTTTCTTTGAGGCCTTGAACTTCATCAGCTTTTCAAGCATGATACATCCCTCCGTTTTCTAAAAATTTTATATGGAAACGATAACCATATACATAATTATTAAAGGCGCTTATTGAGTAAGTCCCGCCCATGCTGCACCCCAGTTAGAAGTGCTGCTAATAGTTGAAATTGTATAAACACAATTATTTTTAACCTTGCTTCCGGTCTTTGCGCTTGTGCCCCAACAGGAACCAACCCTAACAGTTACAGGATTATCGTTATCAACGCCCGAAGCGGGAGTCTTGACTTTGAATGAAAGAGTAGTTCCGCAGCCACCGTCGACACTACCAAACTGAACGGTATGATACTCATTATCAGTGGAATCTTTTATAGCAGGTCCACCACTGTTACCTATCAACAAGGTACAGAATCCATCACTTGTAGAACCATCTGCAAGGGTTATTGTAATAGTATAGGTCTGATTAGCTCCCTTGAGAGAAACATCAGTGAAATAATCTCCGTAAGTAGTTGTGTAATCTGTACTATCATTTTGTACATTATCATTTGCTGCACTAACCGTTACCTTAAACCTCGACCTATTCAGAGACACCGTACTCGACCCGGTCTGGATAGAAAGATTATAGTATGAGTATGCGACTACACTCATTGCAACAAGACATACCACTATAACAGAGATAGTGGTAATAACACGCATGAGCATCTGCTTGTCACTTATGCGATCGTTATCTTTGATGTCAAAAAGCTTTTTATAGAACGCTCTCATACGGCACCTCCTCCCGTTTTATGTAAAATATATTTATCAATTCAATGGCCATTATGAAGTCTTTTGCGATGCGGTGAAGAACAAACCAAATTCAACAGTAGGCTCGGGAGAGAGTCTATAGTTTGCCTCATTGCCGACTTCCTCAGGCATCCTGATTATAATAGCCATATACTTGGTGCTCTTAGCATCAAGGCTGAGCTTCTCCGTCTTGTACTGAGCCGGAGATGCATACTGGTTTAACGGGTCGTTTGCATAAGCCACTGCAGCACTTCTTGTGTCGGGCATGCCAACCATTGCGTCAAGCCCTGCCTCGGTGTCTGCATAGACAACGCCGAACTTGATATAATCCTGAAGATTGAAGAGCTCACCCAAAGCGTTAGTAGCCTGAACAAAGCTGGTAACCTGCAGCGCAACATCAAAATCAAATGCAAGTGTACCCTTGTTCTCGACCTTGAAATACTGCACCTTAGTGTAGCCTGGCTCATACCTGTCACTTTCATTAAAGACTACAGTATCCTGCTCGATCTTCTTATAATCACCTGAATCCTGCTTGTAAGACACCTCAAGCTCGAACTCTCCGAAATGGAACACGTTCTTAAGCTCGGGAGAGGTATCCTTGAACCACGCTATTGAAGTACCCGTACCGAGCATAAGCCAAAGCATCATCAAGATAAGACTGAGAGAAAAAGCAATCCTCTTGAAAGGCTTATATGATTTTGACATGCTTATTCCCTCCCATTAAAATTTCTATTCATTAAAACACACATTTTGATTTTTACTCTTTTTAAGGACTAAAACCAGAAGAACTGCTACTGCAGCACCTGAGACTGCCACAATGCCGATGGGCAATGCACTGTTATCGCCGGTCTTGGGCGGCGGTACAGGATCGGATGACTCAACGGGAAGCTCCTCAGCCTTGAATTCCCAGGTGATCCTGCCGATGCTGTTGGCATAACGGTTATCAAGATCAGTCGGTACACTCAGCACCAGATCGAGGTCAACCGTACCGCCGGAATAGAGTGTTCCGAGGTAGATCCAGCCGTCATTATCCGCAGTAAACGCCGAGTCACCATTAAACATATAGGGCATTTCATTAGCATCGGACTTGGTAAGTGTAAACATAAGCTTTGAGCAGAAATCCCTTGTAGCGTCGTCAGCTCCCAGAGAGCGCACATAAAGCTTTGCCTTAACATTCTTAGCCGCATCGTTGCGGACAGTTATCTTCTGAGTGATGTTATCGCCGGGCATTACGTCCTTGAAGTTACTGAACAGATCGGTGGGAGAGTAGCTGCTGCCGGGTGCGAACACGAAGTCACCCGCACTGCCAAGGTAATCCACATTACTGTCGGCAGCATAAACAGCGGTCACTGCAAAGAGGAGAGCAAACAGAAGCACAAGCACCGTAGTTATCTTTTTCATTCTGTTCACCTCTTATTCTGCGGGCCAACCGCTGACGTTGAAATAATCCGTGCCGGTGACAGGATTATTCTCGCTCTGGACAGCCTGAGCATCCACGGTCAGAGACAGGGTCCTGCCGATAAAGCTATTATCGACATTCGCACCGACTATCTCAACATGCGAGAACACCTCAGGTGTGATTTCGCCGGGCTGGAGGATGCCGTTATAGTAGTACCAGCCGTCGTGAGCCATCCAGTCCTTCTCGTTAATATTCAGTTTAAAGCAATCCTCTGGGGGCACCTCATCGGAAGACCCACCATAGACAAGTCTGACACGCAGGTAGAAGGGATGACCGCAAACATTCTCTATGGTAACGCACTTACCCACCACATCGCCGGGCATCACATAGACACCCTCGGCAGGAAAGTCGTTACCCTGATCGGTTTTTTCGTGGATCCTGAGCTTCAGCTCACCGGAGGTCACAATGTTTTCGGCGGTACCCACGGAAGAATAATAGGCTATAGTTTCCTGCATAACCAGTGAGAGCACTATCGCGATCAGTGAGATCACAACCAGTCTGATCTTAAATTTTCTCATTGTGCAGCCTCCTTTCGACATTATACAGGTTATCAAAGAACACAAGACCCGCTTATGTCCTTTGATAACCCCCCACCCCGGGTGGGGTGGGAGATTAGTCAACGCTTAAAAATCACTAAAACAATGACAGCTATCAGTTAGCATAGACATTATTGTAATTGATAGCATTTTCGTTGCCAATAATGAACTTCTCTGTATTTGCACCTGTGCAGTTGAATGTACCACCCTGAACGTTGATGCTGATCTTTGCCAAGTCTTCATCACTATTGTTCTGCGGGTTGATCTGGTACAGCGGTACATAACCGTTGATGGTACCACCATATACATTGACACTGATCGGGAGCTTCGTTGTATGCTGAGATACACCAATACCAGCACCCTGTGTAGTTGTGCCACTTCCATTCGGATGAGCGCTTACCGGTGAAGCGGTTGCAGTAATTGTAGCACCCTCGTAAACATTCAATGCACCAGCACGAACCTCAACACCAGTACCACCAGTTACACTTGAACCATCCATCAGGTTAACAGTAGCCTTACCATTTACAGCAATACCGATGCTTTTACCATCATCGGAACCACCATTAACTTTACCATAGACGTTGACAACAGAGTTGCCTTCCTTCAGCAGACCGTTTACAAAGATGTTACCATCAACGATACCATACATATCAACAACAATATTAGATGCATTTCCGTCATCAGCATTAAAGAGTGTGATACCCCAATCGCCGGTAATTGTTACATTTTCAGCGATTGTAACCTTTGTTACGTCATCAGCAGCGTTAGGCCAAATCATGAGACCCTGAGCTCCAGCGTTAGTGATTTTACCATTAGAAACTGTGACATCACCATAATATACTCTAACGCCCTTGCTCAAATCGTTACCACCGAGGTCAAGATCAAAATGCTTGCCATTATTAACAACTATCGGGTCGGTAATTTCGGTATTAGGTGCAAGTACCACCTTACCACCATCAACAACATTCTTGATTGCATCCTTGAGATCAGCCTGGCTAGATACAGTTATAGCAGGCGCATCCTTATCATACTGATTATCGAATGTATCAATCTCATAGGTGTACTGAGTAGCAAAGATGCTTACATCGAACTCAGGAATAGAAAGATTCTGATACTCATTGCCAGCTTCTTCTCTCATAACAAGCACGAGAGTAGCAAAGTCGTCTGTATCTGCCTTATCAGGTTCGGGCTTAGCTTCTTGCGGAATAAGAGTATCTTCCATCTTGAAATTAGCATTGCCGGCAAAAGCATCCTTCAGAGTGCCGAGCTTGCGAAGCTTAACTGCCTCGCCGCTGTCAGTTGTACCCTCCATGCTCTGAACATCAAGAATCTGAGCAGTGGTAGGACGAGTAGGATCAACTGCAGGCTTTGCAATTTCGCCAGGAGCGTAGTAAACGTCTATTGCCTCTGCAAGCTTAGCGTTCTTTATATCGCCTTTGCTTGTGAAATTGAGTGTATACTTGAGGGCAAGGTTTCCATCTGTTGTAACCTTCAGATTGTTCCATGAAACATATCCGGGTTCCCATCTATCATATGTATATATAGCCTTGCCATCAACTGACTCATACACACCATCAGTATTCTTTGCCATAAAATCAATGCTGAGCTTACCTGAAACGATCTTGTTTCCAGTAGAAACAGCGCTATCTGTAAACCACGCATAAGATGTACCGATCAGCATGGAGGTGCAAACAGCTACTGAAAGAAGGCTGGCGAGTATCGCCTTTTTTGTAACTCTCTTTTCTTTCATTTTATTTCCCTCCTAAGGAATTTTGTTTTTGACAGAATATACTGTCTTTTGTCGTTCTCGACAGCATACGCTGTCATTAAGCCGAAAGGGGATACGATCAAGAATTCTTCTCAACAGTGTTGAAAGCATCGACTGCTGCCAGATAGCCAGCCTTGCCACTGCCAAGGTTCTTTGACTGTACTGCGTCTGCTACGATCTTGACAGTGAAATCGCCATCGAACGACTGGGCGATCTCCTTAGTAACATCGTCAGGAATCTTAACAGCTGTGAATACCTGGTTTACAGCATCAGGCTCAACTTCACTGTTACCATAAAGTACATACACGAATGCATCAGCAGCCGAATCGTACCTACTGGGAGTGTCAGCATCAACCTTCCAGAATTCACCGTTAAATCCTTCAACGATATCAGCAAGATCAGGAACAGATGTTGTGCTGGGCTCCATGCCAAGCATTGATCTCCATGCAGCTCCCTCTGTAACAGTTACAGTAACACGCTGATACTGAGCGACATTACCTGTGTTCTCGACGTTAACGTCCTTATCGCAGGTATCACCGGGCTGCAGCTCGTCGTATGTATGACCGGACTGCTCCTTGTCATTGCCAGGAACCTTCTCCCATACATCTACGGCAAAGGTAGGATCATGCTCCTCGTCTTCAGATGAAACGATCTTGAAAGTATTCTCTACCTTGTCCTGAGCTGAGAACCAAGCGATTGTGCCCATGGAGATGATGGCTGCCATGCTCACTACAAGCGCACCAACCAACACCTTTTTCTTGGTGTTCTTCATCAGATTATCCTCCTTTCTTCAGTATTTTATATTTCAAATCATGCCGTTAGGCTATGCTTTTGGGCATTGATTGGAAATCTGATTAACGGGTCTCCCCTACTTGTCCTCCGGCTCGCTTATCTTCGTGCGGGCCCCCTGAGGCTCTTCTGCCTTGACAGTCTCTGTGCTGTCTGTCGTCTCGCTGACATCGGCTGCAGCTTTTTCCGGCTCTTCCTTTGGCAATGCGCCCTCTGTGGTCGCTCCCTCCGTCAGGGCCGCTGCTTCCCTCTCAGCAGACTTCTTCTTTGCCCTCTTTACTATGTCGGGCAGGAATACTATAAATATCAGCACACAGCAGATTCCTATGGTAATATACATTCCCGGCGGGTTCTGTATGAAATCAGATACATATCCCAGCATCGGTATGCGGAACTGCGGCACACCTATCACATTGTTAAAATGTACCGGCGAGGAATCAATGGTCTGGTTTGCGTCGCCCTTTGTGTAGATGTGACTGTTTTCGGCGTCGATCCTCACAACTCTGTGGGTCGCTACCACTAAGTCCTCATTCAGCACGAAAGTTATCGGGTCGCCCACCTGTATCTCGCTCGGCGGCACGCTCTTGACATATATCAGATCGCCTACATTATATGCCGGCGACATACTGCCTGATATTACATTAAACACTCTGAAACCAAGCAGTCTTGATCCCATCAGGAATATTGCTATCAGCACTATCAATATTACAAGCACCGTACTGATAACGCTCCAAATTTTGAGCAGCTTCATCTTCATGGCTTACACCTCATCTGTACTGCTCTCCGGCTTTACAGGCTCGTCCTTTGCCTCTGCAGCCTCGTCCTTGCTTTCACTTGCAGGATATTCGGTCTTACCTGTAGCGACCTCCTGTGAAGCTTCCGAACTTGACACAGCTCCGGCTGTTTCAGTAGCAGCCACCTGACCGTCAAGCTTTGCCTTCAGTTCCTTCAGCTCTGCAAGTATCTGTTCATTCTTCTCTCGCTCGGTAGCAAGCTGGTCTCTTTCGGTCTGCATATCGTCAAGCTGCTGCTTCTTATACTTCCTGAACAGCATGAAGCACCTTACACCCTGATAGATTATCAGAATCATGAAGGGGATGAAAATGCAGATAATGTAACCTGCAGGGGTCTTCATGAAATTGAAGAAATACCCAAGCTTAGGAATCTTGTTCTCATACTTGCCGAGAACGTACATATAAGTAACGATAGTCTCGTCATCCGTGTCGGTAGTGGTACCATAGGTGACAAAACCCGGGTTTCCTCTTGCGTCGGTGGTGAGCTTCCTGATCTTATGGGTCACGGTCTCGCCAAAGCTTGCGCCGTTTTGGGAGATGTAGGTTATGATGTCGCCCTCCTTGAGAGTTGAGGGGTCAACCTCCTTTACCATGATAAGGTCGCCTGCGCTGAAATCTGTCTTGCTCATTGAATCAGAGTCCACAATATACAGCTTGTAGCCCATGATCTGCCGGTCGTTACGGTTGAACGTATTTACAGAAATGATGGTAAACAGTGTCATCAAAACGGCAAATACCACTACAGCCCATACGATAATGTTCTTAATGATATTCAAAGCCTTCTTCAATTTCTTCTCTCCTGACTTCCTCTTTAGATTACCAGACAATAACGTCTTCTTTTTATTCAAAATAACTTGTGAGTCCCTTACTCACACCTCTACGCTAAAGTCCAAATTAAAATCTATGTGTATTCTACCACATTCTCCTATTCTATTCAAGGGAATATCCATTTTTTGTATACTTTAACAAATACGCATATTGTAATTTGTTAGGGAGTTTTTTACAAATATTTTACTCAGATACGATTATTTATTATAATTCTTGCATAAAATTTTCCGGTTTTTCGCAGTTTTGTGACTGTAAAGTAAAAGACTTGCAGGGATTTTTGTGAAATATTTATATATAAGTTAAATCTATTTTTCTCTGAGTATTTTTTGACAAGCTTTCTTTACCCGTCAAAAAACAGCCCGTCAAAAGGATCTGACCTTTCAACGGGCTGCCGGCTGCAGGAATTGAATAGTTTGTAAGAGTGGATATCAACGCAAACTCGGGACCGGCAGCTTGCCAGCGCAGAGCCTGCCCCATGTGCTTGAGCTGACACATCGTCTGAATTGCTACTTGGCCGATCGCAGTTGATTCTTTCTTCACGCAGACACTAAATTATATCGTCAGAGTGACTTTCAGTGCGAACTCGGGTCCGGCAGCTTGCCGGAGGAAACTACGTCTCCGGTCCAATCGATTATCCCGCCGAACTCAAGTATGCTTGTATAACCCAAATCAGCAAGCTTCCTTGCTGCCTGCTTGCTCCTGTTGCCGCTTCTGCAATAGACAAGAATAGTCTGGTTTTTATCAGGAAGCTCAGGGATATCAGCATCGCCGATAGTCTCATTTGGGACGCATATCGCCCCAGGAATGTGACCCTCTGAATATTCGCTCTTGGTCCTCACGTCAAGTATGATATAACCTGTTTGCTCCTGCATAATCTCCTTAGCTTCCTGCTGGGTTATCAGACGATATCCGGCACTGACGGAAGCAGAGCTTTCTGACGGGCTTTGAGACGAAACCTGGGCGCTGTTATTTCCTGAACACCCGCAAATCATAATACTTATCAGAATAGCCGCAAAAATAATCTTCTTCATTTTGTTTATCCTCATGCAACAAGCCACTTCCATTTTATCACGCTGTAAAGTGGAATAAGCGGGATAAGTATAGGGGTCTTGTGAAAATACTTCTGATACTCCGGGTCATTGCCATAGGTGCGTGTCTGACGTTCCTCAAGCCTTCTCGCCCCGCTGAACATGACGTAGATAATGCCGAGATAGCCGAGAATTGCCAATATCCACTCCAGCGCTCCGGAGTAGATCATTATACCGCCGACAAACACTCCTGTCCATATCAGTATCTCGCCGAAATAATTCGGACACCTGACGATCCTGTATAGTCCGGAATCCACAAACCGGGACGGATTCTTTTTCTTTGCCTTGGACTTCTGATAATCTGCCACGCACTCCATCACAAACCCTAAAAAGCTGATGCTCGTGCCCACAAAAAACAGCGCATCATCGGGAGCAAAGGGCTTTTGTGCCCTGAAAAGCAGCGGGCAGGTCTGGCAGGCATAGAGAATAGCCGCCGACACCCAGATACAGCATTTAACGCCGATATTCATACCCTTGCCGGATTTTATCTCCTTCTTCATCTTGGCGTTATAAGCCTTGCTCTTCAGCTCTCTGTAAAGCAGATAGCCTCCCAGTCGCGCGCCGTAGACAGCAAGGATCAGCGCAGTCACAATGGTCATAACGGATTCCGTCCTGATATATACGAACAAAACCGTGAGAGCTATAGCGGCTACCGAAAAACCGTAGCCAAGAGAGATAAACCAGACGTATTTTTTGAAGCCAATGCAGCTGACAAGCAACGCAACTCCAAGAATTATGAAAAGCATCAGCACAGCAACTCTCCCCTTTCAGTTATTTGCCACAATAAGCATTATCAAGAAATAGCCTCTGTGCGAATTGTGATAGAATTGATGACAGGCTGCTGATCCGCAGGGATAGTGCCGTTGTTATCGATAGGCTTTGAGTCCGTGCAGATCTTGTCAACTATCTCTATGCCCTCTGTCACCTGGCCAAAGGCTGCATAGTTGCCGTCAAGAGTGCCTTTATGCTTATCATTCTGACAGATAAAGAACTGGGAGCTTGCGCTGTCCATACTGTAGCTGTTTCTTGCCATAGAGATAACGCCTCTGGTATGGGACAGGGGATTGTTAAAGCCGTTGTTAGAAAACTCGCCGTAAATATTGTTTTCTGAGCCTCCTTTACCGTTGCCCTTAGGATCGCCGCCCTGCATCATAAAGCCCTCCATGATCCTGTGGAAGGTAAGGCCGTTATAGAAGCCTGAGTTTGCAAGATAAACGAAGTTCCTGACAGTGATCGGTGCCGCACTATAATCAAGCTTGACGGTTATTTTGCCATAGTCCTTGATATCTATATCGGCGTAATAATCCTTTGTGGTGTCGATCTCCACATCCTTCAGAAAGTCAGGAATACTTGTCTCAGTCGTCAGCTGTGATGACTGCTCTGATGCAGTGCTCACTGTAGAACTGGTGGTGGTGCTTGTCTGTGAAGTCTGTTCCGGTTCATTGCTCTTGTTGGCGCCCTGCACTATTGCGAGGATAATCAGCAACACGGCAATCACCCCGAGAATAATGCCTGCTGTGATCAGTATGATCTTACCTGTGTTCACCTGTTTTTTGACAGTTTTTTTCTTGATTTTTCTTGGCATATAAGATGTTCCTTTCTTGCAGAGAATCAGGAGCACTGTGTTGTCAGCACTCCCTGAATAAAACTAAACTTTTTTTATGATAGCACAATGCGCATATTTTTTCAATCATTAATCGGAAATATATCAAAAACTATTAATATCATTTCATACTATCCCTTAACTAAAACATGACAATATCCAAGAGCGACCTGTGATACTACGAATGGTTTCACAGGTCAGATTGCGGATGGAATCGCACAAGCGGTCAACGACTTTGTCGA
>CACXMR010000022.1 GCA_902768825.1 uncultured Ruminococcus sp.
CTTCCCTCCGGAGCTGATATTTTACTCCATACTGTTCTTTGTGACGAGCTTCTTTATCTATTCATTCCTGCTGGGAGCCTTTTCATCACTGGCGAGCCGCAGCGAGGACCTCAACACTGTGATCACTCCGGTCATGCTGCTGCTTGTAGCCGCCTTTATGGTAATAGTAATTGCCATGAACTCAGGCACGGTAGACAGTCCGTTGATGGTGGTCTGCACATACATACCGTTTACTGCACCGCTTGCGATGTTCACGAGGATAGCCATGTCGGACGTTAGCGCAGTGGAGATAATTATTTCGATAGTCATACAGTTTGTATCTATATATCTGTTTGGCAAGCTTGCGGGAGCGATCTATCGTGTAGGAGTCCTGTTATATGGCAATGCGCCCAAGCCGGCGGAGATTGTAAAGCTTCTGAAGGAGCAGCACAAAACCAGCAAGAGGCTCAAAGTCAGGGGGACTTTTACGAAAAAGTCCCCCTGACAACCCCGAAAACGCTGTTCGCGATGTCAGATAAACAGACTTGTAACTGTCCTGGTCGCGGCTCGTAGTTGTTCCGAAAGTCGACAACACAAAAGTTTTGGTCAAGCCTTTTCAGCGCAGAGCCTGCGCCCCCAATTTCGCGATGTCAGATAAACAGACTTGTAACTGTCCTGGTCGCGGCTGCCAGCGGATGATAGTCTTTCCCAAAACGGCAACACAAAAGTTTTGGTCAAGCTTTTTCAAAAGCTTGCAGGGTCAAGGGACAGAGTCCCTTGTAGGTGGTTCGGAGGACGAAGTCCTCTGAGATATAAGAAAAACAGCCTGATTCCGAAAGGAATCAGGCTTGTCTTTTGTACATTATTCAATGCTCTTCAGGGATTCGACCATGCTTATCTTCTTCATCTTGAAGTACATCATGAAGTTTACCACAAGGGAGAAAACAAAGGTCAGAATGAAGGCGTATAAATAACTCAGGAATGATATTTCTTTTACGAACATTACATTGTCCATCTGGATGGACTCGATTATGAAGGTGGTGAATACATTTCCGAGGGCAAGCCCCGCAAGGGAGCCGATAAGCGTCAGAGTGATGCCCTCACGGTAAACAAAGTTTGCCGTTTCCAGACTGTAAAAGCCCAGAACCTTTATGGTGGCGATCTCCCTTACTCGCTCGGATATGTTTATGTTTGTCAGATTGTACAGCACCACAATTGCCAACAGACCAGCACAGCAGATGATGACAAAAATGATAAAGTCAAGGGATTTCATCATGTCCATCATGGTGTCGATCTGATCACGCATGGAGGTGACGGTGATCACGTCGTCGTCCTTCATATAGTCGTTTGCAATGGTGCGGTCATCGTCGGGTGAGTCTTCGGCTATGCGGGTAAACACCACATTATATTTGAGTTTGTTGCCCGTCAGGCTCTCATAGTATTCAGGTGACATATACCCCAGTATTCCGGCATAGTTTTCGGTCATGCCCAGAATCTTGCACTCATAGTCCTCGTCCTCAAGCCTTACCTTCATGGTTTCTCCGGGCTTTACACCGTAGGTCTCGCAGACACGCTCGCTGACGATGATTCCGTCGTTGCTCAGTTCCAGGGGTGCATGGGTCTTTCGGTCACGGAGTATGAACATCTTCTCAAAGTCCTTCTGGTTTTCGCCAACCATGAAACGAATGGTCTGTTTTGTGGGGCTTTCGTCCGTGCCGATGGTGCCCCAGCCCATATAGGACAGCAGGGTGGATTCAAAACGCTCGTCAGCATGGAAGCGGGACATGAGATACGCCTTCTCCTCAGAGGTTCCGGAAGTGGAGAGGGAGTAGATCTGATCGTAGATGGTCAGATTGCCAAACTGTTTATCCGCAATGCCTGTGGTGGAATCCCTCAGACCGAAGCCTGCAACAATGAGAGCCGTACAGCCTGCGACGCCCACTACCGTCATAAAGAAACGTGCCTTGTAGCGGAAGAGATTACGGGCGGTAACCTTTGACGTAAAGCTCATGTGGTTCCAGACAGGTTTGATATACTCAAGCAGGATGCGCTTGCCGGGCTTTGGAGCCTTGGGTCTCATAAGCGTCGCCGGATAGAGCATGAGATCCTTGAAGCAGGACATCAGCGAGACGATGCAGATGCAGCCGATTCCCGCAAGAGAGGAAATAATCAGGCTGCTCCAGTGTACCGCAAGCTCCGATGGGGGAAGGGTATACATGATCCCGTAGGTGTCAACGATTATCAGAGGAAGAGTCGTGACACCCAGGGCGCCGCCCGCCACAGAACCCAGCAGGGCAGCGGTGCACCCATAAACTACATATTTGAATGCGATGGACATATTTGAATAGCCAAGGGCCTTGAGAGTGCCTGTTTCTGTGCGGTGTTCCTCAACCATTCTTGCCATGGTGGTGAAGCACACAAGGCCTGCGATCAGCAGGAAGAATATGGGGAATACCTTTGACACGTTGTCAACACGGTCAGCGTCCTCGCTCAGGCCCGAATAGCCGGGGTTGTCGTCACGGTCAAAGACGTACCATTTAGCGTTGTCGAGGGCATCAAGGTCATCCTTTGCCTTGTTGATTTTCTTTTCGGCGTCGTCAAGCTTTACATGAGCCTCATACAATCCCTTGGCAAGCTTTTCCCGCCCCTCCTTTAGCTGGAGCATGGTTTTATGCTTCTGATCTGTCAGCTCCTGCTTTCCTTCGGTGAGCTTCTTCTCGCCCTCGGTGATTTTGGTCTGGGCTGCCTGGAGCTGCAGCAAACCGGTGGATATTCCGGTCTCGTATTCCAGCCTGCCGTTTGCCAGCTGACCGGCGGCTGCGTCCAGCTGAGATTTCGCTTCTCCCAGCTTCCTGGCGCCCTCTGCCTTCTTTTCATCAAACTCAGCCTGAGCATCCTCAAGCTGCTTTTTAGCTTCGGCAAGCTTTTCCTCGCCTTCCTTTAGCTGTGCAGTTCCTTCGTCATACTGCTTCTGGTATTCGTCCAGCTCCTTGCGGGCATCAGCAAGCTTTTGCTCCTGCTCCTTGATGCTGGATTCGAGAATACTTCCGATGATGCTTTTGCTTTTCAGCTCCCTGAGCTTTGCTTCTGTCCGGTCTATGGTGCTGTTGCACACGTCTATGGCGGATTTCAGCAGCATCAGCTTTGTATCGGCGCTGGGTTTTGTGGAGCTGTAGAAAATCTGGTACTGCATATCAAACTCGCTTTTGGCTGAGGCCAGCTTTTTCTCGGCTTGCTCTATCTGAATGTCATATTCAAGCTTTGCGGCATTGTAGGCGGCGACTCCCTCGTCGTATTGGGTCTGACCTTCAGTGAGCTTCTTCTTGCCCTCCTCAATGCCGTTGAGATAATCCTTTTGTCCCTGTTCCAGCTGTTCTTTGCCTTCCTCAAGCTCCTTTTCACCGTCGTCTAAAGCTTTCTGGGCGTCACCGATCTTTGAATAAAACTCGTTTTCGCCCTCCTTCATTTCCTTGACTCCGCTGCTGAGCTTATCCAGGGCTTCGGTCTTTTTTTCGTTATATTCCTTTTCGGCGTCGCTGAGCTTCTGCTTTGCGTCCGAAAGGGTCGTTTCATTAAACCGCTTTACTCTGTCCGTTGAGAAGCTCTTTAAAAAGTCCTTTTCATCGCTTATCATATCGCTGTAGGCTTTGCTCAGCTCGTTTTCGATGGTGGAGGACGCCTTTGTCCTCATGAAAACAGCAGTATAGCGTTCAGTGGCAAAGGCTTCGTTGGGTAGGAACATATAAAAGGTGATAGTGCCGTCGCCGATGGTTGAATTGCCCCGCAGATAGGTGAGATAAAGCGGAGAATCCACCACACCCACGATTTTGTATTCGAGACCTTTGATGATAGAGGTGGTTTCCCTGCCGCCAACGGAGGGACTGAAGGTGATGGTGTCGCCGATCTTATAGCCGGACATTCCCAAAAAGTAGCTTTCGATGACGCATTCATCCTCACTTTTTGGCAGACGGCCATCCTTCAGTATCAGATCGTTTATGGGCTTTTTGTTGGTCTTTGTTTTTGTGGGCAGGGAATATAGCTTTACAACAAAGTCTATGTTGTCACGGGTCACTATCATTTCCGATGAGTAACCGGGCATTACCCCGTCAACAAAGTCCAGCTTGCTCAGCTCTTCAATATCATCGTCATCAAAGCCCACGGTGGACAACAGACTTATATCCATAAGATTGTTGCTATCAAAGTAGTCCATGGCGGTTTTTTTCATACTGGGAGTTGCGGATTTCAGGCCGGCAAAGAATCCCACGCTGATGCCGATGATGGCAAAAATAGCTATAAACCTTGATTTTGTTCTGAGTATTTCCCTCAGAGTATTCTTAATTAGGGCGCTTTGTTTTTTGTGTCTGTGGCTCATACCGACCTCCCCTTTTTGTTTTCAGATTTTTTTCCAGCGCTCTGCCGCATTACCATTCTATCTGTTCTACCGGCAGGGGGGAGGGGTTGACAACATTGCTGATCACCTTGCCGCTCCTCATTCGGATAACACGGTTTGCCATCGGCGTGATGGCTGAGTTGTGAGTGATAAGGATGACCGTCATGCCGTCCTCATGGCACTTGTTCTGGAGCAGCTTCAGGATGCTTTTGCCTGTATTATAGTCAAGTGCGCCTGTTGGCTCGTCACAGAGGAGGAGCTTGGGCTTTTTGGCAAGGGCACGGGCTATGGAGACTCTCTGCTGTTCACCGCCGGAAAGCTGAGAGGGAAAGTTGTTTTTTCTTTCGCTGAGCCCCACGCTGTCAAGAGCCAGATCGGCGTCTAAGGATTCACGGCAGATCTGAGTGGCAAGCTCCACATTCTCACGGGCGGTAAGGTTTGGGATAAGATTGTAAAACTGGAACACGAAGCCGATATCATACCTTCTGTAGGAAGCAAGGTCGTGCTGGTTAAGATTGCTGATATCCTTGCCTCCGACGATAATCTTGCCCTCATCACAGCAGTCTATGCCGCCGAGTATGTTGAGGACGGTGGTTTTTCCTGCGCCGGAAAGCCCCACCACCACGGCAAACTCGCCCTCGTCAACCGAGAAGCTCACTCCGTCGGCGGCGGTAATAGTGACCTCGCCCATTTTGTAGCGTTTATACACATTTTCAAACTTTACAAAATCCTTCTGCATAAAGTCTACCTCATTTCTGCAAAAGCCCACTAAAGAAGCTGACAGCTCCGTTTATTTCCTCATCTGTCGGGTGTCCCTTTGCCGTGCCGCCGAAAAGCTTTGTCGGTCCGAAGGTATTAAAGCCCTTGCAGGAGTAGCTCCCGATATATTCACACGACTTGCCGTCAGTCAGCGCCCTTATGGATTTTTCATATCCCGGCTTCGGTCCCGCCGATGTACTGATAAAGAACACCCTTTTACCTTCGGGAAGGTTCCTGCTCAGATACTTCAGCAGCGGTTTTGCAAAGCTGCCTGCATATATTCCCGAAGCGATACCTATAATGTCCGCCTTTTCAAGCTCCGCCTGTTCCTTGTTGAGGATATCAACGGCGGTAATACCGTATTTTTCTGTTATGGCATCAACAAGCTTTTTAGTGTTTCCATGGTGCTTTGAATAATACACGATAATGGTATTCATTTTGACGCCTTCCTTCATATCTTATTCCTTTCGAGCCACTTTACCGCACAGTCAGCCACCTCTCTGAGTGTTTTTTCGTCAAAGGGAGAGTCAAGCCCTGCGGTCTCTACAAGCTCTGTGAAGGTCTGGGTTCCGGCCTTGCGCACCAGCTTCATATAACGCTCCCAGGCATCACTGTGGCTTCTTTGCATTATTGCCCAAAACTCCAGAGCAACCGTCTGTGCAAGGCAATAGTCGATATAGTAAAACGGATTTTCGTAAATGTGCAGCTGTCTTTGCCAGCCCTTGCCCTCTCCGTAAAAGGGCGAGCCGTCCAGCTTCATCCATGGCATATAGACGCGGATAAGCTCCGACCAGACCTCGTGCCTTTGGGCTGGGGACATTTCCGGGTGCTCGTAGATTATGTGCTGGAAATGGTCTACCATAGCCCCATAGGGAATGAAGGTCAGTGCTCCGAAAAGATGGCTGTATCTGAATTTTTCCGAGTCGCTGCCGAAGAACTCATCGCTCATGCGCCAGCCAAAAAATTCCATTGTCATTGAGTGGATTTCGCAGGCCTCAAGTGTGGGGCTCTGGTTATCCGAGGGGAATATGTCCCTTGCGCAGTAGAATGCAAAGGCATGACCCGCTTCGTGGGTGATGACCTCAACATCGTCCGCCGTGCCGTTGAAGTTTGCAAAGATAAAAGGCACCTTATAGTCCGCAAGCTGTGTGCAGTAGCCGCCGCTTGCCTTGCCCTTTTTGCTGAGGACATCGATCAGCTCGTTTTCGATCATGGTATCGATAAACTCTGCACTTTCCTCAGAAAGAGAGTGATAGAGTTTTTTTCCGGTTTCCAGGATGTCCTCTGAGGTACCGCTTGGCTTTGGGTTGCCGTCACGGAAATGAAGTGCGGCGTCCGCAAAGCTGAAGGGATAGGCAAGCCCTGTGCGCATTGCCTGATCTCTGTAGAGCCTGTCGGCTATGGGCACTATATATTGGACAACAGCCTTTCTGAAACGGCTGACATCCTCCTGATCGTAGCAATTTCTGTTCATCTGCAGGTAGCCGAGCTTTACAAAATTATCATATCCTAACTTTTTGGCCTTCCTGTCACGCAGATCAACGAGTCTGTCAAAGATCTCGTCAAGCTTTTTCCCGTTTTCGCTGTAAAACTCTGCTTCTTTGAGCCATGCGGCCCTTCTTATCTCATCATCCGCTGACTGCTTATAGGGCATAAGCTGAGAGATGGTGCATTTTTTGCCGTCAAAGTCCACCTGTGCCGAGGCGATGAGCTTCTGATATTCGGTCTCCAGCTTGTTTGTCTCCTGAGTTTCTGGGATTATCTCCTTTGAGAAGGCTTTAAGGAATATCTCGCTGTTGAGAAACATCAGGCTCCCGAATTTCCCCTCCAGCTCCTTCCGGAAGGGGCTGTTTACCAGCAGCTCAGCAAAGCTCTGGCCAAGCTCTGTGAGCTCAGGGGATATCTCGTCTATATATTCTACTTCCTTTTCGTAGTATTCGTCGTTTGTGTCGATTGAGCTCCTTACATAGGCAAGGCTCATCATGGTGTCTGCATGACTCATGAGCCTGTCCCATTCGGTGAGGAACATCTCTGCCTCTTCTGCGCTTTTTGCACCTGAAAAGCCAAGCTTGATCCTTTCGGCATCCTCTCTGATTTTATCAAGCTCAGGACGGACATATTTCATCTCTGAAAATTTCATAGCATTCCTCCGGACGGCTGACCACATAGCCGCATGATTTAATAAGTCTAAATAACTCCTATATTATACACCCGAAAAGAAAAAAAATCAATCGGAATTCCTCTCCGGAAGTTAGTCTGCAGGGAGTCTGTGGTTGATATGGCGTCAGAAATATGTTATCATGGAGAGGAAATGAGGACAGGGGGATTGAGTGTGGAAATCACAAATATCAGAACGGCGGTCATAGGGGGCGGTCCCTCCGGATATTGTGCAGCTATTGCCTGTGCAAGAGCCACGGGCAGGGGTAGTGTGATGATACTTGAAAAACAGCCCAGGACCGGCAGGAAGCTCCTTGCTACAGGTAACGGCAGATGTAATATCTCCAACGAAAACGTGTCGCCTGAGCACTATCACGGGGACAGGGTTATAGCAGAGTCAGTGCTGAGAAGCTTTTCGGTAAGCGATATGAAGGATTTTTTTGGCAGTCTCGGAGTGCTGCTGAGAAGCGATCAGGAGGGCAGGATCTATCCCTGCAGCAATCAGGCGGTGACCATACTTGACGGGCTGAAAAGAGAGTGCAGTGCTCTGGGAGTGATAGAAAGATGTTCCTTCATGCCTCGCAGCATCAAAAAGGATAAGAACGGTTTCCTGATAACCTCGGATGATGCGCAGGTGCACTGCCAGAGACTTGTATTAGCGGCGGGTTCTAAGGCTGCTCCCCAGCTTGGAGCTGACGGCTCCGGCTATGCCCTGCTGAAGGGACTGAATATCAGGTGCTCGGAGCTGTTTCCGGCGCTCTGCCCGGTGAGCACTGCCGAAAAATACAAGGCTCTCAAGGGTGTCAGAGCCAAGGGCAGGGTTACGCTGCTCTCTGACGGCAGGCCTGTCGCCGGCACTGAGGGAGAGATACAGTTTACCGACGGCGGCATTTCGGGAATATGCGTTTTTGAGCTATCAAGGAAAGTCAATGGCTTTTTCCTTGACGGTAAGGTTGACGGTGCTATTTGCAAAAGGATTCAGATAGCAGCCGATGTGATGAGCGGAATTGGCTTTAACGAGCTTTGCGGCTATCTTGAGGGCTGCAGGAGGGTGTTTTATAATGATAAGGCAGGAGAGCTGCTTTCGGGCGCCTTGAATGTACAGCTGTCAAGGGTGATAGCAAAAGCCTGTGCTTTGTCGGACAAAAGCTGCGGGGAGCTTGGGAGCCGTGACATAAAGCAGCTTGCTGCCTGTGCGAAGAAGCTCATTTTTACTCCCGACAGGATGGGAGAGTTTGGCTCGGCTCAGGTGTGTGCAGGGGGAGTCGGCTCTGATGAGATCGATCCCCATACCCTGATGTCCAGAAAACACAAGGGCTTGTTTGTCTGTGGAGAGCTGCTTGACGTTGACGGTGATTGCGGAGGCTTCAATCTCCATTTTGCCGTGGGGTCAGGTCTTATGGCGGGACGCAGTGCATCGGCAGGCCAGATCGGCTTGCATTATTAAAGAAAGGGCGGGTTTTGGCATGATTAGACTTAACGATATCTCCTTGCCCCTTGATTATGACAATGAGGGAATGAAAAGGGCAGCCGCAAAAAAGCTCAGACTGCCGGTTGATGCCATAAAATATGTGTCGATATTCAAAAGGAGCATTGACGCAAGAAAAAAGGATCAGATACACTTTTTGGCGGCTCTGGATATTAAGCTGAGGACAGACGAAAAAAAGGCGGTGGCGTCATGCCGCAGCGCTGCACTGGCGGAGGAATACAGCTATGCGCTTCCGGTCTGTCGGGGTCTCAAAAAACGACCTGTTATCATAGGCAGCGGCCCCTGCGGGTTGTTTGCCGGACTGATACTTGCCCAGGCGGGACAGAAACCGATAATCCTGGAGAGGGGCTATGACGTTGACAGAAGAACGGCGGATGTTGAAAGGATGAGAAGCGAGGGAATACTGAACACCTCATCAAACATTCAGTTTGGAGAAGGCGGTGCGGGGACCTTTTCTGACGGAAAGCTCAACACAGGCACAAAGGACAGCAGGATAAGGAAGGTATTGCAGGAATTTGCCCTGCACGGCGCACCTGAGGAGATACTTTATCTTGCAAAGCCCCATATCGGCACCGACAAGCTCAAGGCAACGGTCAGGAATATCCGCAAAACCATTATTTCCCTTGGCGGGGAATATCACTTCGGCACTGAGCTGACGGGACTTGTCATTGCCGACGGCAGGCTTAAAGCTGTCAAGGCAGCAAAAGACGGGCAAGAAATTGTCTTTGAAACCGACAATGCGGTGCTTGCCATAGGTCACAGCGCCAGGGACACCTTTGAGATGCTGCACGGAATAGGCATTCCTATGGAGCAGAAGGCGTTTTCGGCAGGCGTGAGGATCGAGCACCTGCAGGAAAGCATCAACCGTGCACAGTACGGCAGATACTATAATCACCCAAGGCTGGGAGCGGCAGATTATAAGCTGGCAGTACACCTGGGCAGCGGCAGGGGAGTGTATACCTTCTGTATGTGTCCGGGAGGAACGGTGGTTGCGGCTGCCAGCGAAGAAGGAAGACTGGTCACAAACGGCATGAGCGAGTTTAGCAGGGACAAGGTTAATGCAAATTCTGCGGTGCTGGTAGGTATCTCGCCGGAGGATTTCGGCAGCTGCGACGTGCTTGCGGGAGTAGCTCTCCAGAGAAAACTTGAGGAACAGGCGTACAGGCTTGGAGGAGGGGGATACAAGGCTCCGGTGCAGAGGGTGTGTGACCTTATGCTCAGACAGCCATCCAGGGAGCTTGGTTCGGTTTTGCCCAGCTATCAGCCGGGTTATACACTCACTGATCTGGGACTGTGCCTGCCATCGTTTATAACCGATTCGCTCAGAGAAGGCATAAGCCTTATGGACAGGAGACTTGAGGGCTTTGCCTGTGGGGATGCGGTGCTCACCGGGGTCGAGAGCCGCAGCTCATCGCCTGTAAGGATAGTGAGAGACGACATGATGCAAAGTCCGGCAGCAAGAGGGCTTTATCCATGCGGTGAAGGAGCCGGATATGCAGGCGGCATAACCTCAGCAGCGGTGGACGGCATTAAGGCTGCGGAGCTGATTCTTTCCCAATGACAGGCAGCTTGCTTTTTTGTTTAAAAACAATTAAAATTATTAATAGGGTGTTGATTTTTTAACAAAAATATGGTAATATTACCTCCAGGAGTACCACAGCATTTGAGCTGCTGTGATGATATAGAGGTGGGTCATGTCAAAGGAGTTTAAGATCAGAACAAAAAATAACGACCTGTTTCTTCGTGTGCGGAAGGGTCATTTTGCAACTATGCACAGCCACACGAATTATTATATAGACGTTACAACCCAGAAGATGAGACTCTCTGAGGCAAAAGCCCTTGCCGAGGAGCTTGTCAGTATGTATAAGATGACTACCATCGTTGATACCATCCTTTGTATCGACGGAATGGAGGTCGTGGGCACCTGCATTGCGGATGAGCTGACAAGGGACGATTATGTAAATATGAATGCCCATCAGACTATCTATGTGGTTTCGCCTGAGTATATTTCCGGCGGTCAGATGATGTTCCGTGACAATATCGTTCCTATGCTTCTCGATAAGCACGTTCTGATAGTTGCGGCTTCCGTCACTACGGGCAAGAGCGCCCTTGCCGCTATCGATGCTGTAAATTATTATGGGGGTACCGTTGTGGGCGTTGCCGCTATCTTTGCTACTGTTGATGAATGTGACGGTCACCCTGTTAATTCTGTGTTTAACCCGAATGATCTGGAGGATTACGAAAGCTTCAAGCCGCCTGTGTGCCCGCTCTGCCGCAACGGAGTGAGGATAGAGGCTCTTGTCAACAGCTTCGGATACTCTGCGCTTTGACGAATTTTAAAAAGGCCTGCATGGTTTTCTGTGCAGGCTTTTTGATTATATAAAAAATACCTGAGTCTTCTCTGATGTGTTGACCGGAAGTGAAAACAATGATATAATAAAAGTTATGGGAAATTGAGGTATTTTTTTTATGCCTGTGAGGTGATAAAATGTCTGGAGCTAAACGCAAAAGATCATCTATACCATGGGGACTTATTTTTAATGTATTTATAGTCGGTCTGACAATCGGACTGATAGTGTTTTTTATTTTTTCAAAGGATGGATTTATTGACCTGCTCAACAGCGGTCTTCAGATAAATGTTATTTGGCTCATAGTCGGGCTTGTTCTCTATTTCCTCAACATCGCACTGGATACTTATATCATATACCTGTTTGTCCGACGAAGTACCCCCTCTTTTACGCTGTGGCGGGCCTTGGTGGTGTCCATGGTGGGACAGTTTTATTGTGCGGTGACGCCCAGTGCATCGGGCGGACAGCCTATGCAGGTGCTCACTATGACCCGTATGGGGGTAAAGACCTCTAATGCCACTGCCGCACTTATTCAAAAATTCCTTGTCTGGCAGTTTACCCTTACAGGATACAGCGTCCTTGCAATGACCCTTCGCTTCGGGATGTTTGTGGAGAATCTTGATCCTGCCATGTGGGTGCTTACCGTCATAGGGTTTATGGGTCAGGTGGGCACTATCGTTGTGCTGCTGCTGGCTTCCTTTAACAAGAATGTGACCACTAAGGTCATCGGTGGTATTTTTAAGCTGCTGGGAAAGATCCGCATACTCAAAAACGTGGATGAAAAGATAAAAAAGCTTGATGAGAGCCTTACAAATTTCCATAACTGTAATAAGGATCTTAACAGGGACAAAAAACTTGTTATAAAGGTTTATGTTGTTACCTTTATTCAGCTCACTGTGCTTTTCCTGGTGCCATACTGCATAGCAAAGTCCTTTGGCAAGGAAGGAGTACAGATGTTTGATATGCTTTGTGCACAGTCCTTTGTAAGCATGGTTTCCGGCCTGGTTCCGCTGCCCGGCGGGTCAGGAGCGGCAGAGTATTGCTTCAGTGCGTTCTTTGGGACTGTTTTTGATGAGGCTACCATTAAGTCGGCAATTCTGATATGGCGCTGCATAACCTATTATCTTACTATAATCATCTCGCTGCCCTTTGCCGCAGTAAGGAAGAAGAAGGTGGCAGTCGAGGACGCCGCAGCAGGTGCAGGAGCTTCTGCTGCCAAATGATACGATACAGAGGTGAGAGTGATGAATGTAAGCACCCCTGCAGTAAGCATTGTTATTCCTGTACATAATTGCGGGAATATGCTCCTGCCGTGCCTTCAATCCATCAGGGCACAGAGCTTTGAGAGCTTTGAGGTCATTATTGTAAACAACGGTTCCGATGACGGCTCAGCTGAGGCGGCAAGGGCTTTTGCAGAAACTGACCAACGCTTCCGGGTTGTTGACAATCCTGAGGGCGGGGCCGGAGCTTCCAGAAATTTTGGCGTGGCTCGTGCCGCAGGTGATTATGTCTGCTTCATAGACGGCGATGACAGGATCAGCGAGGATTATCTTGAAGGTCTCTATAATGGCGCAAGGGACAATGATGCGGACATCGCTGTCTGCGGGTTTGATTTTTATTTTCTTAACAGCGGCAAGACTAAAAAGGGAATGAGGGTGCCTGACCGTGTATATTCCCGTGACGAGGCTCTGGGTCTGCTGTTAGGTGACACAAAAATGAGGTTCTATCTCTGGGAGAAGCTTTTCCGGAGAACGCTTTTCACTGAGCATGGCATAAGCATTCCCGATATGTATTATGAGGATGCTGTGGCAACGCCGCAGTTGTTCTGGTTTGCAAATAAGGTGGTGTCGGTTTCCAAGGGCATCTACCTGTATACAAGGGCGTTTTCTGTCTATAAGGAGTCACGCATGCCCCCTCAGAGAGTAAACGACTATATCAATACTATTCCGATGATAAGGCTTTTCCTTGAGGAGCAGGGCTGTTACCAGAGGATAAAAGGAAAGCTGGGCATGCACATATTCCATGTGTATTTTGCAATACCATCTGTTGTGCGCCAGTGCTCTGCCGATTGTACCAGACCCAAAAAGGAAAATATAAGGAGAGCAAGGGCAAAGGTGAGACTGAGCCTGAAGCTCAGCTATGAAAAGCTTAGCAGGCTTGACCTGAAAAAGCCTGTTGTAGAATAATGAGGTGATCGTTTGAAGAATACACCAAGGATCTCTGTGATCCTTCCGATATATAAAGTTGAAAAATATCTGCTCAGGTGTCTTATCTCTATACAGAGACAGACCTTTAAGGACTATGAGGTGCTGATCATTAATGATGGTTCTCCTGACAGGAGCCCGCTTATTGCGGAGAAATTCTGTGAGCAGGACAGCAGGTTCAAGCTGTTTCACAAGGAGAACGGAGGACTGTCAGATGCAAGGAATTATGGCATTGACAGGGCGAATGGCGAATATATCGCTTTTATCGACAGCGATGACCATGTGCATAAGGACTATCTCAAGACCCTTTATGAGGCTTGCGTGAAGAACGATGCTGATATGTCATACTGCAAGTTTATGTATTCCTACTTCAACACCGGTCTGAAGCTTCCTCGTCCGTCCACCGCAAAGCAGGGTGTGATGGCAAAGGAAAAGGCACTCAACTATCTTATCAGGGACAACAAGTTTCAGAGCTATGCATGGAACAAGCTGTATAAGACCAGACTTTTCAGGGATTACAACATAAGGTACCCATATATGTATTTTGAGGATCTTGCCACCAGCAGCCGGCTTTTGCACAATGCCAACAAGTTAGCTGTCTGCAGCAAGCACCTGTACTACTATGAAAAGCGCTTTGGAAGCATTGTCGGCACCATGAATATGGAGAAGATAACCGATTATTGGCGGTCTGCGCTTGCCCAGAGGAATTATTTTGAATATGTGGGTGAATTTGAAAAATACAAGCCGTCTATCATGAAATTTGCCAAGAAGGTGCGGTCTATCAATGTCTATTCCATAATCCGCCAGCACGTTCTCAACTTTGATTTCAGGAAGATGCGTTATAATCTTGACACCAACGATGATATTTACCGTTATATCACCTCGGATGAGTATGTTGCAAAGGGTTCTGTTCCGGAGATCCCCTACAAGCTGATCCAGCCCGGCCGCAAGGACAGAACCTCCAAGGAAAAGAAATACAAGATATAGTCAGACTCCGGCGGCTCGCCGGCGCAGAGCCTGCGCTCCCAATCCGCGGGGTGCGCTTCACTCCGTTTCGCTCTGTGTACAAGCCGAAACTGCACCCTCGCATTTCTTACTTTCCTTCATTCCGCGGACATTGAATTGTATTGTCAGAGTGACTATCAACGCGAATTCGGGACCGGCAGCTTGCCGGCGCAGAGCCTGCGCTCCCAATTTCGCGGGGGCAGACTATCAGTTATGTTAGTTGGCTGCTCGCGGCTAAAAATCTCTCCCAAAAAGGCAACACAAAAGTTTTGGTCAAGCTTTTTCAAAAGCTTGCAGGGTCAAGGGACGGAGTCCCTTGTAGGTGGTTCGGAGGACAAAGTCCTCTGATATATAAGAAAAACAGCCTGATTCCGATGAGGAATCAGGCTAATTTATTGCCCGCTGTAGCCGGTTAACAAAAAATGTCGTTTATCTCTCTGTTAAGTTTTGCGGTACACTGAGCGGGGGCACAAAGAGGCAGCTCCTTGTCTTTCCTGATGAATATGGGCACCTCGTCCAGGGCTACATCAATGTAGTGGACTCCCTTGGGCAACACTTCGGTGCGGTTAACGTCTGCGTCCTTGAATATCAAAAGCCGCATCTCTTCCGGAAGATATACATACCTTCCTACGGCATTCTGCTCATAAACCGGTGTGATCATTATGCTGTCGCCAACAAGCAGCTGATCTTCGATGTGCCTTGCCTGCCTGTCATCAGGGTATCCGAAGGCAAGGGGCTTGATCATCATGTCGTTATTGTTGCAGGCGTCAAGATAGGATTGATAAAGATATGGCAGCAGCCTGTAGCGCAGCTTGATTATCCCCTTGAAGGCCTTTATGTCACCCATGCTGTAGCACTCCTGATTGCGTGTGCCAAGTGCGCTGTGGTCACGCATCAAGGGCGTGAATATTCCAAAGGCGAGCCATCTCAGCAGGAGATCCCTTGTGCAGTTTGCGCCGAAGCCACCGAGGTCTGCGCCTGAATATATAAAGCCGCACATATTAAGTGAAGGCATCATCTTTATGTTAAGAAGTATGTGTGACCACCAGGACTGATTGTCTCCGGTCCAGATACCTCCGTAGCGGTGCATCCCTATGTAGGATGAGCGTGAAAAGATGAGTATTTCCTTGTCCGGCGCAAGTCGCTTGAAGCCCTCTGCTGCCGCTCTTGTCATCATATAGCCAAAGAGATTGTGCACACGGTCATGGCTGACAAACTCACCGTTAATGTTGTGCCTGATGTTTGAGTAGTCCTTGCGGCGGTTGGCAAGCCCTGTAAACTTGCCTGACAATTCAAAATATTTGCTTGCGCTGTTGCACCCGAAATCAAAATTCTTTACATATTCGATTATCTCGTCAACGCCCTCATCGGTGTAGAACATGGCAGGCTCGTTCATGTCGTTCCAAAAGCCGTCTATGCCTGCGTCCAGCAGAACCTTATACTTGTCACCGAACCATTTTCTTGCGTCGCTGTTAAGGAAATCCGGGAAGTGGGTCCTGCCCGGCCACACCGCCGCTACAAAATCACTTCCGTCAGGCCGTTTGCAGAAATAGCCCTTTTCCTTGCCCTCCTCGTATATGTCATAGCCGTCCTCAATCTTGACTCCTGCGTCAATTATGGGCACAAGATGGATGCCCATGTCCTTCATCTCGCTGACAAAGGCTTCAAAGTCAGGGAAGCGCTCACTGCTAACGGTGAAATCCTTGTAGTCCTCCATATAGTCGATATCGAGATATACTGCGTCAAGAGGGATCCCTGCGTCACGGTAGCCGGCTACTACCTTGCGGACGTCATCGGCGGTGTAATAGCTCCAGCGGCTCTGCTGAAACCCGAACGCCCACTCAGGAGCTATATAGCTTTTTCCGATTATGCGCCTGAATTCCCGGACTATCTCGTAGCTGCTGTCACCCTCAATGATGTAGAGTACATAGTTGTTTTCGCTGAGAGTTACAGTGAGTCTGTCATGCTCAGTGTAGCCTATGTCAAAGGTAACAGGTGCGCCGCAGTCAAAAAAGGCGCCGAAGCAGACGTCGCCGTCCACTATGATAAAATTGTGGGAGCCATAGAGGGAACGCTTTTCCTCAGTGTGGTAGGGATCGTCACTGTTGAAGCTTTCGTAAATGTGGCCACGCTTGTTGATGCCCCGGGGAGCTTCGCCGAGTCCGTAAACGATGTCATCATCCGCAAGTGTGCAGGAATAGACGTGTTTGCCGTCCTTATCAGTTTCAAAGGTAAGGTGGTCCGGTTTGCCGATTTCGGGTGGGATCTGTTCGATTACCGCATCCGTCTCGATGGGGGTGCCGTAAATATATTTGCGTATCATAGATCAGGCTCCTTTCGGTTATTCTTTCCGACTATTATATCATAATATTATACAAAATTCTACACGGCAAGAAAGAATAATTGTAAATAAATTGTGTAAATGTGTAAATAAAAAAAAGCAAAGCCTCAAAAACAACCAGAAAACCCCCTTCATGATCTCTTGGTCGTCTTTGCGGCTCTGCTTTTGCAAGCAATAACAGAAAGGCCCGTTCTGTCTTTTATTGCGCAAATAACATGATACATTATTTCAAAAAAAATGTCAATAATATCCATTTAAAAACTTTCCGGTGTGAAAAATCTCCATTCCCGGTTGACAGATTTGTGAGAAATAATTATTTTAATAAAGCAAAAACATGGGGACAGGATATTCTGTAAATATTTTTTAAAAAAATATATTTTTTTCTTGTAAAGTACTTGACATTGAAATAATACAACAAGTTATTTTTAACAGCAAAAAGTTACAAAAGGTTACAAGTATTATCATTGTTGAAAACTTTTTTTCTGATTCCACCGTGAAATCCTTGAATAATTAACCAATTCAACCGAGTTTTCAACAGTTTTGAACTTGGATTTCCACTGACTCAACCGAGTTTTCAACATTTACAGAACGTATAATATATTAATACCAAGGGTGTGAATATACTGTCTGCAAAGGGTCAATGCTTACGGTGAAACCAATTTCAACGCAGGAGGCAGGAGCATGATAAAGGGAATCAGTCACAGTATGATCGAGGTAAACGAAACAGAAAATGATTATTATGAGCGGGCGATACTGATAATACGGCCGGAATACGCTTCAGCCCAGAGAGCAGTGCTTGAGGATGAGGCGAGAAGGCTTATCAGGGATATGGACGCACCCTCGGCGATGCGTTCGGGAAGGAGAAGGCTAAGGAACATACTTGTCGCTTCATCCCTTGTGGGGCTTGGAGCCTTGCTGGGAGGCTTGCTGACTTCGATGGCAGGATAGGGACATTTAAGGGGAAGTACGGTCATATAATTGAGCAGACCTATCTTTTCCGGAGTTGATGAGTATGAAAAAGACGTCCCTTCCCATAAACGTGATGGGGATGCTGGTGTGCGGCTTTGTGCTGCACATTTCCTACGAGGCTTCAGGTCATGCTGCCTGGAGCCTTCTTGTGTCTACCGTCAGGCATAGCCCCTGGGAACTGGTAAAGCCTTTCGGACTGGTGTTTATCATGTGGAGCTTCATTGAGATGTCCTGTCTGCGACCCCATCTGCTGCGCTTTGTCAGCTGCAGGATGGTTGCTCTGGTGCTATTTGTCATAATGGGGAACCTGCTGCTGTGGGGGTTTGGCGATGCCTGCAAAAATGAGTGGGCAGGCTTGCTGTGGGTGGCGACGGCTCTTTTATCCGCTGAGGTTGTGCAGCTTATCCTGTATAACAGGGGCATAAGGACGGAGCTGTTTTTTGTGCCTCTTGTGGCAGCGTTTGTAGTGATTTTCTTTGCGCTTATATTCTGTACCTTCTATCCGCCGGGCGGGGCGCAGAGCCAGTGCTCTCCATTTCACGATGATAGTTACTCATACGATATGCTTTTGTGTCCTCAAGATGAAAGAAAATAAGAGCTGCGACCGCCGACTAAGGAATCAGTCATTCTGCCCCTGTGAAGTCTGGCTCGGCAGCTTTCAGGGGGCTTATTGACTTTGAGTGCGGTAAGTGATACAATTATCGTGGAATTTTGTATGGGTCTGCTGATATGAAGGGACGGTTGGGACGTTGAAATACAGACTTGCAGGAAAGGTCATCAGGATACTGATTATCGTTGGATGCGCTCTCATGGTATGGTGGTATGCGGATTCAAGGATAGTCAATATCGGCAGCATCACCGGAACGATATTTTTTCTGTGTATCGGTCTTGTTGCTGCTTTCTTTGACGAGATATCCGGGGTGATGAAAAGGCTCAGGAGAAACAAAAAGGCAAGATATATAACAAACGGCATTTTCGGAGTGCTCGGAGCATTGGGGCTTTATCTGATAGTTGTTTCATGCCTGATGACGGCATATTCCCTGAGACCTGCGCCGGAGGGTTCTACAGTGGTGGTGCTGGGCTGTCAGGTCAACGGCAGCAATCCCTCGATGATGCTCAACAGACGGATAGAAGCGGCTGCGGATTATCTTCTTGAGCATCCTGACTCCAAGTGTATAGTGTCCGGCGGCAAGGGCAAAAACGAAAATATCAGCGAGGCTGAGTGTATGTATCGGGAGCTTGTGGCAAGGGGTGTCCCTCCCGAAAGAATATATAAGGAGGACGCCTCCT
This sequence comes from uncultured Ruminococcus sp., assembly GCA_902768825.1. GTDB lineage: Bacteria > Bacillota > Clostridia > Oscillospirales > Acutalibacteraceae > UBA1213. The sequence continues at coordinate 18,932 of CACXMR010000022.1, forward strand.
CAAATACGGACGAAAATATACGTTTTTCCGGAGAGATAATCAAAAGGGAAGGACTGCCAAAGGAGCTTGCTATCGTGACAGACGGCTTTCACCAGTTCAGAGCGGCTATGGCGGCGGAGAAATACGGATACATATGCGGTGCCGTGAGTGCCAGCACCCCGACATTCCTGCTTGCGAATTTTGCGACGAGAGAGATAATCGCTGTAACTGCAGGGTTCTTTTTTCCGTGAGAAACTGATTTGTTCCCGATTGTGTCGGGCATGAAGCGAAGGAGAAGCAAATGAAAAAAAGCTTGTGGCTTGCGATGAGTGCCGTGCTGCTTACAGCGGCAGTAATCGTGCTGCCTTTAATAAATTCAAAACTGGTACAGAGCAAGCCTCCCGCTTCGCAGGAGGTCAGCAGATCTGACCATAATATTGTTGAACGCTCCGAGCCGGATACAGAGCCAAAAAAGGATGAAGGAGAGAAGGCCAAGGACGAGAATGTGACCTTCCTTGTGACACTGACCGAGAAGTCCCTTGCGGAACGGTTCGTCCTGGTCAAGGGGAAATACAAAAGCCTGAGGGAGTATATTCTCTCGGACAGCGGCAGAGCTGCCTGTGATTCGGTAAAGAAGAGTCAGGCTGTGGCAAAGGCTTCGATAAAAAAGCTTGTTGCAAACTCCGACCTTAACAACAGCCTGTCCTTTTCGGCGGTTATCAACGGAATGACTGTGGTGGCACCCCTTAGCTCTCAGCAGAAGCTCAGGACAATCAATGGGGTGGCTTCGGTCAGCGTACTGTATGATGATATGTATTTCCTGGACGAGGATGAGGAGACAAGCGGTGAGGATGAGTCTTCGGCGCCTGAAGAAACTCAGGAGTCTTCCGATCCTGAGACCTCCGGACAGGGAGAGGACGGGGAGGACAAGGAGGGCGAGGCTGATGCCGTCACCGAAAACCTCCGGAAATTTGCAGGGGTCTATGATTCCCTTCTTGGCTATGACAGAGAGCTTCCCTACAGCGGCAGCGGCACACTTATTGCTGTGATCGACAGTGAGTTTGACGTAGCCGACGGGGTGTTTTCCGCTCTTCCTCAGGAAGGCTCTCTGAGTGCGGAGGCTCTTGCCAATCTGTATAAGAGCATCCGGTTCAATGCCTCTCCTGACAAGGGGGCGTCTCAGGTATATGTGAGCCCTAAGGTAGTATTTGCCTATGATTATGCGGAGGACGACAAGGATACACGGGATGACAGCCTGTTCCACGGAACTGCCGTTGCTGCCGTGGCGGCAGGAAATACCTCTGTGGATGAGCAGCTGCAGTACAAGGGGGTTGCCCCTGATGCCCAGCTTGCCCTGATGAAGGTTTCCTCAGGAAGGCGGACAGACGGCAGGATCGCTGTAAGCACAAGGGCATTGATTTCGGCACTTGACGATGCGGCAAAGCTTGGAGCTGACGCTGTAAATCTGAGCCTCGGCAGCTATGACGGCATCAGGAACATAAGCACCTTTGAGCAGATACTGGGGAGATTGTCCTCTTTAGGCATAGTTGTTTCCGGAGCTGCCGGAAACGGCGGATACAACGGCTATGAGCTGGGCAGAGTGCCCTCTGCTTCGGATGTTTTCTATTCTGCGGAAAACACTCTGTTTGAGGACGGGAATATGATAACCGCAGGCTCCGTCAGTGTGCCGATAACTTTCCGCAGATATATTACCATCGGAGACAGAAAGATCTACTACACAAACCTTAACGAAAACAAGCTTTCAAAGATAATAAAATACACTGAGCTGGTTGTTGTGCCGGAGGAAAGCAGCGAGCTTACATCCATCGATGAAGAAAGCAACCCTGTGACCTCTGAGGATTCCCAGGAGGAGAGCGAAATTTCAGGCGATGAGGAAGTAACATCAGCAGATGAAAGCGAACCCTCTGAGGAATCGGTCCCTGAGACCCCGGAAAGTAAGCCTGAAAGCTCCGAGGAGCCTGTTGTTCCTCAGGAGGAGATACGCTATGTCCAGGACAACAGATATGTTTATGTTGACTCATACAAGGCGGAGGCAGGCTTCGGGGACAAGGAGCTTACCGACAAGACTCTGATAATCAACGTCAAACAGACTGACGATCTTGAAAAAGCCCTTGAAGCGGCCCTTCTGAGAGGAACTGCGGCAATACTTCTGATCAACGGCGGCACCTCTGACGCTATCAGGACGGTAAGAGATATTCCTGTGGCGGCACTTGAGGAGGATGTCAGCGGATACCTTCTGAGCAGACCCGCTGACGATACCTATGATATCACTCTTGCAGGAGATCCTGTGGAAAGCTCTTCTAAGAAAGCAGTGTCATCCTTTACTTCATTCTGCGCTACCGACAGTCAGGGAATAGGAGGGAGAGTCCTTGCCCCGGGAGAAAACATTTTGGCGGTTCCTTCGAGAGGTGAGGATGCGTTCATCAGCGGGACTTCCTCGGCTGCGCCCTGTATTTCCGGAGCTGTGACTCTGTTAAAGCAGTATCTCAGGGAGATACTTCCTCAGGGGATAGATGGGCCAAGGCTGTCCGATACTGCTTCTGCCGTTCTGCTTAGCAGCAGTGAGCCTGTCAGGCTGGGAAATGTATATTATTCACCCCGGCAGCAGGGCTTCGGACTGATCAATATTGGCAAAGCGCTGACGGCGGGGTCCTTTCTCACTACAAACGGAAACAAGCTTTCCGCTGTGGAGCTGGGAGACGGAGATACAGGAGAATATCATCTGAGCTTTACGGTAACAAACTTCAGCAGTGAGGAAAAGACCTATACTCCTTCCTTTGCCCTGCAAAGGGATGGGGTGGCTTCTGACGAGACGGGCAGCAGGCTTGATCTTATGAAGCCTGTTTCACTTGCAAAAAGTGCTTCACTTCGCTTGATGACTGACGAAAACGAGATCGCAGAGCTGAAGCTCGAACCCGGTCAGAGCGCAGATATTGAAGCTGTTATAAGCATTGAGGATTCGGTGCTGTCGGGACTCAGGGAGAGCTTTCCGGCAGGAATGTGGATAGACGGCTACATTTTTGTCAAGGACAACACCGGAGCGGTCATGTCACTGCCGTTTTCGGGATTTTACGGCTCTCTTGAGGATACCGATCCCTTTGACAAGACGGTGACCGACAGTGAAAAGTCAGTGACGGGACTCAGCAGCTCTTATATGGCTGTGGCTCTCAAGGGAGACCGCTATGCCTCTGCGGAGCTTGTTTTCAGCGGCGATCGTTTGCTGCTTTCAAAGGATTCTGTCAGGTGCGCTGAGGATGACAGCACATACAGCAGCTCGTTCATTCTTCCGGATCTGTATACACTGAGGGATCTCTATGAGCTGACAGTGAAGCTCTACGATTCCTCCGGCAAGCAGCTCTACTCTGAGGATCTTGGCTTCTATTCCTCCTACAGGCACAAGGATGCCCGTCCCTATGAGCAGCTTGTGAACCGTTCATCAGGTCTGAGGGAGGCTTTTTCAAAGCTGGGCGCAGGCAGATACAAATATTTTATCACGGCAAAAACCCAAAATGCCAACGGCAGCCTTGGTACGCCTGTGAGCACATCCGTGGATTTTGAGATCGACAATAAGTCTCCCACCGGAATAAGCTCAAAGACCTTTACCGAGTTGGGCAGGATAATCCTTGAGCTGCAGGCCAACGATGAAAACGGGATCAAGGGCTTTCGCTTCTATGCCACCGCCTATGATAAAAAGAACAACAAGTATGATTATATAGACAGCATTGAGGAAATGGTGAATGCGGGCTATATTTCCTCGGAGTCTTGTATGCTGATCGACCAGACGGATAATGATGACGGCAGCTACGTCTTTAGATATGATATCACCTATCTGCAGCAGGAGCTGAGGAAGCTGTCGGTGAGCACTACTACCTGGCAGAACAAGGTCTCGGACAGAAAGATAGCCTACAAGGCCATTGATTCATCAGGCAACGCCTCGGGAGTGAGGATAGCTGACGTAATTGAATACGGCACGGCGGAGTTTATTTTTACAGACCAGAACGGACGTCCTGCAAGAGGAGTATCGGTTTCTATCGGGGATACAAAAAAGACGGCAGACGCAGAGGGCAGGGTGATCTTTGAGGACCTTGAGCCGGATTATTATAATGCAAGAGTGACCGCCGACGAGGAGTATGAGATCGCTGTAAAGTCTTATATTGTGAGTATCTACAGAGATGATCTCAACTATAAGGCAGAACAGACCGTGACCTTCAACGGAGAATATCCTCCCGAAAGCTCGGAGGAGCCGGAGAATAGCTCAGGAAGCTCTGTCCCTGCCGACTATACCGATGAGGACAGAGACAAGCCGCTTTATGTGATGCTGTTTGTTGGGGCAATGCTCCTTCTCTGTGCTGCATTATTCATTATCCGCAAAAACGCAAATAAAAGGTAGAACTGCCAAGATATAGCTTCAAGCTTGACAAGGAGCCGGATTTGCGGTTTAATAAGAGCATAGGTTTTGTCGTAAAAGATTGTGATTTGTATGGAGGAATCGAAATGATATATTTGTTTCTTGCGCAGGGCTTTGAAGAGATAGAGGCTCTGACTCCCGTTGATGTGCTCAGAAGAGGCAAGGCTGACGTGGTGACTGTGGGAGTCGGCGGCAGGACCGTGAGAGGTTCCCACGGGATCGTAGTGGGCGCCGATATCAGCGACGATGAGATAAAAAGCTTCAACGGAGTTGAGGCGGTTATCCTTCCCGGAGGAATGCCCGGCACCCTCAACCTTGAGGCTAATGCTACAGTGCAGAAGGCTATCCGCTATTGTGCGGAAAACGGCCTGTTGATCGGAGCTATCTGTGCGGCACCGTCCATTCTGGGACATGCCGGTCTGCTTGAAAACAGGCATGCAGTCTGCTTCCCGTCCTTTGAGTTAGAGCTGAAGGGTAGCATTGCGACGGATGATTTTGTCTGCCGTGACGGAAATATAATAACGGCAAAGGGCATGGGGGTTTCCCTTGAATTTGCCCTCAAGCTCCTTGAGGCTCTCAAAGGGCCAGAAACGGCAGAGAAGGTAAGGACGTCATTGCAATGCCGGTAAGAGATCTCAGAGAGGAAAAAAACCGGCTCAGAAAGCGGTATAGGAGTATAAGGGACGGCTATTCCGGCGAAAGGAAGGCAGAGCTTGACGGGCTTATCCTTAAAAGAGTCACGGAGCTTTATCAGTATAGGTCGGCAGAGCTGATACTTACATATGTGTCAAAGGGCTCGGAAACGGATACCTATGAGCTGATACGCCGTGCATGGGCTGACGGAAAACGGGTCGCCGTGCCGAGATGCGTCGATGGGACGAGGCTTATGCACTTTTATCTGATAAGCTCTGAGGATCAGCTTGAAAAAAGCACATTCGGGGTGATGGAGCCAAGGACGGAGCTTTGTCAAAGGCTTGAGGACGCACCGGCGGACAGTATCTGCATTGTGCCGGGAATGGCCTTTGACAGTGAGGGATATCGTCTCGGCTATGGAAAGGGCTATTATGACAGGTTTCTTTCGGGCTATAAGGGTATAAAGGCCGGCATCTGTTACAGTGATTGTATAAAGTGGTCACTGCCCAGAGGAAAGCATGACAAGCCCGTTGACATTTTGATAACAGACAGGTTTTTTAGGGTCATACACCCCAAAAATCAGGAGAGCAGCCGCTGAGGGTCATCATCCTATAGCAGTGGGGCTCACAGGAAAAAGGAGGTCTTTCTCTGATGAGTGACGATCTTGAGAGAAAAAGACAGGAAAAGATCGCAAATTTTAAGCTGAATCTTGATATCGGAGACAATGATGAGACAGGGACTGAGCTGATCAGCAATACCGGCACCATCGGTGGGACGAGTGAGAGCACTTCCTCTGCTGAGATAAGCTCCGGGAACGATTCTGACAGCGAACTGAGCAGCTACAGCTCTGTGCCCGGCGGGGATCTGAAGGGCGTTGACAAAAAAAGCCTGAAAAAGGCCAGAAAAACCGACCGTAAGCGCCGCAAGAAAAAGGCAAAGAAAAACCGTGTGATCTTCCGGATGGTGTGGATCGCCATGGTTATCTTTGTGTCGATAATGATAGGCGAGTTTATCATGGTGGGTGTCAATGATATGCTGGGCGTGGGCCGTGAGGCGGAGGCTTCTGTGACCATCACCATACCCCAGGATGCAGACCTTGATACCATAGCGGACATTCTCTATGATAACAATGTCATAAACGTAAAGTGGTTTTTCAAGCTTTATGCTACCATGACCAAGTCTACCACGGGCTTTACCCAGGGAACATTTGACATAAATAAAAACAAGGACTATCAGGCTCTCATCAACTATATGCAGTCGGATATGAACAGGACTGACGTTGTGACCATACGCTTTACCGAGGGTATGTCCCTAAAGCAGTATGCAAGGCTGCTGGAGAACGGCAAGGTGTGCAGTGCGGATGAATTCCTCAAAGCCTGCAACTCAGACAGATTTGACGACTATGAGTTTATAGGCAGCATCTCCAACCCCAAGGAACGCCCGATTAAGCTGGAAGGCTATCTGTTCCCGGATACATATAACTTCTATGTAGGCGAGAATGTGGACACCGTCATCGAGAAGTTCCTTGCTAACTACCGCCGTAAGGTCTATGCGACCAAGTCAAGAGTGCTGGGTCAGGAAAAGAAGATGACTATTGCCGAAAGGGCAGAACTTATCGGAATGTCCATGGAGGATGTGCTGACTCTTGCGTCCCTCATCCAGGCTGAGGCTGCGGATAAGGACGATATGTACGAGATCTCGGCAATACTCCACAACCGACTGGCGACTATCCCCGACGGCGGTGTGAATAAGAACGGTGAGAGCGGTCTTTCCAAGCTGCAGCTTGACTCTACCAAGTATTATCCCTATGCTTCGGAGAAGGATATTCCCCAGAGTGAGAAGTCTACCTTTAAGAGCAAATACAACACCTACGATATTATCGGTCTGCCTCCGGGACCCATCTGTAACCCCGGACTGGAGGCTATCCAGGCGGCTCTTACAGTCGGAAAGACCGAAAACTACTACTTCTGTCATAAGTCTGCGGAGGAAAATATGCCTGCTATTTCCTACTATGCAAAGACAATGGAGGAGCACATGGAGAATCTCAAGAAGGCAGGACTTATGTAACAAATTATTATGGCATGGCATACCGGAAATGGTGTGCCATGCTTTTTTGTGTGCGTTTTTGAATTTTGTTAAAAAATAGTACAAATAAAATTAACAAATTAATAATTTTCACCCGTGTGCAGATATGTTAGAATATACGTGTGTCATTATAATTTTTTGATATTCATTGGTTTGCATATTGATATAGGGGGCGCAGAAATGGAATCATATTCTCGGCTATATACCAAAAAGATCGTGGATTCGATCATCCACGGACTTGAGCAAAGACATAATAGCATATTATTTGTAAAGCATTACAATACTCTGAATGTTCCCGTTGAAAATATACAGGAGGCAGTTGCCAACAGCAAAAAATCAATCGAGCTGTATTATCACGAATTCTCCTCGTCTAAAATGCAGGAGGCTTATGAGCCGTTCCTTGGATGGATAAAACAGATATATTTCAAGTATTATTATGATGTGCCTGTGACGGAGTTCCTGGATGAGGCAGGAGTCTATTTTCTCGCCAGATCGGCCTTTGAGAGCTATATCCTTACCGGAAAGTGCAAAAGGACCGAGGATATGATCGTTGTCGAGACTGAGTATGAGCTTACCCGGTTTGCTGATTCATTAACGAATCTGTTTTCCTATGTGTCCAGGGAGCATACTCTGTTTTTTGTGCTCAACCGCCTGCACCTTGCGGAAAACTCAACGCTGTTTTTCCTGACTGAGTTTGTCACCAAGCTGTCCGGGAATATTTCACTGCTTGCAAATTATAACGAGGCTTATGTCGTCCCTGCCTATACCCAGGCGAGATGGGCGTCCCTTGTGCATAAGATAGAGGATATGAACTATATGCTGGAATGGAACGTCCAGGACGTGCAGACCAACATAAATATTATTGATGTTTTTGAGCCTGTGGTCACGGATTTCCCGGAATATCTGGTCATGATAAATAACATGGTGCAGACCGTTGCCATCAAGCAGGCTATGTATTATCTGAAAATACTCTATAATAAGATATCCACCGAAAAGGTGAATGTCAGCGCAAAGAACAGAGCAAAATTCTTTGTTCTTTATGCCCTTGCGTCCCTTTATGACAAGAATATTACCAACGCCCTCATTATGTGTGAGAAGCTGAGGAGCATCAACGAAAAGCACCCCAATCTTAAATATACCTTCAACTATTATTATCTTTTGGCTCTGTGCGAAAGCTTTAAGGGTCAGAGGAGCCTTGCCCAGAAAAACTGCGAAAAGTGTACGCAGATCGCAACAGAGCTGGAGTCTGACAGATATCTGTTTATGTCAAAGCTTCTCTATTATATCTACTCCCTTGACAACTGGAACAACACCTACCGCTGGGACATGAAGTTTGAGGGCAAGGAGCTTGACGAGTTTGCCGAGAAGGCCATGGAGTATAAGGCTTATAACCACCTTGCGCATATCTTCTTCTTCGGCTGCGGTAACGAGAAGGAAAACTATATCAACGAGAATATGACCTGCGAGGATACCAAGTATTTTAAAAGAGCAATGGTCATGGCGAGAATGATGAACAATGAGCGGCTGATAATTGCTGCATGGAGAAAGAGCGTATTTATGGCTCAGGGCTATGGCTGCTTCGGATATGTTGACTATTATTACAAGCGCTGCCTTGAGATCATCGAGAGACAAAACAATCCTGTGGAGGAAGCCAATATCTACAACGGTCTCGGCTTTAACCGCATTGTCAGCGAACAGTTTACCATCGCCAATGATTATTTCAACAAAGCACTGGATATCTTCTTTGCCAACAAGAAATATTATTTCGTGGCGGAGACCCTTTACAATATGGCCACCAATGCCATCCTTGCGGATAACTATGAGGCGGCCTATAACAACCTGCTCTATTGCCTGAAGCTCCTGCGGGCTATAAAAAAGAACCGCATGAATATATGCAATATGTCCAAGGTCTATGGTATGATCGCCTATTGCAGCTATAAAATGGGCATAGACTATAACGCTCATTTCTATCTCAACAAGATGGAAAGGGTCATCTATCATGTCATTAATCCCGATGATGAGCCGAATTATTTCCTATGGGATGACGACCTGTTTTTCTACTATTTTGTCTGCGGATTGCTGGAAAAATCCGACAACATTGAGCGGGCACAGTTTTATTTTGACAAGGCAAAGTACCATATGCTGAGGTCCGACGGACTGCAGTTTTTTGTCTATACCATGTTTGCCCTGGAGCAGGCTGATCTCTATGAGCGGCAGAAGGAACCTCAGAAGGCGAGGGAGATCCTTGAGGACTGTATGGAATTCTGCACCGACAGGGGCTATAAGCATAAGGAAGAGATCGTTTTTGCAAAGCTCCACAAGCAGCCGCTTATCAATAAATACATTCCGTTGCCGCTTACCGGTCTGGATAAGTATAAGCTTGAGGAGCTTGTACAGCTTGCCGAGATGGAAATGATGCTTGCCGACAAGACAAAGGGCATTGACTTCCTTGTTGCATGGCAGGAGCTTATCAACAAGGAAAACTATACCATCGATGATATTATAGAAAATTCCATGGCAACAATGCAAAACAACTACAACCTTGACAGCATGATCTATGTGGAGATAGTAAACAAAAAGCCGGTTCTGCGATATATGTGCGGGGACTATGAGATCAGTGACGATCAGCTCATGGAAATCACCGAATACCTTACCCGCCACAAGAAGGAATTCGTCACCTCACGCTATGAGAGGGAATTCTACGAGATGCATGCCATTACCTCTGTCTTCGGAGTGAACGGCATAGTGTCCTTCGGATGTGTGCCCCTTTCGGTGGATGACGAGCTGACAGGCTACATGATCGCAGCGATAGAGCTTCACGATAATATGACCAACAACATCATATTCCTTGACAGGAATGATATAACCATCTTCAAGTTTGCCCTCCGTCAGCTCACCGACACCCTTTACAGGCTAAAGGCAAGGGACGAGATCAGCGAGATGAACAAGAAGCTCCAGCGCAGTGCTATTACCGATCTGCTTACAGGGCTTTTAAACCGTCAGGGCTTTGCCAAAAAGGTGAGCGATTACGAAAATCTTGTAAGAAGAGGTAAGCAGGAAAATATCTGTGCCACTGTTCTTTACATAGATCTGGATAATTTCAAGCTCTGCAACGATACCTTTGGCCATGCCGTGGGCGATGTGATACTGAAATGCTTCTCCCGGCTGTTTGAACGTGTCGTTGATAAGGAAAGCTATGTGGTGCGTTACGGCGGAGATGAGTTTCTCCTGATAATGCCGGATCATTCCCTTGACGAGGGCATTGCCGTGGCAAAGGAGATATATCATCAGCTTGAGCTGGACAATAACTTTATCCAGTATATAGAAGAGGCTGTTCACGATAAGGTGGATATTTCACCGGAGCACAGGGTGTCATGCTCCATAGGCATAGCTGAGACTGAGGTGTATGACCGGGACAATATAGATATCGCCCTGAAGCATGCCGATTCAAAGCTCTATGCCGTAAAGAAAAGCGAAAAATCCAATTACAGTGTCTGGTATGACGATATCGACGCTGAGGAAAACTGAAAAAACGCAAAAAAAGAAGCCTGGTCCCTGAGGATCAGGCTTTATCGCTGCCCTGAGCAGCCAATAGTCTTGAGTAGTGGAAAATGTATTGCTGTGCTATTCCCGCATACCTTCCGAGGGAATCCACTGTGATGCCGCTGAAGGTGGTGGACAGGGCTTTTTTCATCCATACGTCGATGGGAAAGGCTTCGAGTCGGTGCAGACCATAGAGCAGGGTGCACTCGGCAACCTTTGCGCCTACACCCACAATAGACATCAGCTCTTTGCGGCATTCATTGAGGGGAGCTTCCCTCATGCCGTCAAGGTCTACCTCACCGGAGAATACCTTGCGGGCGGCGTCGATGATATATCTTGCCCGGAAGCCTGATCTCAGGGGCGCCAGGTCCTCCTCGTTGAGACGGGCGATCCTGTCCGGCGGGGGAAATGAGAATACCCCGTCTATGTTGTCGCCAAAGCCCTCGCATAGCCTTGAAACTATCCCTTTGATCCTCGGGATGTTGTTGTTTTGGGAGATGATAAAGGAGCACAGGGCTTCCCAGGGCTCCTGACGCAGTATCCTTATGCCGTCAATGCTTTCAACGGCACAGGCGAGCTGAGGGCAAAGCTCTGTTATTTCCATCCTTATGCTGTTGTAGTCAGAGTCAAGGTCAAGATAGTCCTTCCAGACGGTGTAGAATTCTTCCTCGCCGCAGCCCTCGATAACAGCACATCCGTTTCTTGACAGGATGTGGGCTCTCCTGCCTCTGACGGTACCACGATACGATCCGTCAGCGTCCATGTCCCAGCGGAAGCACTGCCCGCAGTCAAAGGTGTTTTTCAGGTCAAAGCAATCATCCGTAAAGATGACTGCGCCCTCGTTTGTGAAGTTAACTTCCATTTATTTCATCTCCGTTTTTTCTTTCCTAAGTTCGTTTTACGTCCGTTCTGTGCTATAACCCCAACCGCATTCTGCTGCTACCTTTATTCCTCAGATAATATCAGCTTTTTTTGAAAGGGGGGCGGAGAGCCTCCGCTCCCCTGTTCGCGGGGTTCGCTCCACTCCGTTCCGCTCTGTGTTCAAGCCGAAAATGCACCCTCGCAGTTGTTACTTTCTTCACGCGGACACAAAAGCTTATTGTCAGAGTG
>CACXMR010000023.1 GCA_902768825.1 uncultured Ruminococcus sp.
CGGGGGCAGATAAACTGAGTTGAAAGTTGGCCGGTCGCGGCTCTTAGTTTATTATCATCCCGCGGATAATGAATTTGATTGCAGAGTGACTTTCATCGCAAAGTCGGGACCGGCGGCTCGTAGTTGTCCCGAAAAACGACAAGTCAAAAGCTTGTGGTTTCCAAAGGGCGCGGGTGTCCGGTGGACACCTCTGCGAAGCAGAAGCACCGACCGAGCGCAGTGAAACAAGTGCCCTTGGGGTGCCGACAGGCAAGACCCGAAGCCCACAAACATAATTAAAATGCTGTGGCAGCAGATTGCCGGTATTGTTTTTTTCGCTTTAGTGTAGTATAATATGCATATCTAATTTGAAAGGATGAGGAAACATGAATAAGCTTCTGGACATTTTGAGCAGAAATGCGGACTTTACTACCGAACAGCTTGCGGCGATGCTTGGTCAGACTGAGGATGAGGTCAAGAGTCAGATACAGGCGTACAAGGATCAGGGAATTATCAAGGGCAGCAATACCCTCATTAACTGGGACAAGGTGCCCGGAGCCGGCGTGATGGCCGTAATAGAACTGAAGGTCACACCAAAGCCTGAGACAGGCTTTGATGATATCGCTAAGATCGTGATGTCCTTTGATAACGTGGAGAGCGTTTATCTTGCAGCGTCATCACGGTATGATCTGATCGCAACAGTCAGGGGAGAAACAATACAGGATGTTGCTGAGTTTGTGTCAAAGAGGTTGTCAACCCTCGATAATGTCATTGGTACAGCTACAAACTTTATACTCACACACTATAAGGCAGGAGGAGTATCATTCTGTGACAACGAGGAAGAAGAAGAGCAAAGGAGTATGATACTGTGATCGACTATTCAAAAATAATAAACAGCAAGCTTTGCGGTATCAAGCCCTCAGGAATACGCAGGTTTTTTGATATCGCAAACGAGATGGATCACGTCATTTCGCTGAGTATAGGAGAACCGGATTTCACTACTCCGTGGCACGTCCGTCAGGAGGGTATAGAGGCTCTCAGACGTGGTCATACCTGGTATTCACCAAACAGCGGGTTTGCAGAACTGCGCCAGCAGATATCAAAATACTACGCCCGCCGCTTTAATGTGGAATACAATCCGGATAACGAGATACTTGTGTCCGTCGGCGGCTCTGAGGCTATCGACCTTTGCATACGTGCGGTGGTTGAGGAGGGCGATGAGGTGCTTATCCCGGAGCCTGCATTTGTGTGCTATGAGCCGATGACGGTGATGAGCGGAGGTAAGCCGGTAATAATCCAGACCAAATCGGAAAATGAGTTTCGTCTTACAGCGCAGGAGCTTGAAGCGGCTATCACACCCAAGACCAAGCTGCTTATCCTGCCCTTCCCAAATAACCCCACCGGAGCAGTAATGAGAAGACAGCACCTGGAGGAGATCGCAAAGGTGCTTGAAAAGCATAATATCCTTGTGCTTTCCGATGAGATCTACGGAGAGCTTACCTATGGCAAAGAAAGACACGTTTCATTTGCCGACATAAAGGGCATGAAGGAGCGCACAATAGTAGTAGGCGGCTTCTCAAAGGCCTATGCTATGACCGGCTGGAGACTTGGCTATGCTTTGGGGCCGGTTGAGGTTATCTCCATGATGCTCAAGCTCCATCAGTATATGATAATGAGCGCTCCCACACCGTCACAGTATGCGGCAATAGAGGCACTCAAGCACGGAGATGCCGATATAGAGCATATGCGTGAGGAATATGACATCAGGAGAAGATTTATAGTTGATTCCTTCTGCAAGATGGGGCTGACCTGCTTTGAGCCTGAGGGTGCTTTTTATGTGTTCCCCAGCATACAGATATCAGGTATGAGCTCTGAAGAGTTTTGCGAGAAGCTGATTTATGCCCAGAAGGTGGCTATAGTTCCGGGCACTGCCTTTGGCGAATGCGGCGAGGGCTTTGCAAGAGTGTCATATTCATATTCCCTCAAGCACATACAGGAGGCTGTGGAGAGGATAGAACGCTTCCTCTATGAAAACGGCGGCAAAAGCGGTTCCTGACAGGAGGAGATCCAATGGAAACCACAATAATGGCACCTGCAAAGCTGAATCTGTTCCTTGATATTGTGGGCAGACGGGATGACGGCTATCATTTTGTTGACATGGTGATGCAGTCGGTCACGCTCTATGACCGGGTGTCGGTGAGCATCAATCAGGGTGACAGAGGAATAAGCATAGAGTGCAGTGCGCCTGACATACCCTGTGACGACACCAACACAGCCTACAAGGCGGTGGAGCTGTTTTACTGCGCAGTGGGACGGAGCGTCCCGCAGGTCAGCATCAGCATTGAAAAGAATATTCCTTCTCAGGCCGGTATGGCAGGGGGCAGCACCGATGCTGCTGCAGTGCTGAAGGCTCTCAACGAGCTTGAAAACGCAGGTCTATCCGCCGATGAGCTGAGAAGCATTGCCGGGAATATCGGGGCTGACGTACCGTTTTGTATTGAGGGCGGCACGGTAAGGGCCACAGGCATCGGCACTGACCTTGAAAGGCTGTCTCCTCTTGCTGATTGTGCTTTTGCCATAGTCAAGCCGGAGATCAGTGTTTCTACCGGCAAGGCCTACAGGCTTTCGGATGAGGTAGGCTATGGCAGTCCTGCGGATATCGGTCCGGTTCTTGATGGTATCGCTTCAGGAAGCATAGAAGCCGTTGCGGGAGGTCTTTACAACAAGTTTGAGGATGTTCTTGATCTGCCTGAGATAGAGAGCATCAAGTCATTGCTCATTGCAAACGGTGCTCTCGGAGCCTTGATGACCGGAAGCGGCTCCGCTGTTTTTGGGATATTCCGGCGCTGTGACCTGAGCAGTGAGCTTATCAGCCGCATGAAAAAACAGATGAACGTTATGATCGCATATCCTGAAAAATAATAATCCGCCGTGATCCGGAGATGGTCACGGCGGTTTTTTTAGATGTGATCTCTGTTAATAATTCTAAAGGAGGAATTAATACTATGCCAATCAAAATTTTTGTTGCTTTTCTGTTTATCGCACTCCTGACTGGTTTTGTAGGTCTTTGCTATTACGGCTTTTCAAAGAGGAAGAAGGGTGCAAAGATCGGAGGTATTATCGGCGCCGTGATCGCTCTGTTAGGACTGATCTGTGTGCCGTTTAGTATCTATACCGTTGACACCGGTGAGGTTGCAGTGGTCAAGTTCCTTGGCCAGGCAAATAATGTCCGTGAGGCGGGAACCTACTTTGATTTCTGGCTGACAAATACCATCCAGAAGTACGATTCAAAGACACAGACCATACAGATCACCACGGCGACCTATTCCTCGGATGCCCAGACCATGGACATCCAGATGACGGTGCAGTATAAGATCATGACTGACAAGGCAATCAAGATTGCTGAGCAGTACGGTTCTCTTGATGCTCTCCAGAGCAGGATAGAATCCGTTGCCATCGAAAAGGCAAAGGCTACCCTGTCTGCATACAAGGCTATGAATATCATTGCAGATCGTGCTTCCATGTCTCCGCTGGTAGAGGAAGCCATCAAAAAGGCAATCGATGATAAGTTCTATGTCAATATCCAGACCGTAGCCATGACGAATATTGATTTTTCCGACGCATTTGAAAAGGCTGTTGAGGACAAGATGATAGCAGAGCAGCAGCAGCTCAAGGCAAACTATGAGAACGAGACGAAGATCGCAAAGGCAAAGGCCGAGGCAGAGGCAAAGATCGTTCAGGCTGAGGCTGAGGCAAAGTCCAATGATCTGCTGGAGAAATCCCTCACAGAGAAGATACTCCGTCAGCTCTACATTGAAAAATGGGACGGCAAGCTGCCCACTACCGTTGCAGGAGACAGCGCAAACATCCTTATCCCTGTGGGCGAAGCATCTGAGCAGACTCAAACATCCAAGCCCTGACCGGCAAGCTGTCGGTGCCAATTTCGCGCTGTAAGAGTGTCGGATTTCTCAGTTGGCCGGTCGCGGTTGTTACTATCATCCCGCCGACACTGAATTGTAGTAGTGTCAGAGTGATTATCAGCGCAAATAGGGGTCCGGCGTCACGCTGGCCGCTCAGAACATGGAGCGCAGCCTGAGTGCGGATTCGCTCATTTCCGCCCAGGAATAATCTATCATATATTCATTGTTGAAAGAGTTCAGCGTTTCGACATCGCCGTCAAGGGCACGGTAGAGGTCGCAGTTTAGACGGTTTTTGTTAATCTGGAGGGTACGGTTCTGACGTATGACGGCGTCACCGTAGCCCTCCTTTTCTAAATCCTCCATGAGAAAACCGATGTATTTGGAGATGTTTTTTGAGGTCTGGCGGGAAAACTCGCTGTCCTCAAAAACATCCTGGGCAATATCCTTTACCGAAACGGGATAACCGCACTGGTCTACAAGATAGGCGAAGATCTGGCGGGAGGCGGATCTCCGGAAGTGTAATATCGTTCCGTCTGCCTTATATACCAGGAAGCTGCCGAAGGTGATGACCCTGAGCTTTCTGCTGAAAAGCTCGTCCCTTTCCGGGGGATAGCGCAGGTCGTCAAGCTCTGCACTGATGTCATCGGCGGTATAGGGCTTTTTTACAAAGCCGGATGGCCTTGCACGGAAGGCGTCTGCGGCAAGCTCGTTGTGGGCGGAAACAAAAATAATATTGCAGCGTGGAGAATGCTCTTTGAGGGTCAGTGCAAGCTCTATCCCGGAATTATCGCTAAGGTCAAGGTCGATAAAGGCTGCACTGAAGCCGCTCTTGGACTTATATTCCATAAATTCGGAGTAGCTCCTGAAGGGGATGATATCCGAATCCGGAGAAAGCTCCAGGAGTATCTCTGTGAGGCGTATCAGGGAGGGGCGTTCTTTATCTATGACAAGCATTTTCACCGTTAATCACCATTTCTACCAATAATTGACTGCTGAAAATAATGAATATTTCTAACCTAATTATAGAATATTTAACACAATTATTCAATAATATTTTATGATGGGCTGTAATTGCTGTTATAAAGGAGACATAGGGAGACATCGCTGTGATATAAATTAATAATCACAAAGTGTACCGTTTAGTGGTATTGATGTCATTATATTATAAAAATACTATTGATCCCATAGGAAAGGAGCGTTCGTTATGGACGGCAAACGTAAGCTGCATGGTTATTTTAATACAAAGACATTGTGGATAACGGTGATAGTGCTTTTGTTGCTGACGCTCATTACTTCGGGGCTGATCGTGGGACTCTATGCAAGACAGGTGACTGCTCAGGAAAAAACCGATGGGGCAGTGGTCGCTGCTGCGGGAGGCGCCGTGGTGTATGAGCACAAGGCAGAGGTAATACCGGACAGATCTGATGTGAAAAACGGAATTTACAAGTTGAATATGGATGTCAAGGTGACGTCAAACGAGTATCCGACTATCGTGCCCGGCACTGAGATTCCCAAAGACCCGTTTATTGAGTTTACAGGGACGAATGATGTGGCATATTATCTGTATCTTGAGGTGGTTGACAGTTCCCTGAGGGACGAAAACGGTGAGCTTACAGATATCAGATACCTCATCACCAGCGGCATCTGGGAAGAAACCGACGCCATTGAGCCTCGTCACGGCGGCACGGTGTATGTTTTCTGTGATGGTGTGACCAGCAACCCCCAGCCCAAAGCCATTGAGCCTCACCGCACTGAAAGCATAACTAACATAATACAGGACAAAAAGCTGTATGTGAGTGAGAATTTCAAGGATATCAGCGACAAGACAAAGAATACCCAGCCTTACAGGATGGAGTTTTATGCTTATCTTGTGCAGAAGGATTAATATATAGGTTTCCGGAAGGAGATGACCAGAGAGATGTTCAGGAAGCATCCGAGAATTGCAGCAGTCGTCATAACACTTGCGGCAGTAGCTGTGCTGCTGTCCGTGCCTGCGACCTTGCTTGCAAAGTATATACATTCAAGCAACGATGTGGTAGGGAACCTCACTCCCGGCGAGTATCAGGAGCTCACGATCAATTGCACTGACGAATATGACAGTGAAAGTGGATACTATAAAATGAGCTTGTTGAGCGTTACCACTGAGGACAAGGTATATCCGCTGTATGTCAGGGTGGTGTTAAACGTCACCTGGCAGAACAATCAGGGTCAGGTATATGGCCAGCAGCCCATACCCGGTAAGGACTTTGTTATAAAAATCAATGATGTGGATTGGTTTTGTGACATAAACGACGGCAAGTATTATTGTTATACGGACGTGCCTATCGGAGGTACTACCGAACCGCTCATAGGGAAGGACACTTCCCAGAAGCTTCTCCAGCTCAGGAAGGCACCGGCTGAGGGCTATAAGCTCAAGGTAGAAATTGCAGCCCAGGCTATACAGGCAGTGGGACAGACCAGCAAGGGAACTCCGGCGGTAGAGGATGCTTGGGGAGAGCATCCGAGGCCGGACTGATATTGACGAAGTAACCGTTAAGACTATGGGAGATATCCCACAGAGCCGAAAACGGCGGTATAGGGAGGAATGTCTATGAAGAAAAAGGTGCGCAAGAGTTATCTGGCTGTCATCATAACAGCCGTGATACTGGCGGCTTCGGTCCTGCTGAGCTGCATTGCCCGTGCAGCTGAGGAAACAAGAGGACTTTCCGATACAGTGACCGTTACCATAAACTATTATTACTATGACGATAAGGCTGTAGACTACAGGGGAAGCGCGCCCTACAGACCCTTTGTGGCCAATATGCGCAAGCACTCGACTGAGATAACAGAGCAGTGCCCGGTGATCCCGGGATACAAGCCCTACAGTCTTTCCAATGGCGAATATGTATACACACCGTCGGTGACCCTCAGCTTTGAAGAGGACGATGCATCATACGATATTTTCTACAAGCCTGCGGACGTGAGCTATACCATCAAGCTCATGATGCAGAATCTGACTGACAACGGATATACCGTGGGAAAGACTCTCTATGGTGTAGGCCTGACGGGAGATGTGCCGGAGGAGTTTGGTGACGACTACAGATTCCCGGAAAACTACAGCGACCCGACCCTCAGGGGAAAGACTTTGGGTGAGGCTTTTGACGGCTACACGCTGATGTATTACCAGCCCGAGGTCATCGCTGCGGACGGCGGTACCGAGTTTGAGTGCTACTACGACAGAAACCATTATAATGTACATTTTGACCTGGGTCAGGGCGGTTTTGGTGTTGCGCCTATCTATGCACCCTATGGGTTTACCCTGTCAACCACGATCGTGGGAACTCCTACAAGGCCCGGCTTTGTGTTCCAGGGCTGGGATCCGCCTCTGGAACCGATAGTGTCAGGGGACAAGACCTACACGGCCAAATGGGAGGAGCAGGTCATCACTGTTCCCATTGTCTACAAGACTGCGGATATAAAGCAGGATGGTGAGGTGCCTTTTTACAGCTATTGGGGCAATCAGGTCCTTAAGCTGAAGGACGGTTACCTGACCAACAGGGACGATTACAGTGAGGGCACTCCCACCCGTGCAGGCGATGTGGTAAATTTCAGCAAGCTGGTTGAAGATTACTCTGACGCAGTAGCGGCAAGTCAGGCTGCACAGCTTGAGGACGCCTACTATTATCAGTTTGACCTGGAAAAGACGATTGCTGAAAACAATCTCACTCAGGCACCTGAGGACCTGAACGGCGACGGCAAGGTGGATGAAAAGGATCTGGTATTTACCATCAAGGGTGACGGCTCAACCGTAATTACCCTTTACTATGCAAGAAAGACCTACACCATTCGCTTTGCTTATGCAAGGCAGATGCTGGGAAATGATGTCTATGACTTTGACACCCAGGTGGATACAAGCAAGCAGTACCTGCTGTTTATGGAAAACTCCAAAAACTCAAACGGCCTTATCACCGCAGAGCCGGGAGAGTATGTTTATCAGTATGTCTTTAGTGGACTACAGACCAAGTCTCTGTCTGAAGGTGCTCCCTATGTCTACTGGCATTTCGACCAGGCAAAGGACAGCAACGGGCAGGATATCCAGAACGGCTACTACATCTGGACGGAGATAAACGGACAGAGGAAGTATCTGAACATCGAGAAGGAAAGACAAAAACAAATAGGCTCCAATAATAAGGACATCGGCAGGACTGAGCTGGTGGACGAGGCTCAGAAAAATGTCCTCTACTGCGAGACACATCCTAACAGTTCTGATTTTGTTGTGATCTACAGGATCATAAACAACAAGAAATGGTATCTGAACGACGCAAAGGATCAGGGCACCATAGCCGGTGCGTCGGACTATACGGGAAACAACCTGAAGGGTCACAGAGTCAGACTGCTTAACAGCCCTGAAAAGGTGTCAGAGCTTTTGGACGTCTATGTTGCCAACAGAACCCATGACGGTGATGACAAGAATCCCGGCACACAAAGTGGCGGCGTTGAATGGACAAAGAACGTAAGCGGTGTGCCAACGCTCAATATCCCCGAAGGCGGCAGGCTTTTTGCTACCACCTATGACAAGTCATTCTACAAGTCTGACGGAACTGTAAATACCAGGTATAGATATTACTGCGTTGCACTGACCGCAGAGTATGGCGAGGATATAGAGCGCTTCTGGCCTGCGGACGTGCTGGAGCCTATTAATGACAAGACCAGCGATGAGGTATACAAATTCGGCTCATGGTCATCCCCTAAGGGAAGCATGTACAGAAAACACGCCGCCGATCATGCCAACATCATTGGTCACTATCCGACTATGTCCTCGGATCTGATGATCGACTTTTCTACCGGTGTTGAACCCCAGTATGACCCTGACGGGAATGAGTATGGCCCGATATTTTATGCATGGTGGGGCGATCACAGTGCCAATATCGGCTATCACGGTCTGGAAATATATTATGAGCTGCTTGAGGGTCAGGAGCCTCAGGAGGGCGATGAGCTGATCGACGGGAAATACTTCAGAAAAAGAGATCTGTTCATGGTCCACGCTGCCCACAATAAGGGCACCAGAATAGACCCGTTCATGTATGAGGGCGTCACTATCATTCCCAGTGAGGCAAACGGCTACAGTGAGTCCCATGATATTCCCGGACATGAAGAGAGGATGATGGTGCTCACCGAGGGCAGCGAACCTGTCAAGGTCATTGTCACCAAATTCCACTATACCAGGAAGATAAACACTCTCTATTTTGAAAACAGAGACGCCCAGGACGTCAATATAGTCGAAAATGTGCAATACGGCAGGCCTCTCAGTGAGGTAAGACCGGAGAATCTGGATGATGTACCCTATCCCTCGGCTGTACTTCCGGTGGATAAGTATTATTTTGCAGGCTGGTACACCTCGATGCAGTTCTTCACGGATGAGTTTAAGGTGGATTGGGATAACATTACCATGCCCGACCGTGCGTTGAAGCTCTATGCCTACTGGAAGCCAAAGGAGTATCGTATCACCTTCTATAATGACGAGGTGGACTATGAGCGGCATAATCCTCTGGAGGAAAGCTCATATAATGTAGAATACGGATCTAAGATCGAAACACAGCATTTGGAAGCTCAGAGCAAGCTCAGACCCAATACCTTCACTCTGCCTGACGGAACCACTGGCGAATACAGACAGGTGGGCTGGTACTATGTGGAAAACGGTGTGGAGCACGCCTTTGACCCTGACACCATGACGGTGGAGCATGACATGGATCTGTATATGAAGTGGACATCTGAGATCCCGACTTCATTTACTGTTTATTATCAGGAAAAAAATACAGGAAAGAAGATAGCTGATACCACATCTGGATATTCCTTTGTGGGTCTTACAAGGACCTTCAATGCAAAGCTGGACGATGATCTTTATCCTGTTGAAGGAAACGGTCATTATTATCCCTGCTATTCCAGCTCATCCATTCTTATGAAGCCCGATGCCAGCGACAATGTGCTGGTGATGGAGTATTTCCTGAGAGGAAACGCTCCTTACAGAGTGCGGTATATATGTGTGGACAGCAACGGAAACGAGACGAAGATACACGAGGATAAAAATGTTCAGGTCAACAATAAGTCCATCGTGACTGAGTGCTTCCGTTATGTGGAGGGCTACGTTCCTACTAAGTATTATTCCACCCTTACTATCACTGTTTCTGATGAATATGATGACGAGAATGAGCCTGATCCCGACAAGTGGAACCCTGCAAACGTCATTACCTTCTATTACAAAAAGGACAAAGTGAATATGCCCTTCCATGTAAAGTATATGCTGGAGGATGCCAACGGCACCGAAACCGTAGACGGAATTAAGTATAAGCAGGCAAGCTATATTGATGACATGGGTGAGTGCGGAATGACTGAAAAAAAGCCGATCCTGGATTTCATCGGATATGAGCCGGTCAAGTATCAGGAGTTTGCCATGATAAATAATCACGATTCCGACGAGATCACGGTGTCTGAGCGTATTGCCGACATTAATGAAGGAGATACACATGTGAGCTTTGTGCTTAGTGAGCTATACGGTGGCGATGATGCGCAATACAGCGGCTGTCAGGTAGTAGGCAAGGAGCTCCATATCTACTATAACAAAAAGCTCTATCCTGTTAAGGTGAACTATACCTTTACAAGCTCCGTCATCGTAGGTGACGTGGAGCAGCAGGGTGATGAGTCTCCGGAGCAGGCGCAGGCCCGTGCAAGGCAGGAGGCCGAAAATGCCTCAAAAGAAAAGATACAGGCATGGTATGACAAGATAAAGGAGCTATATCCGGAAATTGTCGGAGCTCCGTCTGACGCACAGATAGGTGAGACTACAGCGGTTATTTCGGTCTATCGAATAGTAGAGGATCAGAAGTATGGTGATACCTTTGAGGATGAGGCGCCGGATCTCAGCGAATATGGGTTCCGATATGCCGGCGATGACCGCCACAGCAGCATTGTGATAGTAGATGATTCACTTGAGCCTGATAAGATTACCAGGAACAAGATCGACTATCACTATACAGAGACTCAGTATATAATGATGTATTTTGATGTGGTTTTGCCTGTTGGGGATGAATATAAAGTAGTTACCGACCAGAGCCTGATAAAAGGATTTCTTTCGGAAAACCAGCATCATCTTGCTATAAATACTCTGCCGGAACGTCCTGTAACGGCGACTACAGAAAACAGCATTTACACCTTTGTGGGATGGTTCCAGGATGAGGCGTGTCAATATCCTGTCCATGACGAGTGTTTAAGCGGCGAGAAAAACAATGTGCTGATGCCGGTGCACCACTATGCAAAGGATGTCACTTTCTATGCAAAGTACGACTACAGGCGAGGGGATCTTACCATCACAGCGGAGGCTGCCGACAGTGACAAGGATGACAGCGGCAGGATGGAAGTCTTTGCCGGTGAATATTTTGAATGTATCGTCAGGGGCAAGATAAAGAACGACACCCAGAGCTATAACGACTGGATCGAGATTCGTGTGCTGGTTCCTGCTGGCAAGACGGTGACTGTCAAGTCATTGCCCATAGGGGACTATTATGTGGATCAGACCGAATGGAACTGGAGACATACCCCCGATGAGGCCAGAAAGACAGCTACGGTCATAGAGCACACCGGTACCGAGGAGACAGCGGCAGTCGTATTTAAGGAGACCCTTTCCAATACAAAATGGCTCACAGGCTTTGCTTACTACACAAAAGAAGCCTGACGGGCGCTTCGCACTTCAACAGACATAAAAAATTGCCTGATTCCTTATGGGATCAGGCTTTTTTGTTTATATCAGAGGTCATCCGTCCTGGTTCATTAGATGGTCAGGGTATCGTCTTCATCAGTGCGGAAATGTCCCGGTCAATCAGGAAGGTGCGGGCACGGTCGCAGATGGGAAAGCCGCAGGGTGAGCTTGCTATGTATCCGAAAAACCTGTCGGCATCCACAAGATCGCCAAGGATTGCAGCGGCAAGACCTGCATTGTAATAGTATGACAGCCGACTGTAGCCGATTATCTCCGAAAGGAAGGATTCCTTTGAGGAAAGCTCCAGGGCAAGCTGCCGGAGTCTGAGTGCAAGCTGCTTGTCAGGGTCTGAAAGCTGCCTCGGGTCACGGATATAAAGCTGAAGCTCGGCAAGCGCATAGTCGCACTGATCGAGACAGTCCGTCCTTGATTCATACTTTGGGAAAATGGGAGACCGGACAATAGCGTATATCTCTGCGATCAGCTCGCTTACATAGCTCATATCGTGAGTTTTTTCCTTGTAGGCAAGGACAGACATGAGATAGATGTATCGGTAATAGGCGTTTCCGTGCCGGTCGATCAGGGGACGTACCTGTGTGAGGACAAGGCGGGCTTCGTCTGTTCTTTCAAAGGCACAGCAGACAAAGGCGATGTTGAGAAGCACTGCCATGCGGCTGCTGCGGAAGCACCGCTTTGAGATGGAGAGCTGCTTTGAGTACCATTTGTCAAAGCTCTCCGCAGTGACTGACATGGAGCTGTCATAGAGCTTTTTTGCGCCGATGTGGGCAAGGACGGTGGTACAGAATGAGATCAGCATGAGTATCCCGCCGGGGAATATCTGAGTCTGATAGTTGATCACAGTGATGACAGTGCTGATGATGAATACGCTCAGTGAAGCGATATACAGCACGGCCGTGGACAAAAAACAAAAAACCATGAGCGATATCCTCCTCCTTCTCTATAAATCCTTGTCATCAAGGGAAAGCACAAGCTGAGCATCCCGCAGAACAGCGCTGCGAAGCTCCTCAAGACCGGAGAATTTTTTTTCGGGTCGCACAAAGCTGTGCAGCCGCAGGTCCATCACCCTGTCGTAAAGCTCCCCACCGTTATACTCCGGCATCCATGTTTCGATGGTCACAGAATCGGAGCCTATGGTGGGCTTTATGCCGATGTTTGTAACTCCTCTATAGGTTACGCCGTCTATGTTGACGCTGGACGCATAGACTCCGAACAGAGGCTTCACAAGCCCCTCCGGCATCTGCTGGTTTATGGTAGGAAAGCCGAGAGTGCGTCCAAGCTGTCTGCCGTGGATGACCGGCAGACAAAACCCATATTTCCTGCCCAGCATAGCATTTGCACCGTGGATATCTCCATCTGCGATACATTTCCTGATGCGGGTAGAGCTGATCGGTTCGCCGTTATAGCAAAGCCTGGACTGAGTCGTCTCGGTAATGCCGTGCTTTTTTGCGAGAAGGGAAAGGGTTTCTCCGGTGCCCTTTGCGCCGTTGCCAAAGTGATAGTTAAAGCCGCAGCCCGTGTGTTTTGCGTTGAAGCAGCCTATGAGTATATCGGAAACAAACCTTTCGGCAGTTATCGTCCTTATTGTGGTAAAATCTATGAGATATACCCTCTCAACACCAAGGGCTTCGATCAGGCTGAGCTTTTCCTCTGTAGTGACGATGGCTCTTGGTTCTTCACCAAGCAGCACCGTCCTCGGACTCTGCATCAATGTGAACACCGCAGGGACGAGTCCGTGACTGCGGGCATATTCCACCGCTTCTGTAATGACTGCCCTGTGCCCTCTGTGTACTCCGTCAAAGAAGCCGAGAGCGGTGGATGTGGCTTCCTTTGAGGGCACAAGCTGTTTTATTATTTCCATTTCAATTCACCGTAATATTAGGGTTTTCATATTTCAAAGAGCTTCTTGAATTTCAGTTCACCCTTTTCGAGGTCGGCACAGGCAAGACCTAAAAAAGCGTTTTCCCGACCTCTGATGCGGATAAGCTCTCCGTCACGCAGCTGTGCAGGAGCTTTTATCCTGTCAAGAGTAAGTGATCCGCCGTTTTTGAAGCGGAAGGCCTGACCATCGCTGACAGAAACTGCTCTGTATTCAGAAAAGATGCTTTCCACCGGACGTATCAGCTCAAGGAGTGCTGCAGGGTCCTCCTTTGCAAGCCTGCGTATCTCACAAAGAGGTGTAGCTTCGCTTATGTCAAAGCCGCAGGCTCTGGTGCGGCGCAGGTCTGTCATAACACAGCCGCAGCCCAGCTCCTTGCCTATGTCATCACATAGGCTCCGGATATATGTTCCCTTAGAGCAGCTTATCCTGAGCGTGCCGCATTGTGTTTCTTCGTCAAAGCTCATAAGCTTTAGCAGACCGATGTGCACGGGGCGGGCCTCACGCTCGGCTTCGATACCCTTTCTTGCAAGCTCATAAAGCCGCACTCCGTTTTTTGAGACAGCCGAATACATGGGAGGGAGCTGCATGATATCTCCCCGGAAGTGGGGCAGCAGAGCCTCTATCTGTCCTGCGTCGGCGTGTGCTTCGCATTTGCTCAGGATATTGCCGGTAATGTCCAGGGTGTCGGTGGTCAGCCCCAGCCGGAAGGAGGCTTCATACTCCTTGTCTGTGTCCGGGAGGAGGGCCTGAGCCTTTGTGGCACTGCCCAGCAATATCGGAAGCACCCCCGTTGCCATAGGGTCAAGGGTGCCTGTGTGTCCGGTCTTTTTTTCACGGAGACAGCCCCTGACGATCGCTACCACATCAAAGGAGGTGTGATCCTTTGGCTTGTCTATCAATAAAATACCGTTCATATCACTTACCGATTACTTCCGCAGCAGCTGCGGCTATCCTTTCCTTTGCTTCATCGGGAGAGGCCTCTATGGAACAGCCGGCAGCGCCCTTGTGTCCGCCGCCGCCAAATACGGAGCAGATAGCTGAGGCATCGGTGCCTACCGCTGCCCTTACGGAAATCCTGCAAAGCTCCGGTGACTTTTGCTTGATGGTAATACCCACCAAGACGCCTTCTATCTGTCTGGGAAGAGATGTGATATACTCCGTTTCGCTGTCGTCAGCGCCGGTGGCAGTCATCATTTCCGTGGTAAGGGTGATGATGGCGATTTTCCCGTCGCAGCGATACTCAAGGGTATCAAGGGCAAGCTTTTCAAGCTCAAGCTGCGATCTGGATTTGGTATCGAACATGAGCCTGCTTATCATAAAGCCCTGAGCGCCCCTGTCGATCATATCCGCAGCGATACGGTAGGTCTCGGCGGTGGTGTTTGAGAATTTGAAGCAGCCGGTGTCAGTGGAAACGCCGGTAAAAATAGCATCGGCGATGACGCTGCTTGTTTCAACGCCCATCAGGTCAATGAGTCTTGCGATTATCTGCGCACAGGCGGCGGCTGACGGGTCAACAAAGCCGTATTTTGCAAAGCCTGAGTTTGAACCGTGATGGTCGATGCATAGGTCAACCCGGTCAACGTATCCGCTGAGTCCTTCGCCAAAGAGTTGAGGTGCCGCTATGTCTACGGATACGATATATTCCGGGTCAAAGCTCTGCTCATCGACGTGATCTGTGATATAGGAGTATTTTGCGGGTATGGGGTCAGAGCACACGGCCTGAGCCTTTTTGCCCATGCTGCGCAGTGCAAGGCACAGGGCATAGCCGCAGCCAATGGTGTCTCCGTCAGGTGATCTGTGCATCAGTATAAGAATATTATCCTTTTCTGACAGCAGCGAGGCTGCTTTTTCAAGAGTAATGCTTTCCATGCTCAATCCTCACCGTCCCCGGACTCGTCCTCTGAAGCTTCGTCCTCTGTCTGTGTATACTGGATGTCATTCAGTATCCTCGAAATGTTTGCGCTGTATTCAATGGAGTCCGTAGCCTCAAAGGCCAGGACAGGAGCATATCTCAGTCTGAGTCTTACTCCAAGCTCGTGGCGTATGAAGCCCTGAGCGTTTTTAAGTGCCTTGACTGCTTCCTTAGCCACGTCAAGGCCGTTCATAGAGCTGATGAATACCTTGCTGTAGGAAAGGTCATGGGCAGTTTCGCATCTGACGACGCTGATTATCCCGTTGTGCAGTCTTGGATCCTTCATTTCTCTGAGGATAGCCATAAGCTCCCTCTGTATATCCTCGGACGTTCTGTCCGCTCTGAAATTTGCCATTTTATTAACCTCCGAAAAATGTGATTGTCTTTATGCCTGTTATCCGGCAAGGCTCACCGATTCAAAATATGTCACCACGTCAAGCTGAGACAGCCCCAGCAGACGTTTCTCGATAAATTTGCTCACAAAGGCGGGCCGGTCATTGACGTTGACGGCAGCACCTTCTTCGGTGTCCTCCCACTTGCCTCCGATATTCGCTATTATGAGTATGCCCAGATATGCGCTGATGCTCTCGGCAATGCTTCCGCTTTCCGCAGAAAAGAGATTGTCCTGCACGACTCCTCTTTCAAGGGCGTCAAGCACCTCCTCCAGTGCGGATACCGATCTGTTTGAGGTGTCAAGGGAAATACCCAGCTTCTTCTTTGCGTAGTGCACAAAGTCAAGAGCCTTGCCCAGCATGACAAGCTCAAGAGTAACAAGATCCGTATTGCCCTTTTTTATCAAATCAAACTGACGCTGGTAGTAATTTTCCAGCTCGGCGATCTCACCTGAATAGTTTATCCTTCTGCTCTCTTCGTTGTCCAATCGTTTCATCATGAACACCGCCTTTTCATATATGATAAAGCTATTATAACACAATTTTTCGGTTTTTCCTATAGCGCAGGAGAGTTTTTTTCATCATACCTCATCATACCACCAAAAAGATGCATTGTCCAAAGAACTGCAGAGTGCCTAAAAACCCTGTAAAATCCCATTTATTCTGTTGATTTACAGGATAAAGTGTGTTATAATTGATGGGTATTCCTTTAGAAAGAAGTATGAGGTGAATCAAATGGGCTTCAAAACGTGGTTTAACGGACGTAACAGCCGTAAAGAACTTAAAAAAATACAGCCTTTGGTTGATAAGGTATTTGAGCTTGAAGAAAAATATCAGAAATTCTCCGATGATGAGCTGAGAGCTGAGACTGCCCGCTTCCAGGAAATGTTTAAGGAAGAGGGCATTACCAATGACAAAAAGGATCAGATACTGGATCAGATATTGCCTGAGGCTTTTGCTGTCTGCCGTGAGGCATCCTGGCGTGTGCTGGGCATGAAGCACTTCCGTGTGCAGGTCATCGGCGGTATCATCCTTCACAGAGGACGCATCAGCGAGATGAAGACAGGTGAAGGTAAGACCCTCGTAGCTACCCTTCCTGCATATCTTAATGCCCTGGCTGGCGACGGCGTTCATGTGGTTACTGTCAACGAATACCTTGCAAGACGTGACGCTGAGTGGATGGGCAAGATCTATCGCTTCCTCGGACTGACAGTCGGCATACTCCAGCACGACTGCACCAACGAACAGCGTAAGGTTGCATATAATTCCGATATCACTTATGCGACCAACAACGAGCTGGGCTTTGACTATCTGCGTGACAACATGGTGGTCTATAAGGAGAACAAGGTTCAGAGAGGTCATGCCTTTGCCATCGTGGACGAGGTTGACTCGATCCTCATTGATGAGGCAAGGACTCCGCTTATCATTTCAGGTCAGGGCGACAAGTCTACGGATCTGTATGAGAGAGCCGATGAGCTTGCAAGAACCATGAAATATCTGAAGATCACAGAGACCGACGCCAAAGAGGACAACGATGAGGAGTATATAGAGGCCGGCATCGACTATATCATTGACGAGAAGGCAAAGACCGCTACCCTTACTCCCGTGGGCGTAAAGAAGGCGGAGGCGTTCTTTAACATAGAGAACCTTTCCGACCCTGAGAACATGACCATAGCTCATCACGTCAATCAGGCTATCAAGGCCCGCGGCGTAATGAGAAGGGATATAGAATATGTTGTCAACGAAAAGGGCGAGGTCATCATCGTTGACGAGTTTACCGGACGTCTGATGTACGGCAGACGCTATAACGAGGGTCTGCATCAGGCTATCGAGGCCAAGGAGGGCGTAAGCGTTCAGCGTGAGAGCAAGACGCTTGCTACCATCACCTTCCAGAATTTCTTCCGTCTTTACCGCAAGCTTTCAGGTATGACAGGTACGGCTATGACAGAGGAAACGGAGTTTTCTGAGATATATCATCTTGATGTTATCGAGATACCCACCAACAAGCCTATACAGAGAGTTGACTTCCCGGATGCTATCTTCAAGACAGAGCAGGGCAAGTATATAGCTCTCATCAATGATATTCAGGAGGCAAACCAGAACGGACAGCCTGTGCTGGTAGGTACTGTCTCCATCGATAAGTCAGAGGAGCTCAGCAATATGCTCAGGAAGAAGGGCATAAAGCACAATGTCCTCAACGCAAAGCAGCATGAGAAGGAAGCCGAGATCATAGCTCAGGCAGGCAAGCTTGGCGCCGTTACCATTGCTACCAACATGGCAGGCCGTGGCACCGATATCAAGCTGGGCGGTAACGATGAGTTTCTTGCAAAGGCCGAGATGAGGAGAATGGGCTTTGCCGATGAGCTGATCGAAGAGGCTACGGGTTATGCCGAGACCGAGGATGAGGAGATCATCAAGGCAAGGGAGACCTTCCGTGAGCTGCTGGCAAAGTATAACAAGGAAACAGAGGCTGAGGCTGAGAAGGTCAGAGAGGCAGGCGGTCTGTTTGTAATGGGTACGGAGCGCCATGAGTCGAGACGTATCGACAACCAGCTGAGAGGACGTTCCGGACGTCAGGGCGATCCCGGTGCAAGCCGTTTCTATCTGTCTGCGGAGGATAATCTGCTCAGGCTCTTTGCCGGTGACAGGATATCCGCTATTATGAACAGGATCCCCGGAGAGGAGGATACTCCTCTTGAGAGCAAGCTGCTTTCAAATACCATCGCCAGCGCTCAGGCTAAGGTTGAGGCAAGAAACTTCAGTATCAGAAAGAGCGTTCTTGATTTTGACGACGTAATGAACCGTCAGCGTGAGATAATCTACTCACAGCGTGATCAGGTGCTTGACGGTGAAAACCTGAGAGAGACCATCATCAAGATGATTCCTGACACGGTATCAGCGAAGGTGGCCGAGTATCTGCCCTTTGAGGAGAAGGACGAGTGGAACCTCAAGGGACTCAGGGAATCGCTCAAGGGCTGGATAATTCCTGAGGATGACGAGGAAACTCTCGTTTATGAAAAGGACGAGCTTGATGCTCTTGAAAAGGATTATCTCATAGAGATGCTCACGGAAAAGGCTACAAAAGAGTATGAAGAGAATGAGAAGCTTGTGCCTGAGGACACGATGAGAGAGCTTGAGAGAGTTTATCTGCTCAAGAATGTTGACAACTACTGGATGGAGCACATCGACGCCATGGATGAGCTGAAAAAGGGCATCCGTCTGCGTTCCTACGGTCAGCATGATCCGGTTGTTGAGTATAGACTTGAAGGCTTTGATATGTTCGACGACATGATAAGATCCATTCGAGAGGATACTATCAAGATGCTTCTTGTGGTGCCGAAGCGTGTGGCTGAGAGACTCAGACAGCAGGAGGAAATGAGAGAGCTTGCGGTCAAGAGAGCTGCCAGCAGCAGAGCAAGGGCAGCGGCAATCGCAGCAATGAATGCCAAAAAGGCTGCCGAGAGCGAGAACCAGGGCTTTAGCATCAGCATAAACGCATCATCGACAGGTCCGGTGACCGTGTCTACTTCAGACAGTGAGCCGGCAGATGAGGACGAGCTGAAGGCTGAGGCTGCGCTTGAGGTTGAGGAGCCTGAGGTGGACGAGGCCGGAAGTGAAAAGAAATACTCCGAGGACGACATAAACAAGGCTGCCGCAAAGTTTATGCAGAGAGAGCAGGTTGCCAAGCCCACATCCACCAACATGGAGGGCGATGGCACAGCAGCCAACCGCACTGTCAAGAAGATCACCAAGATCGGCAGAAACGATCCTTGTCCCTGTGGCAGCGGCAAGAAGTATAAGAAGTGCTGCGGCGCCAACAAATAACCGGCGGCTTCTTGTGGCCACAAGTTAAAAGTTTTGCTCAGGCTTTTTCAAAAGCTTGCGAGGTGGAGGAGCAGCGCTCCTCGTAGGAGGTTAGGAGGACAAAGTCCTCTGACATAATAAAAATTCAAGCCTGATTCCCGGGGGAATCAGGCTTTTTCTCGTTTATATCAG
Source organism: uncultured Ruminococcus sp. (assembly GCA_902768825.1). Lineage (GTDB taxonomy): Bacteria > Bacillota > Clostridia > Oscillospirales > Acutalibacteraceae > UBA1213. Next base: position 19,832 of record CACXMR010000023.1, read on the forward strand.
GGGCTTACATGTCTCGCCTGTCGGCAAGCTGCCGCACCCAATTTTGCGGTATTAGTCATTAAGATGCGATATTTCTATGTTCACATGATGGAAGAAAGTAAGAACCGCAATAGGTAAACTGTGAAATCAGACATTCAGACAGTGCGAACACGGGAGCGGCAGCTTGCCGCTTCGCAAAAGTCCCCTTGACCGAAGCTTATAGACCCATGTAGTACAGCTCGTTGGCGGTGACATCCACCAGCCATTCGCAGTATTGCGCTGCCTGGTTCAGCCTGCCGGCAATCCCGGCAATGCCAAAGGTCAGCTCGCTTGTGACAGCGTTTTTTATGATGTTTTCAGAGCCAGCCATATTCTGCCTCTGTACATACCAGGTGTTGCAGTTGCCGTAGGCTGCGGGAGTGATCCACACCTGATTACGCTGGTCCTGGGGAGGAAACACGATTACATTATATGAGCAGTGGTTTACAAGATAGGGCTGCCCGGCAGTGAATTTCTTGTCCTTGATAGCCTCGTAAAGAGTCTCTATGGTATAGAAGCCCCTGGTCTGGAGCTGCAGTATTTTCATTCCGAAAGACATAACACCACCGCCTTTGGTTTATTCCTCATAGAAAATAGTGGCTACTTCTGTGCTGATGGTTTTGTTGGTTAATGAGCCCTTGGGTGCAGGGATGATAAAGCAAACGTATGAGGCTTCTGCGGCGGAGGGGGCTTCCTCAATATTAAGGGTAACCAAAATGCCACCGTTCTTGTCGGAAACCTGTCCGAGATCACACTCTGTACCGCTTTTGTAGGAGGTGACTACCAACAGAACATCCGCTGACTTGAAATAATCCTCATTCATGTCCTTTGTCTCGTTGACAAAGGAGGTCTTGTCGATGTAGTCATCGTTGGTGTGCTCGGTTGCAAGAGAATAGGCTTCCGTATTATCGGAGATAAAGCTCTTGAGCTCTGCGGCTGAGGTCAGTGAATAGCAGGCCGGGAGCTTTGTATCGGCTTTGAAGCCTGTCGGAGCGAGATAAATCATCTGATATGACGGAAACTCAGAGAGGGTACCGCTGTTTTCGGTGTCGGGTGATGAGTCCTCGGCTGATGCCTGGCTTTCGTCCTCCTGCAGGCTCTGGTCGCTGATGTCGTCTATGTCTATTTGGATATTGCCGCTTTCGTCAATAGTTACGCCGGATGGTGTTGATATGGTGAGCTCCGTTGATCCTTCAGATTCGCTGCTGCTTTCGGCAGGCGAGCCGGACTCGGATGATGACTGATCCTTACTGCCCTGGGTGCTGACGTCGGACGCAGCCGAAGAGGCGCTGGGGGAGCTTTCCTCGGTTTTCTTAGAGGAGCCGCAGCCCGCAGCCAGTGCGGATACTAATATGCAGGCAATCAAAAGAGCAAGCTTTTTTTTCATTTTATACACTCCTTATGTGGTGTTGTCCGGTGCGCCCGGCGCATCAGACTGACAGTGCAACAAATACGGGCTTTTTGAGGCTTTTCAGGAAACGACACCTGTCAAGCTCCTTGCATCCGCATTCATGGCAGGCAACGGAAGGTGTCCTGTTGTTTGCGATAAAGACTCCTGTGTTGAGAGCCCTGATCTTGGCGTCATCCCTCTCAGAGTTGATGTAATCTGAGCTGAGACTGAGGATATCTCCGGTGTGTTTATCAAGGCAGTCTGACTCAAGACCGTCTATGATGGCTCTTGAAATAGCCGAGGGTGTGATATATTTATCGATGTCTGCCATGTTGATCTCCTTAGCACCGCAGTTTTTGCATCGCAGACCGCTGACGACCTCTGCAGGGTGACCAAAGTTTTTCCGCATAAAGGCAATGGGCATCTCTCTGCCGGCTTTTATGAAGCGGGCAAGCTGCATTGCCATTGAGACAAGACCTCCGAAGAGCTGTGTCGTCCAGAAGCGCAGCTCGTCATCCTCCACGTCCTCCTTTGATATCAAAAAGCCTTCAAACTTTCCGCCCTTGGAAAAGCCCTTGACAAAAAGTTCGGTGCTGCGGGCGCTGTCCCATTGGGCTATGCATTCATCGATATATTCCTCGTGTACGGTTTTCCCGCAAGCTGCGAGTACCTGCTTGATTGCTTTTACAGATGCTTCGTAGTGATTCATACTATTACTCCTTAATGACCGAAAGCCGACATTACAGCTTGTATCTGAGTGCGGTTTTTTCCGGTCAGCTTTTTGTATTTGTGTCGTGCCGTTGCAACAAAATGCAACACAAAAAACTCTCCTCCTGTGATAGAGTAGTTTATGAAGGGAGTTTACAGGCGTAGACCATACTCATTATATATGAAAACCGAAAAATACACAATGTTTTTTGTTAAAAATTTTAAAAATATTATCCTATCTAAATTGACAAACAGATAAAGATAACATATACTTTATTATGTAGAATTGTCTGACGGTGAGTCACAAAAAAGGATGAGCGGAGCAGCCATAGCATAATGTGAGCCTAAGGCGGCATAGTGTCCCGAAGGGAGTATAATGGCGTATCCGGAAAATACATAGTAAAGGACTGATGTTTTATGATTTGCAGCCGATGCGGCGCACAAATGCCTGACCATTGCAAGTTTTGCGTCCAGTGCGGTAACAGGATGAACGCTGAACCACCCTCGGAAAAGCCGCAGCCTGACCAGCAGCCGGTACAGCAGCAGGTTAATCAGCAGCCCGCACAGCCGCCGAAGCAGGCGTCATCAGGCAGCGGCCCCTTTGATAAAAAGCAGATATCTGACAGGCATTATTCGCTGGAGGAAATTGCACGTCAGCAGGAGGAAAAAAGCAACGAGATAGGTCTTGCCGGTCCTCAGCCGGAAAAGCGCAGAAAGAAAAAACGTCCGGAGCAGGAGCAGAGCCTTCCGGGCATAGGGAGCAAGGATGTGATGAATCCCGGACCTGTTATGGGTAATCAGTTCCAGGGTGTGCAGGCCTATCCTATGCAGCCCGGCATGCAGCAGTATCAGATGCCTGTGCCCATGGTAATGGTGCCACAATATCAGATGCCGATGCAGGGAATGCCTCAGGATCAGAAGGATGGCGCACCCCAGCAGTATCAGATGCCTGTGCCCATGGTGATGGTGCCTCAATACCAGATGCCGATGCAGGGGATGCCCCAGGATCAGAACGGAGCTCCCCAGCAGTACCAGATGGTAATGGTGCCACAATACCAGATGCCGATGCAGGGGATGCCCCAGGATCAGAATGGAGCTCCCCAGCAGTACCAGATGGTAATGGTGCCTCAGTACCAGATGCCAATGCAGCCAATGCAGCAGGTCATGCCGCAGCAGCCACAGCCGGCAGCTACAGAGCCGGAGGTACCCGCCCAGCCTGAGACAGCGGAGCCGGAGGTACCCGCCCAGCCGGAGACAGCAGAGCCGGAGGTGCCCGCCCAGCCGGAGACAGCAGAGCCGGAAGTACCCGCCCAGACTGAGACAGCGGAGCCGGAGGTACCCGCCCATCCGGAAAAAACAGAGCCGGAGGTACCCGCCCAGCCGGAGACAGCGGAGCCGGAGGTACCCGCCCAGCCTGAGACAGCAGAACAGGAAGCACCCGCCCAGCCTGAGACAGCAGAACAGGAAGCACCCGCCCAGCCGGAAAAAACAGAGCCGGAGGTACCCGCCCAGCCTGAGACAGCAGAACAGGAAGCACCCGCTCAGCCTGAGACAACAGAACAGGCGGCAGCTCCACAGAAAAGCTCGTCCCGCACCTTCCGGTATTCCATCAGCGCACCGCCGGTGCCCCTGGGGCTTCAGCAGCAGACCAATATCAGGCTGTTCAGCGGAGATATCAGAGCTCAGGTGGAGGCAGCAAGGCGTGAATACATAGCTAAAAAGAACGAACAGTGACCTACAGCTCACAATCTGTGAGTGAAAATAAATAAATTACGGAGATGATTTTAAATGGGTATCAAGGACAAATTATTCGGAGGACCGCAGAATCCTCAGCAGCCCAAGGTGGCCGAGGAGATAGTCAACCCCTATTATAACATAGCTCAGGACGGCTCTGTAAGCAGTTCGGCATCTTCTTTTGTGCCCTCTGCTGCTCCCAATCCTTTTATGCAGTTCCAGCAGCAACAGCAGCAGACACCCTTCCAGCAGCCACAGCAGCCCCAACAGGCACCACAGCAGGCACCACAGCCCCAGCAGCCTGTTATGAACAATAATGACAGATTTGATATGGCTCAGCCGGATCAGCCAAACGCTTATTATGCTGCATCCCCCGCACCTGCAGAGGACGTAACTACACCTGTAGCAGCACCGGCAGCAGCACCTGCAGCCGAGGGCTGGACCTGCTCCTGCGGTCAGACCGGAAATACCAATAGATTCTGCGTTAACTGCGGCAGGACAAAGCCCGAACCGGCAGCCGAGCCCGCACCCGCACCTGCAGAGGACGTGACTACACCTGTAGCAGCTCCGGCAGAAGCTCCGGCAGAAGCACCCGCAGCCGAGGGATGGACCTGCTCCTGCGGTCAGACCGGAAATATGAATAGATTCTGCATCAACTGCGGCAGGACAAAGCCCGAGCCGGCAGCCGAGCCTGCACCCGCACCTGCAGAGGACGTAACTACACCTGTAGCGGCACCGGCAGCAGCACCCGCAGCCGAGGGATGGACCTGCTCCTGCGGCCAGACCGGAAATATGAATAGATTCTGCATCAACTGCGGCGGGGTAAAGCCCGAGCCGGCAGCCGAGCCTGCACCCGCACCTGCAGAGGACGTGACTACACCTGTAGCAGCACCGGCAGCAGCACCGGCAGCCGAGGGATGGACCTGCTCATGCGGCCAGACCGGAAACAAGTATCAGTTCTGCATCAACTGCGGTGCTACACAGCCCGGAAACGCAGCCAATCAGTTTGTGCCGTCACCGCGTGACCCCAATATTGCCATCAATCCAAACTTTATGGGAGCGGCGGCAGCTCCTTCCCAGCCTTCGGTCAGTGCCCAGGAGAGCGCTCCTCAGGCTGACGGCGGAACATGGTCATGCGAATGCGGCTTTACGGGCAATACTGGAAAATTCTGCCTGAACTGTGGCTCGCAGAAGCCGTTCTGAATAAATTATTCCTGAGCCGTGCTGCATTGCTCTGACAGAGAAACAGCGAGATGCAGCAGGGCACAGTATACACAGAGAAAAGAGAAAGAAGGATAAGCCAATGACCGTCATCGACATCAGAAATGTTTTTTCTGAAAGAAATATAGAGCTTATTGATATTGATCCATCCTGCATCTACTATGAGGAGGCAAAAAACGAGGACGGACGCAGCGAGCTCTATCTCCTTGAATACAACCGCAAAACGAAAAAGGAACGTCTTGTAATGAACTATTCACTGGACGATCCGTCATTTGTGGAACACATTTTCCCCTTTGACAAGACGATACTGCTGATACTGGAAAACGGCTCCAACAGCCTATGGCTCATTGAGCTGGACAAAAGGACCGGCGGCGAGCTCAACCGCAGGAAGATAGTCTGCACAGGGCGTTTCAGGGAGTGTAAGGCTCTGGATGCCGACCATGTGCTGATCTGTATGTCCTCAGACGAGGAAAACGCCGAGGTGTTCAGGAAGTATAAGGAGGTCACGGACTGTGACTGCCTGTGCTACCTCTATAACGTGAGGACAAATCGGAAGTATTTTGTCAATGCGCCTGCCATAGCCCGCATCGGAGCGTCAAACATCGAGTTGATAAATATGGCAGGACAGCACTATATGGTAATGCTGGATCCCTTTGCCGACGAGGACACAAAGGAGCATTACTATCGTGAGCAGCGCTGGATTAATGCCGATATCCGTGACAATATCTGGATCGCAAGGACAGAGGATGTGGTCAACGATATCGAGTCCGGCAATGACACGGTCGCAAGGAAGTGCATTGCCAGTGCAGATATCAAGGCTCTCGTAAGGTATATGGGCAACGATGGCAATAAGGTTTACTTCCGTGCAAAGGAGTTCCGCTCAAATATCGAGAAGATCTGCAGCTATGACATCGCCTCAGGGGCACTTACCGTAGAGGTCAATATGCAGCCGCCGAAGCACGGTTATTTCCTGATAGAGGAGAAGCCCTTCAGAGCCTTCAGCGTAAGGAACGTAAAGGGGCGTATGTGCGTAGAGGGACTTATCAACAGCAGTGCCGACCGCAGCTATGATGAGGAGCTGGGAAGTCTGGTGACCTGTATGGATAACCGCTACTGCGTGACTAAGAAGACCGTAACTGAGGAAGACGGCAGCAGCGAGAATACATACTTTGTAATATATGATACCGAAACAGGCAAACAGGAAAGCTACAGGTGCAGTTGTCGTTTGGTGGGTGAAAACCTGGTGCTTTATTGATTCTCCGGAGTGAAGGCTATGCTGAAAAAATGCTTATCTGTGATTCTGACAGCGGCGTTGGTGCTTGCTCTCGGCGCCTGCTCAGGAAATAGTGACGATAATAAGACCTCAGACGTCGGAATCCCTGGGGGAGATTCATCCGAGGAAAGCTCGGAGACTGTCCGCAAACCCAGCGGCAGCGGGATATCCTATCTGGTAGATTCTGAGGATACTCCCTCTGCGTCAGCCTCGTCCCTCACGATGCCGCTGGAGATAGGGGACTGGGGGACAGCAGCAAAGCTCAGCCTTGAGAACGGCGGCTATGTGGATGTGCCCGTGAGGGTGGTTTCCTTCCGGCGTAGCGGCGGCGTCAACAATGAGGTAAAAAAAATCATGGACGGCTCCGCTTTCAACCATTACTTTGAGCCGTCCGAAAATGAGGAATATGTTCTTGTGGATTATGAGATCTGTCTCAACGGCTTTCCTGTGGGGCAGGGCGGCATCACCTGCGATATCCCCGCCTTTGTAACGGGTGATGACGGTGAATTCATCAAGCTGGAGAACGGCTCCTACTTTGGCACCTCGGCAAGCTGTCTTGACAATGAGACATATTATTTCGAGGGCGTTGTCCATTCCGAGATGGCCTATCGTGTCCCAAAGGAGGTCACGGAGTATATGCTGACTATAGGAGAATACGGTGAGAACCAGGCATTTGTTAAGATCAAATGATGGATTTTCCACGTTTTTGTTACAAAAAGCGGCATAATGTGATTATTTCTATAGGTCTTTGGTATAGAAATTTCCGGAAAAGTATTGTATAATGTTCTTGCCGGAAAACAATTACAATTAATTATATGATGGGAGGTTTTTAAAATGAATATCATCAACAGGGTCGGAGAGACCATCACTCAGTCAGTTGATTTCATAGTTGATAAGAGCAGACAGGCAGCCTATCTTAATCGTCTGAAGGTTATCATTGACGGTGAGCAGGAGACCCTTGACTGCGCATATATCGCTCTTGGCAAGCAGTATGCTGCGGTGTTGGAGGGTCAGGAGGCAAACAGTGACGAAAACGACGCTCTCCTGGAGACTATCAGGAGCTCAAAGCTCAGAATAAAGAAGGCACGTGCAAGGTATGAATACACAATGAAGTATGGTGTGCCAAAGGACGGAGTCAAGTCTGAGGAAGTGTCCGGAGAAGAGAAAACCGCTGATGACAGTGACGACAAGGACGAGCAGGACATAACTATCGCTTACGCAGATCCGGAAGCAGTGGAAGCTGCTGCGGCTGACGACGAGAGCACCGAGGATAAATGATCCTTTTTGTTGCCAGAGATCCTATCTCAGGAGGGGTACTCAGGCACAGATGGTTCATAGATGAGGTAATACCCGCAATTGCGGTTATTCTACACACACGGAGGATGTCGGGCAGTGAGCTGTACCGGCTGCCTCCGGAAAAAATTCGCTGTATTTTCGCAGCTTAAAGAAAAACAGCAGGAGGTAATTAATTATGAAGGCAATGACAAAGGAACACAAGGAAAAAGCAAAGGCAAAGGCAAATCAGAAGGCCGCCCAGCCGGCTATGCAGTCCGGAAAAAAGGTATATCCCGAGCTGAAGCCCACATTCAGGCTGGCGTTTCTGGGACTGTTGACAGCAGTAATGTTCATCATGGCGTTTACACCCCTTGGCTATCTCAAAACGCCCGTTCTGTCCATAACATTTATGACCGTGCCGGTAATCATAGCGGCTGTGCTGCTCCGTCCGGTGGATTCCGCCATTATCGGAGGAATTTTTGGTCTGACCAGCTTCATTCAGGCAGTCAGCGGAGGCAGTGCCCTTACGGGTGCGCTTTTCCAGCTCAATCCATGGCTCACTGCTCTTCTGTGCTTTGTGCCCCGTATTCTTGAGGGCTGGCTCGGCGGGCTTATCTTCCGTGGGCTGAGAAGTATAGACAAAACAAAGCTTATTTCCTATGCGGCAACGAGTCTTGCCGTGCCGCTTATGAACACCCTGTTCTTTATGAGTGCTCTTTTCATTTTCTTCTACAATACCGATATCATCAAAGGCATTGCGGAGAAAAACGGTGCAGACAATGTATTCACCCTGTTCTTTGCTATGGCTGGCGTCAACGCTGTGCTGGAGGCAGTGATCTGCTTCGTTATCGGCACTGCCATCACCAAGGCTTTAGCAGTAGTAGCCGGCAAGGCAAAAATGTACAAGCCTGTCAAGGGTGCATGATAAAATGTAAAAAATTAGCCTGGTTCCTCACGGAATCAGGCTGTTTTTCTTATGTGTTGGGTTTCGCTCTCTGCGGAAAGCGACCAAAGGCTCCGCCTCTGGACTCTGGTCAGGGGGACTTTTGCGAAAAAGTCCCCCCGACACCACCCGAAAACGTTGTTTTCGTTTTTGGCAGTATTAACAGCCGCGAGCAGTGAAGTCTCAATTCAGTTATTCAGACAATGCAAAGTTGGGACCGGCAGCTTGCCGGTGACCTGAAAAAGAGGCGGGACAGTCCTCCGGCGTGAGCTTGCTGCCGCAGAGGATGCGGGTGATGAGCTTTATGGACAGATCCTCGGCCTTGTCGGTAAGATCAAAGAAGGATTCACTGTGCTCCTTGCCTGATGCGCTGTCAAACCAAAGAGAGTGCTTCAGGTTGGCAGGGTCGTTGGAGATGTCAGGATAGTTCCTGCGGAAGATGGGCGACAACAGAGGCGGCAGCCCTACAAGATTCTCGGCACGACTGATAAGGCGGTATTTAAGCCCGTATCTGTCGCTGAGAGCTGCAAGACTATAGTGCCAGTCCTTCTGAGCCGTGTATATCTCCGATTTGTATGCGCCCTTTCCGTAAAGGAAGAGCAGGGCACCCTGCATGGCACCGGCGATGATGCTGTTTATTGCGCTCCACCCGCAGAAGAAGTGAGTCGAGGGTGGCTTCTATCTCGTTGTGGCATACGGAGGAGTGCTTGTGCGGATGCTGGAGAGCCATGACCTCAGCCGAGTATAGTATGAACGGATGCGCCAGGGAATCAAAGGCGTAGTGAGTGACAAAGCCAAGGGCATAGCTCATGGCGATATCGTCACATTTGTACTTTGCATAGCTCACAAGATAGTTGAGCACCCTTTCGGCCGGGGTGTTGTGCATCCGTGTGCCGATGGGTCGCAGACTGCGCTGCTTCTGGTGCGGCAGCAGACGGTGACAGAAGAAAATATCCGGTCCGGATGCGCCCCAGATGAAGGCAGTGGGGTTTATTTCGGCTTCGGGGATGAGTTCACTCAGATCGGTCAGAACTCTTTCCGCCAGCAGAAAATGCGAAACTATAGCGGGCACGGCGATCCCTCCTTATTATGTCAGGCAGGTGCGGACAGGGTGCGGCACCTGAGTTGCTTCGGTCGTTTGTCAGAGAATTGTCAGGTTTGCAAATGATGACATGAGCTTCTTTGTGCCTACGGTGTCGAAGGCTATCTCAAGCAGATTGTCCTTTGCCATTGGCTTTACATCAAGCACTGAGCCGTCTCCGAATATCCTGTGCCTGACACGCATACCTACGGTAAAGGTCTGCACAGGCTTGTTTTCGGTCACGGAGGTGATGATCTTG
>CACXMR010000024.1 GCA_902768825.1 uncultured Ruminococcus sp.
GCTTTGTTCGGGTTTGCTTTGTTCGGGTTTGCTTTGTTCGGGTTTGCTTTGTTCGGGTTTGCTTTGTTCGGGTTTGCTTTGTTCGGGTTTGCTTTGTTCAGGTTTACTTTGTTCAGGTTTACTTTCTTCGGGTTTGCTTTGTTCGGGTTTGCTTTCTTCGGGAAGACTATCCTCAGTCTTGTGGGGCATTTTAAGCTCAGGGTACATCAGCTCTATGATGTACGAAAGCACCTCGGTCATGCTGTTGCCCTGTCTTTTCAGCAGTAGGGGATCAATTTCAAAAACATGGCCGTTTTTGACAGCCTTGAGATCCTTAAAGGTATTATCTGAGGCTATTACTGATTTGAGACCAACTGCGCAGAAGATGAAATCAGGATTGGAGAGCTTGATTTTCTGTTTAAAATCCGATGCGGAGCCTTCCGTAGCAAAAACATTTACAGCGTTGGTATAGGAGAACAGCTTCCCCTCCATGGTAGTGTTAGCCGCCGCATTCCCTTCCAGATCGTAAAGATAGCACAGGGTGGTCACGATGTCGCTTTTTGGAATAATCCGCTGAAGGTCGCTCATGGTCATGAGTATAGATGCAGCCTTTTTTCCGCCGTTGTCCTTTCCTGTGGATTTTCCGTCAACTACTGAGCAGATATTCTCATAAAGAGTCGAAAGGCTGTCGGAGCTATTTGCGGGCATCATTATCAGGGTCGTAATTCCTCTTTCCCTGAGCTTGTTATATACATCATCTGAGAGGGTCTTATCCGCAAAAACCACATCAGGGTGAAGATCGGTTATTTTATTCAGGGACGGTGAAGCCTTGGGTCCCACCTCCGGAATGCCGGATAATTCGGGCTGATCGCATTCATCCGAACGTGCGCTTATCCTGTCAGAATATCCGCAGGCTATCATGATATCCGCAACGGAATCACTCAGGCATACTATGGTTTCCGGCCGCTGTGTGATGGTAATATTTGCAAGGGTCACAGGATAAGCCTGCTCATCAACCGTCGAGCAGGCACACAGTGTAATTATCATCACAGCCGCAGCGATCACGGCAATTATTCTTTTCATGGGGGGCTATCTCCTTTATTACTTAAAGACTGAAGGATGTCTCAAGTGCTGAAATAAATTGTCTTGCGCATCTTGGAGAGCGTCCGCCTCTTTCGATAGCGAACCTCTCGGCTTTTTCCGTCAGCTCATCAATGCCTACCATGAGCTTTTTTTCCTTGGCAAGTGCGAAAACGATCTCAAGATACTGCTCCTTGGAGGGCTTTGTAAAGCTTACGGCCAGACCAAACCTGTCCGACAGGGAAAGTGACTCCTGAATCGTGTCGTTGATGTGTATATCGTCTCCCGTCCTGTCGGCAAAGCTTTCCTTTACTATATGACGGCGGTTTGAGGTAGCATATATCAGGGTGTTTTCCGGACGGACAGCAAGACCGCCCTCCAGCACAGCCTTTAACTGGGCATAGGTCTTGTCCTCACTGGAGAATGAGAGATCGTCAATAAATATGATGAATTTAAGCGGCACCTCAGCAAGCTTTTCTGCTAACAGCGGAAAATCACAAAGCCTGTCCTTGGGCATCTCTACCATGCGCAGACCTCTTGGATAATACTCATTGAGTATTGCCTTGACGGTTGAGGACTTGCCCGTACCTCTGTCACCATAAAGCAGACAGTTGTTGCTCTGTACCCCGTCAAGGAAGGCTGTCGTATTGTCTACAACCAGCTTTCTCTGGACATCATAGCTTTTGAGAGAGCTTATGCAGATGGGGTCGGGATAGGGAACAGGCTCTATGGATTTGTTCCTCCAGATAAATGCGCGATACTTTGCAAAGAGTCCGCAGCCGTTTTTGCGGTAGAAGTCAGCTAAATTATCTATTATCTCGTCCTCATGGAGAAATTCTCTGATGGGCTTGCCGCTGCTCCATCTGGGAAGATTATTTGCAACGCTGCCTAACTCATCACGGTAAAGGTAGTCATTGAGTATCCTTTCAGGAGAAAGCATACTAATGCGCTGTATTGCGGAGAGATCACGGCGTATTGCGTTTATTGTTCTTGAGGACAGCTCCATTTCCTTTCCTGCGGCGGCGGCTCTTGAAAAGATATTTTCATCATAGAGGGCGGTCTGTGTAAGGTATCCAGAAAAATTATCGATGCAGTTTTTATCACACAGCAGTGAAACAAATTTACCCCAGGCGTCGGCAAACTCAAAAACAGGCTTGTTTACACAGCTGAGAAGCTCATAATAAGCCTTTGCTACCGGGTCTGAGGTCATACCTCTGTATATGGAAAGAGAGGACATAAGTAATGCGGCTTCCTTTGAAGCATTCATAGACTTCATCTCCACTTGAAATATTTTTACTCAGTGTAATACTATTATCAGATAAAAAGTAGAAAAATAATAAAGTTTCGCTCAAGCCTTTGATCATGGGTTCGGGGGCAGAATGCCCCTGATTTTTAAGACTTTTACCTGGCCTTGACAAATGGCAGGTAAATATAATAAATAGCACTTACACGATAATATTTTACAATGAAACGCCACTATAGTCAATTTTATTTTTCAAAATTTCAGTTATCTTTCATCAGGGTATGGCGTAAACCATAGGTTTGGTGTTATAATAAATATTATAAGTAATAATATCCTTATCGTGACAACGGAGATAAAGCCATGAAAAAGATATTTGATAAACCAAAAATCCGAGTATCCCGCACGGCTGTAATAATCTGGAGAATTGATCTTACTATCCTGATGATCCCTGTTGCCCTGGTCATCGTGCTGATAGACGCTTTTTTTCCGGTGATCGCAGGAGTGCTTGGAGTCGCTGCCGTGATCGTCTATGCAGTGACTATGATCTTTTATATTCCCATGTACTGCAGGAGTCTGAGCTATACTTTTGAAAAGAATAATATAGTTGTCCGCAAGGGAGTGTTTTATAAGCGGAGTGCTGTCGTGCCTATTTCCTCCATACAGTATTGCGTTATAATACAGGGACTTTTGCAGAAGCGCTTCAAAAGATGTACTGTTGCTCTTATGCTGGCAGGCTCATTTATTCTCGTCCGTCAGATAAGTCTTTCGGAGGGAGATGAGCTGGTCGCTTTCCTGAATGAGGAAGATCCGGGAGGAGGTGAGGAGGATGGACAATGAGGACCGTTTCAGACGTACTCATCCCTATTCTCTTCTCAGGCACTTCAGGATATACGCCGTCCTCCTGATCCTGACCATACTTCAGCAGGTGTTTATCCGTCCTCAGGATATCCCTGCCCTGATAGGCTCCCTTGGTATCAATGCCCTGTATGTGCTTACGGTGCTTTTTTATTTCATTTCAGACTATACCAACAGGCTGTGCAGGATAGGCGAAAACAGCTTTGACGTCAGGAGCGGCATATTTCTCAAAAGGAGATATTCTATCCCCAATAACAAGATCAGCAGCATAATGTTTTATAGCAACATAATATCCTATCTTTTCAATGCCGAGAGCATTTCTGTTGACACTCCGGGGGGCTTCAGGAAAAAGTATGACTTTTCCGCATACTTCACCCGAAAAAAAGCCAACGAGCTGCGCAGCCGGATAGAAGGCGATATGGAGCCGTCCTTTGTTTTCAAATCAAGGATCATCAGCATTATCCTCATGTCCGCATTCTGGGCAAACCCTGTTACCGGGATCATCTTCATAGTTCCTGTGACGACAAATATCAGCAGGATAGTGGGGTCAGATACGGCCGAGAGGTTAATCAGAGGCTCGATAGACAGCCAGTGGAGGATCATTGCCACATGGATTTCACCTGCGGCGGCATTGTTAGCTGCTGTCATACTTCTTTGCTGGGCGATATCCATGCTCAATGTTTTTTTGAGATATGTGCGCTTTAAGAGCCTTCGTCTCGGAGATTATGTGGTTACCTCAAAGGGACTTATAGCAAGGACTGAGATCTATACAACGGTGAGCAGCATATCCTCAGTCAGCATCGATCAGAGTCTTTTTATGAAGATACTCAAGCTCAAGAGCTGTACCGTTACCCTAAAAAGTGCAGGAAAGCGCAAGGGGGACAGGAGCCTTCTGTTTTCTGCTGACTCATACGACAAGGTGCAGAACGGTATGACGGAGATCACAGGCATACCAAACAGAGAGGATTCAGTCCTGAGAAGAGCTCCCAGGAGTGTGTTTGCATATATCTATCTTCCGCTGATTCTTATTTTTGTGATCGTTGCTCTGATAATTCTGTCCTATTTTGTAAGATTCCTGACCAGCTCCATAAGGCTGCTGCTTTATATTTTTATGATCATTGTGATATGGTGGCTGATGCTCAGGATATTTGCATATTTTCATTCAAGGATATCGCTGAATGATAAATGTCTTATAGTTTGTTCTTTTCACAGGATGACACTCAAAAAGCAGTATATCCCATTTGAGATGATACAGTATGCGGAGATCACCCGCACGCCCTTCCAAAAAAGGAGCGGCAAGTGCTCTATGAACGTGAGCATCTATTCCGAAAAAAGAAAATCAGTAAGAATAAAGCAGCTCCCCATGGACGCTGCCAGAGAGCTGCTTATGAGAGAAAATATCAAAATGATCGAGAGCAGGTGACTGATTACCTTATCCCTCGCCGTGAGAGCGAAGGTATTCGTTTATTATGCTTATAGAAACCTCAGCGGCCTGCCTGCTGAAGGTCGAATATTCAACGCCGTCATCCTCGCTGCTCATACTGTCTGAAATAGATCTGAGGACTGCAAAGGGGATCCCGTTTATGTGGCAGACCTGTCCGATGCTGCCTCCCTCCATTTCGCAGGCAAGGGCGCCAAAGCGTTCGTTAAGTGAGAGTCTTCTCTCGTTTCCGCCGATAAACTGATCTCCCGTGGCTATCGTGCCGGTAATATGATCGGTCTTGCCGGATGAATCACAAGCCTTTTCAAGGGCTGACACCATATCCCCGTCGCAGGGTATGCTGACAATGCTTTCACCCGGCAGGAACAGCTCTCCCGGCTTGTCTCCGATTATGGTGGTGTCCATGTCGTGCTGAACCACATAGTCGGCAATGACCACCCATCCGACATTTGTGTGAAGGCTGGTGCTGCCTGCTATGCCCGTATTTATGATCCTGTCGGGTTTGAAGTGCAGTATCATTGTCTGTGCTGTCATGGCGGCATTGACCTTGCCTATTCCGCATTTTGCAACAACACAGCGGATATTTCCTATAGTTCCGGTGGTATATTCCGTTTTGCTGATGACCTCAGTGGTTTTATCCGTCATCTCACTTATTATCCCGTTAACCTCAAAATCCATCGCTCCGATTATTCCTATCATTTCAATTCTCCTTACATCTGATGATAACTGATTATATCATAGGTGTCTCCTAATACAAAGAAAAGAAACTAACAAATTATTGATGGTTTATTTGTAGGATATAACTAACAAAATAATGAAACAAGGCAATACTCACAATCCGATATTGCTATATTTGTGTACTATATCCTTAAAAAATGCGGGTTTTAATATTTCTCTGACCCTTTTGGATGATTATATGAGGGTTAGGGGAATTTTTTTATTTGCAAAAACACTGTGAAAGTGTTAATATGAAGATGTATAGCGGCTTTTGAAAATAACCCTCAGCAGACTTTCAATATAAAAGCTCAAGTCTGTTGAAAGCTGAAACAAAACGATTAACAGAGGATTTTTTCAGGACAAAAGCCGTATTAAAAATCTTTTTTGGGAGAGTGATATGAAGTGAAAAAACAAGCAAATCCCGTAAAGCGTGGGACAGGTAAAAGAATGCTTTCAATTGCCCTGACTGCTGCTCTTGCAGTCACTGCTTTTGCAGGCATGGGAGCAATCTCTGCACCTGCAAGTGCTGCATCGCCTGATTATGGTCTGGTAGAGAATATTCAGGATGGCGTGATACTTCACTGCTATGACTGGAAGTATAAGGACATCACCGCTTCTCTTGAGGACATAGCAAAGGCTGGCTTCTCTGCTGTCCAGACTTCACCTGTACAGCCCTCTGTCAGCACAGGCCCCTGGTATTGGCTCTATCAGCCCCTCAGCTTCTCTGTAGCTGAAAACGGTGATCTGGGTACCGCTGATGAGCTCAAAGAGCTTTGCGAAGCTGCTGACCGCTACGGCATCAAGGTAATAGTTGACGTGGTAGCTAACCACCTTGCAGACAACCATGAAAACATTCAGGAGGACCTGAAGGACGACAAATTCTGGCATGACCTTGGACCCATCACAAGCTATGCCGACCGTCACATGATTACTGACGGCGACCTTGGCATGAAGGATCTTGCTACTGAGGATGAATATGTCCAGAAGGTAGTCGCAGATTATGTCAATGAACTGAAGGAAATAGGTGTTGACGGTATCCGTTGGGATGCTGCAAAGCACATTTCCCTTCCCAGTGAGGGCAGCAAATTCTGGCAGGAGGTAACCGCTTCCGGTCTTTATAATTACGGCGAGGTACTTGACAGCCCTGTAAACGGAGATGGCAGCAATGATCTTATGAAGGAATATACAGATTATATTTCTGTTACCGACAACGGCTATTCAGATAATGTAACACGTTCCTTCAAGACCGGCAAGGCTCCTAAGAATGACGGCACCTGGGCTAAGAAGGGCATTTCAACCGATAAGCTGGTTTATTGGGGCGAGAGCCACGATACATATTCAAACGGCGAAAACCAGGGCAGCAACGGCTATTCACAGAATGTCGTTGACAGAGGCTATGCAGTTGTAGCAGCAAGAGAGGGCGCATCTGCTCTCTATCTCTCACGTCCCTATGCAACCGCTAAGGACAGCATCAGGATCGGTGTAAAGGGCTCAATGCACTTCACCAGCCCTGAGGTTTCAGCTGTAAACCATTTCCACAATGCGATGGTAGGCCTTGAGGACGCTTATGCAGTATGTGACAACAATGCAGTCGTAACCCGTAAGGATGGCGGCGCAGTGATCGTATGCGGCAGCGACAGCGGTGAGGTCACAGTTGACAACGTAAACAGCTTTGTTCCCGAGGGCGTTTACAGTGACGAGGTAACAGGCAATGAGTTTGTTGTTACAGCTGGTACCATCACAGGTACAGTAGGCGAGAGCGGTATTGCAGTTATCTACAATTCCGATTTTGTCAGCAAGGTTTATGCAGACAAGGACAGCGATACAGAGTTTAACGGCACAATGAACGTCACTCTCAAGTCTGTCAAGTCTTACGATGCGAAATATAGCGTAACTGTTGAGGGAGACAACAGGATGTATGCTTCCGGCAGCTTTGAGGACGGAGATGTTGTTACCATCGGCGAGGATATCCCCGGCGATTCAAAGGTAATCCTCAGCCTTTCAGCAACCCCTAACGCTGACCCTGAGGGCGAGGTATCCATGGTATACACCTACTACAAGCTCCCCGAAAGAACCGTTCCCACTCTCAATGCAGGCGGCGTTGTTCTTGACAACACAAAGTCAGCATGGACCACCGTAAACGTATATGTTTATGACGAGAGCGGAGCTACCACTATCACAAACAGCACCTGGCCGGGCGTAAAGATGACAGACTGCGGCGATGATTACTTCAGCTATGAGCTGCCGGATCAGTTTGCAGAGTGCGATCACATCATGGTCATCTTCAATAACGGCGCAGGCGACCAGATCCCTGGCGCAATGCAGGATGGTCTTACAATGAAGTATACAGACAAAAAGCTCTACAACGGCACAAAGTGGGTTGACCTTGAGGGCACACCTGAGGAACCCGAAGAGCCTGAGGAGCCTGAAGAGCCCGAGGAGCCTGAGGATAAGGATCCTAACGATAAGTACAATCTCAGTGTTATCGGCAGCTTCAACGACTGGAGCGCAGACGTAGAGATGAAGTACATGAAAGAGGATTACATAGGTACGCCCGGAATCTATTGTGCTACTATCGACGGTCTTGCACCCGGCACTTATGAGTTTAAGGTACGTGCTGACAAGTCATGGGATCGCAGCTGGGGCGAGTATGAGGAAGAGTATGACCGCACCCAGAACAGCCAGACTAACTGTACTGCTACTGTAGGTAATGAAGGCGACAGGCTCGTAGTCATGATAGATACTCTCCATGTGTGCCAGCCTGCACTTGATAATCCCGATTCAGCTATACATGATCCTGATTTCGATTCCGAAGAAATTTTTGAGTATTGGCCTATAATTTCTTACGCATTCACACCCGTTGAGGGTCACACCTTTGGCGTTGTTGGTTCCTTCAACAACTGGAGCAATGATGTGGAGCTGACAGATCCCTATGGTATCGGTTACTTTATAGGTACAGTTGAGGGTCTTACCCCGGGTGAGACCTATGAGTTCAAGGTACGTGCAGACGGAGCCTGGGACCTCAGCTGGGGCAGATACGAGAAGGAATATGACCGCACCCAGAACAGCCAGATCAACTGTTCTGTAACTGTTGATTCTGACGCCAAGTCAGCAAAGCTCATGGTCGGTCTTTGCACCTTCTATGTTGACCCTGATGTACTTCTCAATCCTGATTCAGCTCTGTGGGAAAGCGAAATCACCAGCACCCTCGAGATGATGGACTACTGGATGGTAGCTACCAACCTTGTTATGGACATGGAATCTGAGGAGCCTTCCGAGGAACCCTCTGAAGAGCCTTCTGAAGAGCCTTCTGAGGAGCCTTCCGAAGAGCCTTCCGAAGAGCCTTCTGAGGAGCCTTCCGAGGAGCCTTCCGAGAAACCCTCTGAGGAGCCTTCACAGTCAACTTCAAAGCCTGATCCTTCAAATCCCGGCTATGTAGAGACAGCTGACAGCACATCTGCTGTGGCACTTGCTGTTGTAGTTATCACTTCTGCTGCAGCTGCGGCATTTGTAGTTCTCTCAAAGAAAAAGAAGGAAAACTGATAGGTTTATGATCCTGTCATAAAAAAAGCGGCACAGAGCTTCGGTTCTGTGCCGTAATTTTTATACAAATGGTAATACTTTTTCTGATTTTGCATTGTCATGGCAAAATAATACATATTGTATATTAATTGCAGAATATTTTTTGCATAAAGCCCTTGACAATACTTTAACACGGTGATATAATATCAGAGTCGTAAAGAGAGACGACATAATAATGAGTTGGTGTTGATGACGTTGAGGGTCCACCCGTTCCCATGCCGAACACGGAAGTTAAGCTCAATGGTGCCGAAGATACTTGATTGGTGACGATCCGGAAAAAATAGGAAGATGCCAACACATAAAAGCAGCCACCCAATAGGGTGGTTGTTTTTTTGCGTTTTTTAGCAAAGCGCATTATTTCCTGACAAGTGATCTCAGATATTCCTTTTGCTCAGGGGTTATCCTGCGGCTCTCTATGGCTTTTCTGATCGTCCTGTTGTGGGTGACTATGTCCAGCTTGTTATCCCTGATATAAACGATCGTGCTGTCATACTGCTTGGCAAGTGCCGTAGCAAAGTACCATGCCGCCATCATGCTGACATAGTATTCCTCGCAGGGTACAGCGCTTACCATGCTAAGGTAATCCTCACTGAAATCCTCGTCAAGATAATGCTCCATCAGCATTCCTATTGCAAAACGAACAGTATAGGTTTCTTGTGAGCTAATCCAGTTCCTGATATGTTCAAGCAGAGCCGCCTTGTGCTTGCGTAAGCACTTCGGAGACATCTGGTCGCAGGTCGCCCAGTTATCTACAAAAGGAAGAAACCTGTCGATCTCCTCTGTGCACCTGTCAAAATCCTTCATCTCTGAGATGATGAAGGCGTGGAGCTGGTTTTCGTCAAAATAACTGTGTGGGAGGTCACTCAAAAAATCTCCTATATCGTTTCTTTTTGCAAGCACCTTTGCAAGGCTTCTCAGCTGAGGGGTCCTGACCCCAATGAAACGATCCTTGTCCACATTAGGGATAAGCTTGCTCTGGAAATCCCTGTAGGGAATATCCTGCAGTTCAAAGAGAGATCTTATTATATCTTCATTCATGGCAAACGCTCCTTTCTCTTAGCTGTTGATCGGTTATGCTGAAAAGATTTTATCAGAAAAACTCTGACTGTGTCAATCTGATGCAACAAAAGTTATACAAACTGTTGTAAAATGCAACTAAAATACCATTTGTATATAAATATGTAAAATATTCTCTTGACAAATCCTGATCTGCATGATATAATAACAAAGTCGATTGGGACAGAACAATCGAATACAGTTGGTGTTGATGACGTTGAGGGTCCACCCGTTCCCATGCCGAACACGGAAGTTAAGCTCAATGGTGCCGAAGATACTTGATTGGTGACGATCTGGAAAAATAGGAAGATGCCAACACTGCGTCCGCATATTGAAACAAGTACCATTGGGGTGCTCTTTGCTTCCTTTCGTCAGCAGGATAGTTTGTGCAGGGACGCAGGCCCTGCACCCTGCAAGCTTTTGTGTTGTAGTTTTTGGGAAACAATTATCAGCCGCGAGGGTGCATTTTCGGCTCGTACACAAAGCGGAACGCAGTGCAGCGCACCCCGCAAACATGGGAGCGGCAGCTTGCCGCCATAGGCTAAAAGTTTGAGCCGGCAAGTCCCCAGTGATCGACTTCCTCATACTTTACATAGATTCGTCCGGCAGGAACACCGAGTACCCTTGAAATTATCTCGGTGAGCTTTCCGGTGAGGGCATTGTAAGCCGATGATGATGCAGAACCGTATAGCTTTACCTCTGCGATAGCAGCAGGACTGTCACTGCCCTTGAACCAGAGACTGCAGCCCCCCTCAAAGCTTAACATGAGCCATGCTTCGCTCTTTCCGATAAGACTAATTGCCTTGCCGAACTCTGTTTTGAGAGAAGTCTCCTGTTCCTTGGAAATGCTTACGTTTGTTTTTGTGTTGATGAATGGCATAGTATTACACCTCGTATCGTTATTTTGAATTTATACAGAAAGCTGGTCAATGTTTTTTACAGCCTTTGTACAGCAGAGCAGATAACTCAGGGCGGTCAGCACCATGAGCAGGACGATGAGAATAATTATCAGCAGCAATGAACCAATAGGTGTAAACCTGAAGGCAAGATAGGCTCCGGCACAGATCACACCCTCCATGAGTATTGCCGCTGCCATATTGAAAAAGACATAGTAGTTGCCTCTCAGGGCGTTTAGCTCGCTGTCCCACACAAGCTTCGGACTGAGAGAGTCCATGAATATGCCAAAATATGACGCAAATATCACCGACAGCAGACTGATGACACAGCAGACCAGTATCAGCTTGATGCCGAGATTCAGATATATACCTGCGGCGATGACAAAAACAAGCATACCGGCGCCGCTTATGATTATGCTGACAAGAGCCTTTATGTTTATCTGCGCCATGTAGGACAAGGGGATGTATTTCATAAACGCAAAGTGCTTGCCCTCACGTGTGAGAGCGGAGGATGCAATGCAGTTGCAAGCCGTGACAAGCACTGACATGGCGGAGACTCCTAAGATGAAGATAAGCACCGTTTCCTCGTTGCCGTTGTGGATGTTGTCAATGAAGGATTCGAGGAAATTGGTCTTGCCCTGCAGGACATAGATAAGATAGAGGAAAAGCGGCCAGATAAGATTTATCAGTACGCAGTTCATAAAGTAGGCAGGGGTGCGGAAGAGTATACGAAACTCCTTTTTGAGATAGGTGACGCTTGTCCTGTGGGACTTCAGGGATGCAAGAGAGCTGCTCAGGGTCTTGCGCCTGGAGGAGGAGCTGCGGCTCACATCGGCTGCTGTCCTGAGATAGATAAGCTCAGCTATGAGCAGAAACAGCCCTACGGCAATGACGTTTACCCCGATATACAGCAGCAGGTTGAGTGCGGTATTGCCTACGGTTGCCTGCATGATAAGATGCACATGTGGGAATATGAAATTAAGTGTGTTGAGCAGGGCATTTCCCGGATCGGAGAGAGCTGCCACAAGATGGTCGGGATCAAGTCCACCGTTTGTGGATACAACGATTATCATGAGCAGGATGAACGCAAAGGTAAGGAGTCCCGTAATCTTGTTGACAGTATCCTTGTTTTTGATGAAACCTGTCACCAGCATCACCAGCATACAGATGACCGCACAATATGCAAGGGGTACTATAGGCAGGGTCAGCATGGCAAACAGGGCTATTATCCATGAATAAAAGGGCAGACCTGCAGCAATGATATATCCGGCAAATACTGCTATTATGAGGATAAATTCCATGATGCTTTCGCTGATGAGGGCTGCCGTAAACTTTGATGCGATTATCTGGAAGGGTTTCAGCGGCAAGGGGAGGAGGTTTTCTATATCTCCCGAAAAATAGAACACGCTGAAAATTACGTTCAGACCAAATATGAAGGAAAAAACAGACACGATCTGCAGAAACAGCTCTGCTGCATTGGGGCCTGCTCCCTCGGACATGAGCTTTGAGGTGAGGGAATATATAATGACTCCCACGAAAAATGCCATCGGCAGCATTATCCCGAACACGGCAAAGATCGCCATTATATAGTAAAAGACCTTTTTGCGCTTTTTTTCCTCGTTGGTGGGCTCAACTGAGGAGATAAGTGCTTTTACAAGCTTAAAAAATATACTCATTTTTCCGTCAGCTCCAAAAAAATCTCTTCAAGGGAGCTGTTTTTGCTCTTGGACTCCAGCTCCTCTAATTTACCGTCATACAGGATGTTGCCCTTTTTGATAATTATTACCTTGTCGCAGAGCTTCTCCGCCACCTCAAGCACATGAGTGGAGAAGAATACGGTGTTGCCTGCCTTGGCGTGGTCCCTCATCATCTGCTTCAGCTCAAAGGCGGATTTAGGGTCAAGGCCTACCATCGGCTCATCCAGAATCCACACCGGCGGGTTGTGCATGAGTGCCGCCACTACCATTATCTTTTGCCTCATGCCGTGGGAATAGCTCATCATGGGAGAACTGAGGGCTTCGGTCAGCTCAAATCTCTCTGCAAACTCGCTGATCCTTTTACGGCGTTCTTCGGAGGGCACATGATAAATGTCACCTATCAGATCAAGGAACTCTGTCCCCTTGAGCCGCAAAAACATATCCGGGCTGTCTGCGATATAACCGATGGATTCCTTTGCCTTGATGGGGTCCTTGCGGACATTGAAGCCGTTTACGGTGATCTTGCCTACATCCGCTCTGATGATGCCTGTGATGAGCTTCATGGTGGTGGTCTTTCCGGAACCGTTTGGACCTATAAAGCCAACTATCTCCCCTCCCTTGACCTCAAAGCTGATGTCATCCAGGGCACGGACAGTCTTGTTATAGGTTTTGGTTACGTTTTCTAACTTTATCAAGGAAAACACCTTCTTTCTGAAAAATAAATAAAGCCGCCATAATAATATTATCTTTAGTATGATATTAACATATTGTTTGCTGATTTACAAGATAATTTATAAATAATGTCAGAGCTTTTCTTGAGACGTAGGGAGGAAGCTATTATATTCAGAAAAAATCATGCTATGGGTTTACAAAAGAAAAAAATGCTGTATAATAGTCTATAAACGGGTAAAAGGATAACTGTAAAAGCTGCATTATCAGCATATAGTGTAGTATAATTATCTGACGAAATAGTAGGAGACGAAAAAAGAATTTTGCATAATGATCGGGAATGGAGAAAAATAAATGAAAAAACGCGGTTTTATTATAACGGAAGTAATCTTTTCACTGGTGCTGGCAGCTTCTGTTGCGGCGGTGACAGTGCTGGCAGTGGACCTCAAAACGGATCAGTTCCATCTTGACAGATTCAACCCCTTTAAGCAGGAAAGCTCGGAGACCGTATCCGGAAGTGAATACAGAGTCCAGGATGAGGAGTCCCAAGGGGCAAAGGAATCCTCCAAAGAGGAGAAGCCTGCAGAAAGCTCTGTCGCTGAGGTATCAAAGGAGACGCCGGTCGAGAATTCAAAGGAAAGCTCAAAGGAAGCTTCAAAGGATGAATCAAAGTCTGAGAGCAGCGAAAACACCGAAAGCTCTGATGAAAGCAGCAGCGAGTCATCCACGGAGTCTGATGCGATCAAGCTGAGAGCTCAGCCCGAGGAGCTTAGCGAGCAGCCTGAGGAGCTTGTAAAGGCTATGGGGGCATACGGCTTTGATGTTGACAGCCAGCTCAACGGCAACAAACTGATAATGGTTGATACAGTCAGCTCAGGATCCCTTACAAGGGCAATAGTATACTGCTTTGAAAAGTCGGACAGCGGAATATGGTGGAACATCATAGGGGATGGTCAGCCTATTTCCGGTGAAGCCTATATCGGAGAGAACGGTTCGGGCTTTGAGCCTGAGAGGGACTCAAGGGTTACTCCGGGAGGAATATACTATGCAGGCCCCGGTTTCTATATAGGTGACAAGCCGGACACTACATACGAGCTTTTCAAAATAACCGAGGACACCTACTGGGTGACCGATCCCGAATCAAGCTATTACAATCAGAGGGTCGAGGGCACCGATAACAAAGACTGGACCAAGGCTGATCACATGATAACCTCGGATAAGTCATATAAATTAGGACTTACCACAAGCTATAATTCCTTTGAGCCTGACAGCAGCCTTGCCTGCGAAATATTCATCTGCTGCGGCAATACCCCCACAGAGGGCAGCATAGCCATGCCTGAGGATGCAGTAAAAGCCATTCTGAAATGGCTTGACGAGGGCAGCACAGTCAACATTTTTGTAAATATCTGATTATATGGCCGTGTCTTTAGTTGTTAAGGGCACGGCTGAGTTTTTTGGAGGTAAGCATGGATACTTTTCTCAGGATAATAATGTACATAATGACAGGACTGGGGCTGCTGATGACGGTATCATTCTTTATCAGTGAGATAATTCTTGACAAGAAGCCTTTTAAGTGGTATTACTACATTCCCTCATCCCTTCTGAACATCATATTCGGAATATTTAGTCCCCATTTGTTTGTGCTGTGGCTTTTTATGCTGTCTGCAGGTAACACACCTATGGTAATACTGATCCCGTTGGGGTTTCTTCTGGTCACAGCGGGCAGCAACGCAGCGTTTTTTCTTTCGTTTTTCAGAAAAGAGAATTTCAGCGGGGCATTCTACTGGAGCCTGTCCCTTACGTCTCTGTTTGTGATCTCCTATTGGCTATGCAGGCTGATGCTGCTGTTTCAGATATGAAAACCCATGGTCCGGCGTGACTGGGGGAGAAATTAGTGTTCCCGTTCAGAGTGAACCTGATTTTATCACAGCGTGACCCAAAAAGAAAAGGACTGCCGGGGCAGTCCTATTTTTTTATGCTGTTTACTCTATCTGAACTTCTCCAGACGATAGATATGTTCGTTGTCGATCTCTGCAATTCCGTTTTTATAGTCGTACCCCATTTTCCTGTAAAAATTTACAGCGGTGATGGACGCCGGGATCTCAACCCGCTTTGCTCTTAAAAAGTACTCATCCTGCTCCAGGGTTTCTATGATTTTTCGTCCTATTCCTTTACCCTGATATTCCGGGAGCACAAAAATCGTGAACAGGCTGCTTTCATCCTCCTTGCCCCAGTAAGGGCCGATTGCACCACAGCCAACGATCTTATTATTGTCACACACAACATAGAAATTTGTCCAGCTGGAACGCTCGATCAGCTTTTCGGCAGTCAAAGTGCTTATGGTGTTCTCAATTTGTTCAGGTGAATAATCCTTGATATTAGTCGTTCTCATGGTTGTGGCGATAACACCTGCAAGTTCCTCTGCGTCTTGGTTCTGAAATTTCCTGATATTCATTTTCTCATCACCTCTCTATCCTGTCTTTTTGCAAATATTCTCTGACAAGCTGTAAAACCTTCATTTCCCGCTTGATCATTATCTCGTCAAAAAGGTCATTGCTATGATAGTCAAAATCAGCTTTGATCGCATCGTCTATATCTACTGATCTCAGTGAAAACTCCGCTTCCCTTTCATAATCATCAAGCTCCTGCCCGATCAATCGGTCCTTGGTGTCACAGAAGAAGTAGAAGTTTTCCTGCTCAAAAATAGTGTCAGGGGAGTAATTGCTTTTTTGGCGCCGCATAACACTTCCGAATTCCCTGATGCTATCAGGGATGACGATCAGTCCCACCTCTTCCCTGACTTCTCTGATAAGGGCAGTTCTCATATCTTCATTTTCGTTTATTCCGCCGCCGGGAAATTTATAGTAATTTTCTTTTTTACTATATACAAGAGCGATTTTGCCGTTTTTTATTATTATACCTCTTGCAGAAGGCCGCTTGTAAACACTGTATTCTTCCTCATAGTCCTGCAGGTCGATTATGAAAAGCTCTTTCATCACGTTTCCCTCCAGAAATTATAAATTTCTGATCCCTCTCCTGTTGGTAATTTTATTATATCACAGAGGAAAACTGAAAGCTATCTAATTTGAGGAATAATTGATTATTCAGGTTCCGTACGGTGTGTCCCTATCCTCAGACAATCGTGCCAAAGCAGTCCGGAGAAAGATGATCAGGGGTTGTAGCTGATCCAGGCTCCATCTTTAAGAATCTCCAATTTATCCCATTCAGGCTTTCCCATGTCTCGTCCCTTTACTCTAATCGGCAGGAAGGCATCGTGCTGACAACACGGCAATGGATCATCAATATCGATCCATCCCCTCTCGTCAATCTGATCATCCCACTCATCATACAGATCGTTCAAATCAGTATAGTACAGATCAAACGAGCATTGAACAGCATCCTGACTGCAATATTCAAAGAGGTAAATCTCATCAGGCTTTATCTGATACAGCATTACCTTATAAATATAATCATTGTTGTTACACTGCAATGGTTTTTTAAGATAAGCGTATTTTCTCATAGTAACACCTCAAAAAATTAATGAAGTCTTGAAAAGTTGTTCTCCTGCACCCTCGGTTTTGATAAATAGCTTTCCGTCCTCAATGTTTCCTAATAACCTTATAATACCTCCTGTGGCAGTCACTTTTGTTTTGCCGCAGGAGGTATGTTTGTCTGTTCTTATATCAATTCGTTGTAGTTATCTGGGTAAATACCATGGTGTCAATAATTACCATCATCATTATCATTTCGGCAACTATAATGGATATCGTTGCGGAGAGGGCCGCCGTGTTGGTACCGATGGCCGGAGAGTAACAGGTAGATACCAGCATTGCCGCATGCATAAGGCGTTCATGCTTGGAATAACCCAGAAAGCCGTAGCCCTTCTGGGTTTTGAGGAAATCGCTTACCTCGCCGATATCACTGACGAGCTGTGATGTCTCAACATCGCTGAGTGAAAGCGATGCCAACACGCTCAGCTCATAGCTCTTGCCATATTTGATCCCGGCACTGTGCAGGCTGTTAAAAATTTCGCTGAACCGGGCACACTTTTCATCTGTGGGCCTGTCGCTTATTGAAAGGATCTGAGCGACAGTGCGGATATAGCTTCTACTGGCCATGCCCTTGAGATTGTCTAAGCAGCGTTTGATATCATCTATTATCGCCTGATCATTCTTTTGGGAGAAGGCCAGCAGCACTGCAAAAACCGAGTCTTTCTCTCCGGTGATAAAGATATGTTCCTTTTTCATCAGATCAAACAAGACCTTGCCTCGCTCGGTTTTGTGAAGTGCAGACTCAGGGGAGCCCAGTTCGGTGAGCAGCATTGCAGCAAGCACCAGCTGTTCAGATGTGGTAAAATACTTCTTCAGCAGTTTGTAGTTTTCGGCGGCCTGCCTCATTTTTTCATCCGGGTCTTTCATACAGGCAAGGAAACACGCTGCCGGCGCATACATGGAGCCTCTGAAATTGTTGACAAAGCTTGTATGGTCCTTTATATAGCCCTTGCAGTTTTTTATAATATCAGCATCGGCAAGCTGTCCGTGTGACAGAAAAATGTTTGCACAGATAGGATATATCTGTGGATACTCAAGATGAAACGCTTTATTAACAGTGTCTCTGTTAGCAATAAAATCATCGCACAGTTTCTGTAGATCCGGTCTCATAATAGCTCTCCTTTAAGTATTATTTTGTACCATAATTATACTATAGAGTTTTAGTTTACACAATGTGTAATTTTTACAGATTTATCTGAAAGATGCGGTCTGACTTTGCAGAATATGTGATAATAATTCACTTATTGGCAAGTTGATGACAATATGGTAAATTACTGGCGGTTTTACACAAAAATCATCTTTATTTTGTCAAGGAGTTAAGCAAGGTGTTCAAAAATTCACTTTCTTGTTGAATTAATCAATAAAAAATGATAAAATTAATTCGAGGAGATAATTATACAAAAAAATCAATTAAGTGCTAATAAAACAGGTTGATATTATGGTGCTTCTTCTGCACACTTTATTGATATCTTTCCTGATGTGGAATAACGGATACACCAATGGAAGGGAGATGACGAGGTTGGATAGAGTATCAAGCTTTATAAGACGTGTAAAAAATGATGACAAACTGCGGCTAAAAGTTGCGGTGGTGGGATTTGCACTATTTGTCTACTTTGCTGCCTTGTCATTTACCTTTGCCTGGTTTACTTCAAAGGATCATGTGACAAACCGTTTCTTTTCTGAAAGTCTGGGTCTGGAGCTGAGAGAACCCAACTGGGACAGCACCGGCATGCTGATGGCTACCCGCATGGAGCCGGGAATGCATATTCCAAAGGATCCTTATGCCGTAAATGTAGGAAATCTTGAATTGGTTGTGCGTTTCAGGGTGACCGTAAGACTTGACCAGAGCGAATATCAGCTTCCGCAGAACCCCACAGACGGTGATATGCTTTTTCCGGCCAATGACACCGCCAGAAAAATAGCTATCCTGCGTTCCCTTGCAGGCGCTGATGGCCGTCCGTTTGTTACGGTGGAGCCTCTTGCGGGCAGGATTGCAGAGGGTAATTCCGTTTCGGTCAATGGTTCAGACGGCAATATGTATCTTCTCCGTTTCACTGACACCAGCACTAACGACAACGGCGATCAGTTCAGCCAGTTTCTTGTGGAAGTATGCGATGATGAAGGCTCGGAGGAATTTGACCTTTACTTATACTATATCGGGGATAATCCCATAGGCGGTGTAGGGCAATACATCACCGACCCACAGGGAATGCCCTATACAAGAGATCATACAAGCCTTGCAGTGCTCCCTCCGGACGCTAATACGCCCAAGCTGTTTGAGAAGCTTGTCTGCCCGGTTTATAAAAAGGACTATCTTACTGTTTTTGACAGAGGCTTTGATGTAAACGTATATGTAGAGGGCATTCTTTACCGGGAGTTTGAGGAACACAAATTGCCTTGTACCGTCGAAAGCTTCAGGCGTATAGCAGAGGAGTGACCCTTAGGCTGTAATTGGCATCTGACGCTTCATTTTTATAACCAATTATCGATTATCCGTACATATCAGACATAAGGCTCTGAGAAGGGAGGACGCCCATGTTTTGCGGAAATAAGACAAGATCATTTTGTATGAAAGTAATAGCACTGATATTTGCAGTGTGTATACTCCTTTATCCTGCTTCTGAATTATTCCCCGGGTCACACCGTGTGTCGGCAAATAATGACGGGACAGCTGTGCCTGCCAAGGATGACAGCGCCGCCAGTTCGGTAAAGGTCAAGGCTATAGGAGATAATGATTCAGGAGACCAGGATTCTTCTTACGAGGGAACTTCTGCCGTAGCAAGGGAAGTGGATGAGATTATTCCCACTGCAGGATTTACTGTAGACGAAGAGCTTGTAAGGGCTTCGCTGATATCAGCCGATCAGAAGGCCTTGGCTGAAAGCTATATGCAGGAAATAAAAGACAGGCTGACCAATCAGAAGAGTGCCGGGCCTGTAAGTGGAACCAAGAAGGCCCTGAGTAAAACCAAGTCACCTGCAAGGAGTGCTTCGCCTAAAAGATCGGGGACCCGTGTTCTGTATGATAACTGGGAAGAGTATGCATACCTTGGATATGACAAAAGCGATAAGGTGGACAACTATGATACCACCTACTCGGCGGATATATTAAGGAGCGGAGACACTGCTCACCGCATTTACCGGACGGATGATTTCAATGTAAAGTACATGGTCTCGCTTACCACAAAGATGGAGATAGACACAGGTAATGCAGTGATGGTGCTTCCTGCCGAGCTTTTCAAGGACAGGCGGGGAAATTCTATTACCATAAGAGACGAGGACGGCATTGCTCTGCCCATGTATTCTGAAAACCCTGAAAAGAATACTCAGACAGATCCCCTCTATATAGTGGAGCCGGACAGCATAGTAAAGAGCAGCCGTACACAGTTTGGCTACTATATTGACCGTGATGAGGACGGCAACGATATATACGTCATAGTCAACTATGATAAGGTCAAGCCCGGAACAAGCTGGTTTGAGGTGGTTTATGATGAGATAAACGTATTTGACGTTGCCGACGGTGTAAAGGACGGTGAGGCTCAGGAGGATGCTTCAAGCTGGAGCGTACAGCCTGAAATGGACGTTCAGTATAAGCACGAGCAGACCATGTGGGTATATACAGGCTATCGTCCCGGTCTGGACGCTATTGATGAATCGCTTATTCCCATAAGAGACAGATGGGACGAATATCTGGCGGGTCAGCCTCAGGGCACCGAGGATATTCTTTGCTTTGCAGACCAAGATAAAACCTATTATGCAAAAGAGGACATGGATAATTTAGTGCTCTATTACTGCTATAAGAACGATCAGGGTGAAGAGGTGATTGCTTATAAGTGGGATTTTGGGTCTGACAAATACTACAAGAATAATGACGGACAAATGGTCGAGTGCCTGGAAACTGAGGCTCCGAAAACGGCTGTTACCGTGGCCACTCTGTGCAAAAAAACCTTCAGTGACCACACCGAGCGTTTCTATTGCCTGTATAGTAGTGCTGTAGTAGACGGTGTTAAATGCGAACTTCTTACCTACTACAATGAAAACGGCGCCCCTGCTTATCAGGAAAGGACAGCAAACGGCGAGACCACCTATTATTATTACAAAGGCAATATATGGGAGCATAATCAGAACGTAAAATCACAGATACCCGAATATGATTGGGCATACACCAATTTTCACAAGGTGAGTGAACCTGTTACGGGTGTAATAGACACAAAGGCCGAGCTTGACAAGGTCACGAAAAAAACAGGTGCCGTTACGGCTAATGTTACGGGCGACCTGAATACAGAGGGTCAGGTGCTTTCGTTTATTCCTGAGAATCAGCGGCAGAATGCAAATATTGATCTCGAAAATAATATCTATACCCTTTGGGAGATAGAGGTGTCGGGAGATAACTGTACACAGCCGTTTTCCCTTTATCTGGATGAATGTCTGAGCTATTATAACAGACAGCCGGTTTATTCCGACGGCAGTGCCCTTACCTATACCTATTACGATTCCGCCACCGGCATGATCGTGTCGAATGCTTCTGACAGCGGCAGTAAGGTGCTGTATAATGCGAGGATAGTTGGCGTGGCCGGTACTCAGCGCAATGATATACCCCTTAACGGCGAGGAAGTATATATCTCTCCTTATGAGCAAAACAGTGACGGCAAATGGTATATAGGCAGCAGCGATCCTGCTTATAGTGCCGACGAACTGAATAAGGGACTTAATAATGTAAGGGAATCCGGCAGCTATAAAAAGAAGGTCTATGTAGTGGCCGAGTATCCCAAGGGAGTATTTCCTGCAGAGGGAGTGGTTTCGGATCAGCAGGACGGTGTGTGTATTGATACTCTTGAAGAGGCAAATGACGGCAAGCTTGTGTATATTCCTGCCGGTGCAGTGATGACCGGTAATAACGGAGTGGTCTATGACCTTCTTGCAATGCTTGGTGCTGACCCAAAGAAGGGAGCACTTGTCAGCCGTTCGCAGCTAAAGCCCATTATTGAGCAGATACTTGACACGGAGCTTGGCTCATCCACCGCAACGGGTATCAGCCCCCTGATGGAAGGCTTCATTGATCAGCTTACCGAGGACCTTCCGCAGACAAACGAACTGGGGCCCATATTGAGCAGCATGACCACCGAGGAGATAAGAACATACATTCTTGAGAGCTGGAAAAACCCCGGTGATGACCGTGACAGGCAGCAGATAAAGAAGGCCTGTGATGACTATCGCAATGAAGTGCTTGATATGGAGCTTGAAAGACTGAAGGTCGATCTTGCAGGCGGCGGCCAGACTACCCTGAAAAGCTACAACAGCAAAAAGCTTTATAGAGAAGTGAAAAACGAAGCCAACGTTGTGCTTGACCCTATAGACGGGCTGGACAGCAGTATCATAAAGGACTCTCAGGCTTCTCACCACAGGATAGAAAGAGATCCGGAGGTGCAAAACAAGTTTACTGTCTCCAAAAGCGCAAGAGGCAGCAAAAAAGGCTGGCTGGATATGTATGACGTGACCGACTCTGAGCTTTTTGACAGCATGTTTACCTTTGACGTGAGATCGACCTCAACCTCCTTCAGTGAAACTCACCCAAAGTCCTTTGCATATTTCTATGACAACAGCTCATTTGTTCATCTGGTGACAGCTGATGATATTATTACAGCCGAGCCTGCGGGTGTTACGTCGAGCGGCAGTGGAATATATGGCGGGTCATGTATTCTTGGCCCGGAGGATTACTGCTATGCAAGTGCCCGTATTATAGTAAACGAGAGCGTATATAATGTACTGGAGGATACGACCTCTTATGGTGCTACTGCCCTTGATGAGAATGCATTGATAAACCGTGACTGGCACATATATGTAAGCTACGGATATGATGACAGCGGCAAGACTCTGTGGGAGGAGTATGCGGTCATTACTATGGATGACTACATTAGTGATCCTGAAAATTACGGCAACGACAAAGCCGGAAAAAATGTGCTGATGCTTAACTTCCTTGAGGATACCCGTCAGCCCTTCCGCATAAAGGTAGAGCACAATACCATAGACCACACGTCATCTGTGCGTATGCAGATCACTGCGGCGGTGAAAAAGGACTCTCCAAAGCTGTCAAGCCCTGACTTTGGCGAACATCCCTACTCTTTGCGCAACAGGCTGTATGAATCAGGCGACAGCACATATACATCCTTTTACAGTGATGATTCAAAGGTGGATACCTTCAAGCTGCGTCTGAGAAACTATGCAGGCCTTTATGCCAGAAAGTATTATCTCACAAAGGATGATAACGACAATATAGAATGCCATGAGGATAAGCTTCTCATTGACGGCATAAATTCCAAATATGACCTTATCAACCGTGATAAGGCCGCTTCCAATCCGGATATTCCCGACAGCGACAAGCTGACCGACGAAACCTGCATTTCCGGCGAAGCCTTTTCTCTTGAAGGACATGAGGAGCAGATTAAGCGTGTGAGCGGCTATGTGGATGTTTCAAAGCTTGAAAAGGATGCCCGTGCCGAAAAGACCTCACAGCTTACCAATGACCTGACTCACGGCAGGGCGCACCTTACATACAAGATAGCAGGCTTTGAGGGCTATCAGATAGACAGCACCTACAAGAATAACATAGAAACAATAACCTCAAACTACGATTATCCCATTCCGGGCAAGGACAGGAAAAAGATATATATTTATGATCTTCTTCCGCCGGGAGTGGAATTTGAGGGTTACAGCGGAGGCAATACCAAACCCATTGCCGGTTTTGTTACAGACAACACGGCGATTTCTGATGAACGAGGCTGGATAACCAAGGATGAAAACGGCAATGATCTGATAGGCGTTTCCGTTGATATAGTCAGTGAGGACAGCTCGGAATGGGCCACCTGGGGCGGTGCCAACGGCGGCAGATATCTGGTGCGCTTTACCCTTACTCTTCCTGAAAATGTAGAGGATTATGCCTTTGCAGACGGCGGAAACTGGTTCTTCGGGTGCGGTCTGAGCTTTACGGCCAATGTTTCGTGGGAGCGGTATCCTTCGGCAAAAAACGTGCCCAATCTTGCGGTGTATGTAACCGACAGTGAAACCCTTGGCAAGCAGGATTCCCAGGTCTATCGTGATGACGGCGTTCAGGTGCCGCAGGCTTCCCTGCACGGCTTGGAGGATATCTACAGTCCCTTCCGCAACAGTAACCAAGACCCCAATAAAACGGATTTTGACCTGAATGACAATACTCATATCGACACCTACAACAGACTTTATGCAAGGTCTATGGATCTTGGAGATATCGCACGTTCCAGCTCTATGGGAATAGGCAAACAGGTAAGAGCCAACAGCGATACCTTTGCACTATACAGCGAGAGAGCGGCGGTTATCAAGGGTGACGAATATACCTACAACATCAATGTGGAAAATCAAAACACCAACGCAGTCAGCGGTGTCGTGCTTTATGACAAGCTGGAGGCAGTTGAAAGCACAAGTACCACATGGCGGGGCAAATTCCTTGAGGCCGATACATCTATGCTGGTGATGAACGGTATTACTCCTAAGCTGTGGTACCATGACGGAGCAAGCCCGAGTGTGCCTCTGACATATCCTTCAGAGGAAAGCGGCTATGGGATTACTCTTCCCTCAGACCAGCAGTGGCTGGAGGCGGGCTGGAGCGAAACTCCCCAGGAAAATGTTACTGCCGTGGCTGTTGAGCTTTTTGATTCTGACGGCGTAACGCCCTATGTGCTTGAGGGCAGACAGATGCTCTCATATAAGCTTGTGATGAAGGCGCCTACTGTTGTGCCCGAAAGTGATCCGGTAGGCGGTATTGTTTATGACAAGAAGTATACGGTTAACCGTTCCAACTATTGCTATTATAAGGTCACCCACAGTGCGGATGACCCGAACATATGGGTAGCAGATACCAGTGACAATAGGTATTATGACGAGGCAGGCAACAAAACGGTAGTAACTTTGGGTGAACGAAGGATAATGAAAATAGCAAAGCACATTGATACAAAGTTTACTGACATTGAGGCTATAGATGACATCGAATTTACCTTCAGGCTCACACGGCGAAGTGCCTACTATGACGGCAATAATTTTATTGAGGGCGATGTACCCTGTGCAAACATACAGTACAGACTATATAAATGTACCTTTACGCCTTATGATCATCTTGATAAGATACTTGATGAAGTAGAGCCGGGCATTATCCACACAACGGATGAAAACGGTCAGTTCATTCTGCATGACGGCGAGTGTGCTGTGTTTAAATATGTTCCCTCTACACGGCTGAAGCCCACCGAAGGTGCGGATGAATATGATTTTGACAACTACAAGGTTACCGAGCTGAGCAAGCCCTATTGGTATGCTTTCAAAACCATAGGTGAGCATATTGAGGGCTGGTACTATGGTGATGGCCTGAACAACATTATAGAAGAACCCAATCCGCCGGAAGATCCTTACAGCGACAAAACCAAGGAATACTTCAAGGACAAGTGCGTTACCACCACAAACACCTTCAGACCGGTGCTCTACATTGCAAAGAATACCAGCGGTGTTCCTTCTGATATGCCGACAGATCCGGATAGTCCATCGGCTGATCTGTCTCTTACAAGAAAGGAAAACTTTGAAAGATTTGACTGCCAGCTGGAACTGTTTGAATATCCTCTTAACCGTCTTACGGGTGAATATTTCGGCAATGATGATGGTTATTCCGTTAGCGACGATACCGACCATGACGGATTACTCACGCTGGGAGACGACAGGACAGTAAAGGCCGCATGGGTCAGATTCCGTGAATACTATGATAAAATGGACGATCTTAAAGCGTCTGTCAATGCCAGATCGGATTCTCTCCAGGGCGAGATAGATGATCTTTCTATGGAGGATGACGCCCTTCTCATAGAAGAAAAGCGCAGGGAAAAACGTGCCTGGGATAACCTAAAAACTTCTCTTGAAAAGGATAAGGCTATATTCGACAGTCATATTCAGCTGGCAGGCGGCAGAGACAAATTCTTTGCACCGCCTCTTCTGGAAAACGAAAACAGCGATTGGGAGGGTGACGGCTATCTGCTCTGGACGGTCTCTAACAGGCTGATAATGCCTATTACAGGCTTTGCAGAAGATTCCTCAGACCCAACGGTCAAGTGCTTCCGCAACAAGGTATCAGACAAGGAATACTCAAGGGATCCACGCCGTGACGGCCGTTATCTCTATACCTACAGGGTCGGCAGCGAAGCTGATATCTACGACACTCCCGAGGGCTGGAGATATTGGGAAGCGGCTTATCAGGATAACCGTGAGGAGATAGTGATATCGTCTGAGCCTGCTGACCACGCAACAGAGCCAATAGGCAAGACCATTACCTTTAAAATGAAGGCAAATCAGATAATTGCCCTGCCAATATTCATTGACGGCGGCATGATGTTTTCTAACTTTGGCATAAGCCTTAACGATGAAGGCGATCAGTTTTATGATGAGGCCTATGACAAGAATTATCTTGCCCGTTACTACTATCGTTTCAGAGAGGATATGGACGATAAGTATTGGGACGATATTGCCGGAGAATACAAAACTGTTCCCAAAAATCCTGATACGGGTGAGCCTGACACGGACAGGAGAAGCTGGAACGTAAGGATACCATCCGAAAACAAGCCTTACAGGAATACCCTGGGCGTCTTAGGAGAAAACATTGCAAATTATGACAACACCTTCCGCTTCAAGGATATCTGGCTTCGCAAGATAGTAGAGCCTTCTGACCATGTGCCAAAAAACAATGAGAAAAACAGCGTTGACAGCACAGCGTTTATTTACAGGCTCAGGCGCAAGGCAGTACCAGAAACCGAGATATTGTCTATACCCGTCAGCCTTTGCAAAAAAATGACATGGGAGCTCTGGACCCGTGACGGTTCGGGAAAGCTTATCAAATGTCTTATGACAGGCCCGGTGAGCGATGACGGTTATGTTCTTGCTCCCATAGCAAACTATGTGGGAGCCGAACAAAGATATACCATAAAGATCCGTTATGCCGAGGTAGGATATGTTTATTATCTCGACGAGGTGCTTGACCCGGCTGAGATATTCGGAAGTGAACCGGCAAACGAGGAAGCATTTTTTGAAGCAAGGTTCCCCTTTGTAGACTTTGATCCTTCTTCAAGGACCATGACCTACAAATACAGTGATGAGGATACTGAATATAGGGGGGAACAAAGAGTTTATTACTCTCATTTCTGCACAGACTACAACAGTACGCCTGACCCCGATGACGACAGCTTCAGGCTGAAGGGCAAGCCCTTTACCATAGCCACAAACGAGCTTTATGCGGCCTCTCCGGCAGAGACCTCGGGTGACCTGCAGACAGTGGATTCTGAGACAATCAGACCCGATGAAGCAAAGGTGGATATGATCATCGAAAATGTCTATAAGCTGAGAGACCTTACTGTAACAAAGTCCATCATTGCCAGAAATATAGATGACAACATGAAATTCACTGTGCGTATCCGCAGATTGAAGTCAAATGGTACGGGCTATGCACCGTTTACTCCTTCGGCACTGCATTTTTATCGTATATCCGGAGGAAATAAGATTTATCTTACCGATGAGGAGATAAATGAGCTTCAGGAAACGACTCTGGGCAGTAATTTCATGCCTGAGCTGAAAAGCGAAAACGGCTATCAGTATATGGAATTTAATCTCAGAAACGGAATATATGCCTATTTTGAAGATATAGGCAATGAGTATGACGTGTTCCAGATAAGAGAAAAGGACTGGCCGGAGGAAGATGCGGATTATATCCATCTTGACCCTGTGGCAGGTCCCAATGGATGGTCCCAGTGGAAGAACGTGATATTGGGCGATAATACTACGGCAATAGTCAGAAACGGCGATGAGGGTTATATGATAGCCTCAAAGGACTATATCTCTGACGGTGCCGGCGACTATGACGAATTTGCAAGAGGATATCTTGAAGGCGGTGATCATAACATCACCCTGGAATTCGGCATTCGTGAAAAGAACAGCTCAGAAGGCTATTATACGCCCACAAGCATTCCCGACGGCTATGTGTCTGTAGGCGGTGAGGATGTAAACAACCTTAGTAAGATAACTCTTTGCGGCGGCGAATATGTGGTCATCAATTTAAAGGGTCTGTGCAGTTATCTGCAAATACCCTATGATAACGCAGAATACAGATTTATAGAGACAATACCTGAAGATGTGCAGTATTTCTGCGATGAAGTGGCGGATCAGCTTTATTCCGTTGCGCAGTACACCAGAAGTGAAGAACTGACAGGTGACAAGGACAAGACCTCGGTGGAAATCCAGAATAAGGTTACCCAATACGCCTATAGGATATATAAGCGTATCGGCGGCAGGGATACTCCCGAAAAGCCACAAGGAAATCTTGTGCTGAGGCTGTTTGACGGCGGCGGCAACGGCAGGCAGAGCGGTGTTAAATGGATAGCTACAGGTGAGCATTTTGACAGGGAAACAGCCCAGCACGGCATTACCGATGAAGACGGTCAACTGAGTATTACCGCCTTTGACGGCTGGATACACCCTGACGATTATAACCTTACCTATTTTGCAAAGCTATACTTTAATAAGCAGACAGAGTGTAACCTTATCCGGGCGGACAATGCCCAGCTTCTGGAGATAAGAGAAAATCTGACAGATTCCGACCCGTCATGGGGATATCTCATTGGCTATGAGACCTACGGCGAAGCTGACAGCTACGTTTCCCAGGTTTCCCTCGAAAACAAGGACCAATGGAGACGCAAGCAGGATACCCTTGTAAATACCACCGAAAGAATGACCGACAAAAAGCTGGAGGTCCGCAAGGTGGTAAAGCCCAGGGGCAGTGAGCTTACGGATGAGGACAGGAATACAGAATTTACCTTTACGGTAAAGCAGCTTGTCATGGGTGTATATAAAGACGCACCGGCTATACGCTATACCATTGACGGCGGTACACAAGTATTTACTACGGACGAAAGGGGAAGCTTCACCCTGAAGCACGGTCAGACCGCCGAGCTTGAGCTTCCGCTATATTCCTATTGGGAGATAACCGAGACCGGCAAGGGCACCTATATC
Source organism: uncultured Ruminococcus sp. (assembly GCA_902768825.1). Lineage (GTDB taxonomy): Bacteria > Bacillota > Clostridia > Oscillospirales > Acutalibacteraceae > UBA1213. The sequence continues at coordinate 28,827 of CACXMR010000024.1, forward strand.
CTTGTTATTGACGAAAACGGTGAGATAGTATATGACGCCAACAATAACTACATTCTGGACCCGGAGGATGGTCTTGCACCTAACAGAACTGCCGCAGAACAATACAATGCACAGCGAGCGCAGTCAGGCTTTACTCTCAACACAGCACTGGATATAGTTGCGGGCGTCGAGCTGGGTGAGCCGGTTATTCTAAGACGAGGTATATGGGACAGCCATGCCAGGTCATACAACTTTATCATTCAGCAATATGGCATAAACGACATGGCGGATGATTCGGTAATGACCTCAAGAGCCTATAAGGACGACAGCATCTATCAGGAGGATCAGCAGTCACTGCAGGTAAGAAATGTATATGGCAGGACTATCTATGCGGACATGAAGCTTACACAGCCTATATGGACCATTGACTCTTCCGGTGAGACCTATGACAAGGTGGCATCCTTCTGGAGCGGAGACATAGTTATTCCCAAGTACATCTATTACCGTGAGCCTACCGACATCCACAGACTCAAAAGACATCCGGTAGTAGGCATTGCCAGTGACGCTTTTAAGGGCAGCAGATACATTACCAGTGTGGTTATTCCGGATACGGTGAGGAAAATCGGCGCCGGAGCCTTTGAGGATTGTACGGCCCTTACAAGCTGCACCTTTGAGCAGGATCAGCAGACCAGGGAGGCAGCTCTTGTCGCCATAGGCCAGAATGCCTTTGGTAATTCAAATGTTACTACATATCACATTCCTGAAGGCGTTGTAGAAATAGGTGCATCTGCATTCAAGGCAAAGCCACTGGTGGGCTATGATGTTTACCTGCCGTCAACTCTTACCAGAGTGGGCGCTCACATCCTCTCGGCAATAAACGAGGAGAATGAAGTAAATCGCCTCAGTCTTGTCGAGATTAATTCAGGCATTAACAATAGCAACGGTGTACTGCAGTCAAAGTTCTACAGTGCCACCAGAGCACCCAGCAAGCTGTTTAACAGCCCTGACGCATATACAAGAGTGAACGTTCTTATTATGAACGGAATAAACAAGATAGAGACCTGTGCGTTTTCTGACCAGGCAGAGAGAATGCGTTACACATCCATCTACGTTTTCCCGGATGCGGGGGATCTGGTGGTTGAGGACTGCGCAATGGAGAGGACCAACTTTGATAAGCGTCCGCTGCTGCTCATCTGGCGTTCGCCAAAGGTAGGAGACGCAAATAATACAAACGAGGACGGACCGATACTTGCATCAACGGGAACCTATAACAGCAAGGCTGATATCGGTTATGTAAACAATAAGGGTGCAGGCACAACGCTTGTATTTACCAGCATAAGCAAAACCGAGAGCGACAAGATAGCCCTGATAAAGTCAAGATTTGAGATTGAGCAGGACGAAAACGGCTGGTATTACAATGCCTACGGAGAAAACGGCGTATATATCGGCGGCACTGATAAGCGTGTTACGGTACTCTTTAAAGAGGATCTGAGAACAAAAACCCCTACCGAGATTATTTCCGAGGCAAATGTTGCCCGCTATGACATTAACGGCAGGGCTGAGCAGATACTTGCCGCATACACCGGCAGAGGCACACGTTCAGTCAATTCCGTTCCGACTCGTTCCAATAGCAGGACTGACACAGGTGTGGGCACCGAAGGCCTGTGGCTTCTCAGAAAAAAGAATGACAATGCCGATGACTGACCGGCAGTGTTTTATGGCGGTGCCTTTTAGGGTAAATTTTCGGAGGTGAAGGTAATGAAAAAAAGAGTGACATTTTCATACAGGATAGGCAGTCTGCTTTTAAGTGTTCTGTTTACGCTTCAGCTTGCCTTCACCTACGGCCTTGGCGCTGTCGGAGAAAGCAACGATAGTTCCGCTGATTCTCCGGCACTGAGCTTTGGCAACGAAAAGTATGAAGGAATAAAGGTATTCAAGAATATTTATTCAAACGAGGAATATGTCAAGGGTAAGGGCAACAGGACTCCTCTGCGGGATCTCTATCCGGAGGTGGATGGCATTTATGATATAAATGACCTGAGATATGACGAGTTTGCCTTTGTGCTTTACGGTGCACAAAACAAGGACGACCTTTACAATGCCGGCGAAAGTCCTGCTATGCCCAGTGTTAAATATCAGCGCAGATACGGCACTCTGCTCTATTATCGTATTCCCAACAACAAGACGGTGGCCGGAGTAAGATATGACCTGATACTTGCACCCTATGATATCAATGATTATTTCCTATATTATTCAAACGGTAACGGCACCATAGAAATCGTGTATGAGTCGTATAATTCCGTTTATTCCCAAAACTCCTCAAATGAAAATGACGATATTTCCGAGGATGACAAAGCGGTTTATACAAACGGTACATACCATAATAAATTTCTGATGGACGCAGAGTATTATTCCTCTTCTGCCGATGCTGAACTGCGTAGCCTATTCCGCAATTATCAAAGCGAGACATCTATATTTTATACAAACGCAGCTGACGGCAGTTTCCTTATTTTTGACGGTGATGTAGCCGCCTTTGATGAGATAGACCTGAGCCGTGACAACTGTAAATTTGTGCGTGTAAGGGAGAGCTGGCAGTTTCTGCGTGATCTTAACGCCGAACGCAGGAATGCCGAAAACGCAGCAGACTATACGGGCGAATATGTCTATATGAAAGATACTGATGCTGTATCTGACGTTGTTTCTGTAAAGCAGAGCGGCAGCCTTGAGATAGCCAACCGCTTTGATAAGCCCATACAGGAGCTTGAGGTAGGCAAGACGGTTCCGTTTTTTGGCGTTGCAACCAGTGATATCAACCCGTTCCGCACAACAGACGTTTTTGAGTATAGGCTCCTTATAAACAGTAGAGTACCTGAGAGCATTCAGTACAGGATAATCGACCTCAGAACCAATGAGATGTTTCCTTCTCCGGAAAATGAGGAGGAGCTGCCTGAGAATGTGGTAAAATACGCCAATGAATACCGATATGTAACCACAGACGGTTCCTTTAGTCTTTGTGCCGAGCAAAGGGCGGTTTTCTATGGCGTAAACAGCGGAGATCGGGTTGAGATCCGGGAGTATCTTTCTCCCGACAGCTATAGTGTGCTCGACTCGGTACAGGATAATGCGACATTTCAGTATTTTTCCTCAGAGGAGGGAACAGGACGGCCTTATGCAAGCATTACCATACAGTACGGTGACGAGCCGAATCAGCGTCAGGATCCCACATTTACGAATGTGCCCAACGTGCTTCAGGTAAGAAAGCGTGTTGAAGGTCTTGATGCACTGACGGACCTGCCTTTTGAATTTACAATAAAAAGGCTGCTTACTGACCCGTATGATCCCTCAAGGCCTTATATGTATAACGGTGAGTATGCAACCGACTGCGAATTTATTACCGATGAAAACGGCATACCTCTTACGGTGAATGATGAAAACGGCATACCCGAAGTTGACGAAGGCGGAAACAAACATTATCAGACCACCTCTGCTGTTTTGCAAACATATACCTACTATCTGCGCAGCGGTGACGATAATATTGAAGCCCAGCCACACTATGCAAGCGGCGGAGTGTTTTATCTCAGCCATGAGCAGACGGCTATGTTTACCGGACTGAGAGCGGATACCTTCTATCTTGTAACGGAAAAGAATATATCTACATACAACCTGCAGGGTACAAATCCTCGTGTTCTTAAAACAAGGAGTGCGGTTGTCAGCGACCCTAACATACTTTCAAGGTCCGAAAACTACTACGAGCTTTTTATCAACGAGAGAAGCGAGATGAAGGGCATTGTTATTACCAAAAAGGTGATCGACCCGGATAATCGCATTAACCCCAATGCATATTATAACCTGCGCATAGAGAAGCAGCTTGTTGACGGCAGCTATGAGCCGGTAAGGAATACGGAATACTACTATAAAGACGGTGTTTCGGGATATGAAAAGTCACGGACTGACAATAACGGCTGCTTCAGGGTAAAATACAACAAGGATAACTTTATTGTGCGCTTTCCGGAGGCAAACGGTGAGTACCGCATTACCGAGACAGACCCCAATGATTTTGAGGACCAGAACAATCCTGAGGGTGAGAACGCACCTAATCTATATCTGGAGGACCATCTTTATATCACCGATGTGCAGCACACCGAGTACATTCTTATGGACCATGAGGTAGATGAAGAAATAGTCTATCCCCCGGTGACCTTCAATGACGACAGGAGTGTTCATACCGATGATATCAGCGTAACGGTGAAATGCAATCCGTTAAAGGCTGCAGGTGTTGAATTTACCAACAGAGTGCCGGAAAAGAGCTATTATTTCGATATCGAAAAGCTTGCCTATCTTGATGATAATATTCACAGGTCTGTGCCGGATGAGTCCCACAGGTTCCGCTTCAGAATAGAACGCTTTGACTCTATGGAGGAAGCCCTGAAGGGAACCGCTCCTCGTGAGACCTTCTATACTGACATTGCCTGTACAGAAAAGCTGGATGTCAGCGAAAACGCAGGTGTATACAGCGTCACTGCCGACGGCCAGCCCTATGATTATGTATTTTGTCCCATAGACTCTCCTTATTCCGAAAGCAGGGCGTCAGCGGCCTATAGCAACGGCATGGTTACACGCATATATAAAAAGATCTATGCTTCTTTGGCTCACGGTAAGGACACCGTTGAAACATACAAATTCCCTACGAGCATTTACAGGGGCCACAAGCGCCTTGTCGTAAAAAAACAGGGCTTTTACCGTATAACCGAAACTGCACAGTGGTCAGGTGCGATATTTGATTTCTGTACGGGGTCAAATCTCTACAAGGGATACCTGGACCATACCTTTGGGTCTGAGACCTTTGACGGTGCCAAAAACAGACTCTACGCCGACTATATGACGACCCACGAAGCTGGCTATGACAGCACCAAAGGAGTGCTGGAGCGTTCGGTGATACTTCTTGCAGGTGAGCATAACGACAAAACAGGACTGAATACTCTGGGATGCAGTGTCTTTGGAGATGAGGCAAAAAGCAGTGTAAGCTATTTCATTCTGGAGGAGCACGAGCAGTTTATTCAGCAGAGAAACGAAAACGGCGATCTGCTTTATTATGAAAACGGTTCTCAGGGTGCCGTTACAACAGAAAAATACAGCATTGACGGAAGCAGACGTGAGCCTGTGCCTGCGCCCCTTGAGGAATTCCGCATACAGCGCACCGTAACAGCGGGCAGTCAAACGAGCGGTCTCTATTTTGATGCAGAGCGTACTATGCCCGTATACGAATATGCTGTAGATCCCGAAAATGCTCCTGACCGGTTTGAAACTGTAACCACAGGCACCGGGGAGGATGCTCACATGGAGATAGCAAAATTCGATGTTTATAACGATAGGGGAGTATTGGTGCAGAATATTAAGTGCGCCAAGCCAAATTCTGAAAACATTAACAATGAGGACATCTATAGTCACAGCTCAAGAATCTGGAGCCGGTATAAGGCAGTGAGCCATGTTGATGAAAACGTAATGCGTCCTATGGCAAGCTTTTCAAATGTCGAGAGCGAGTTTGCTTTTCTGAACAGTGCGGCCTGTGTGGAAAATACTCTTAAAAGAGTGGAAAACTGATCGCATTACATTGAACATACCGAGTTTATCTATTTTGATATAATACCATAACGAGGAGGAGCGGCAATGCAAAAACAGATAAAGGATAACAGCAATAATATGTCAAGGAAAAAGCCTGACCGCTTCAAGGTCGTTATGCTTCTGATAATCGGATTTATGTGCATAAATTTAGCAGCCGTTGCCGCTATTCTTCCGGCGCTGATGAAGTATAGGGCAAACGAATTTGTTCCGGCTTCAGCTAAGATCGCCATTGCTGAAAATGACGGGGACCTGCAGGAAGCTTCAAAAAATGAACTTGTTCTTGAAGAAACGGATGACGGCGGCTATCGGGCCGACAAGAAGGTGCAGATAACTAACCTGAAGACCGATGAATATGTCAAGGTCTGCCTTGTGCCGCAATGGTATGACAGTCAGGGCAGACTTTGCGGCGGTCTTGGTGAATTCAGCGATTTTGGTATTGCCGACCCACCGGATACCGCAGCTAATACCCAGAGCCACAGAAGCTCACAGAACAAGGCGTTTGTGCTTTTGACCTATGAGCTGGCACCCGACTGGAGTGATCATTGGAGATACGATGGGGATACAGGCTTTTATTTCTATAAGACTCCTCTGAAAAAAGGTGAAACCACAGAGCCGCTTATTCTGGGTGTGAAGATACCCAAGGAAGTGTACAGCAATAACACCGACTATGTACTGCGTGTTGATGTGTTGTCCGAGTCTATACAAACAACAGCAAGTGCCGAGAGTATCAGAGCATTTGGCTTCAATGGGTAATACAGTATGAGACAGGGTATCCGTGTGGGACGGATGCCCTGTTTTTGTATAAAAAATCGGCTGTTCTCTGTCATAGGAAAGCAGCCGTATGTGTACCCAAAGAAACCGGACTGCCATGTGACTGTCCTGAAAAGTATTTTTCAGTTACCTATTGCTCAGATAAAGAAATATTTTAAAGATATTGACAGCATATACTATGTATGGTATAGTATATTGTGAAAGGAGATGATAGCTTGGAAACTCAGTTAAAGAAAGGTTTGCTTGACGTATGTGTTTTGACAGCAATAATGAACGAGGACTCTTATGGCTACAGAATTATAGAAACAATAAAACCATACATTTCTGTTTCAGAGTCAACTCTGTACCCTATCTTACGCAGACTCGGAGAAGCAGGACTTCTGGAAGTCAGACCCGTACAATATAATGGCAGAACACGCAAATACTACCATATCACTCAGTCAGGTATTGACAGAATCAATCTTTTTTTGAATGAGTGGAACGAAATAATGACGATATATCGTTTTGTCAACAAGGAGGTAAACAAAAAATGAAGAAAGAAGAATACTTAAATGCGCTTTCAGAAAAACTCACAGACTTGTCAGAGACCGATAAAACCGAGTATCTGGATTACTACTCGGAACTTATTGATGACAAGCTCGATGCAGGATTGACCGATGAAGAAGCAATTGATTCCTTAGGAGATATTGAGGAAACAGCAGATAATATCCTGAAAAATATTCCTGTGGAAATTGATCCGGATATTATATACACAGAAAATCATTCGGTTATAGACTGTACTAACCGTTATAAAATGGATGACGGAAGATATAACTTTACTATAAAAGTACCTTCAGGAACAAAACTGAAAGATGTTCTTATCGAGATAACCGGAGATTATAATGGTACACCTTTGTTTTGTACAAATCTCAGTTATCTTGACGCTTCAAAGGAATATAATTCATCCGTAAAGCCTGACTATAATTATAACGGAGGAAGCCATTCCTACAATGGCTCAGATTATTATGAACTAATAACCGAAAAAATGTCAGAAGATGGAACAGGCATAAGATTATATCTTACAGCAGATGAAAAACATTTTATGGCTACAGATACGGCATTAAAAAGTACGATAAAGGGCAACGGGTACTGGTTGGGAGAATAAACACAATACCGCACAAAAATAGTAACGCAGATGCGCAGTAGATTTTTTCGTCAGATTGTATTAAAATTTAGCAGGAATACTAACGTATTTCAAGGAATTTTGGTGCAAGATGACGGAAAAAGATCAAGCAGATGTGGTGCTAAGCCGTAAGGCGGTCTTTGTGCGGTGTTGCCTTAGCTCTACACGATTTTTCTACTGAGTATTCTCCTTTTGAAGAACCACAAGAAGATGAAAGATTTCTTGATGTGCTTTAGGGCAGGCGATACCGTCCGGAACCTATTGAAAAAAGAATCATAACGCAAAACAGGCTGCCCTCTGTCAAAGGAGAGCAGCCGTTTTCAATGTGTACTATGAAATTTGTGCAACAGACTGTTGCATAATTTTTTCTTAAATGGGACTTCAAGTCCCATCATTCATCAAGCTTTCGGAACTCATCAAGCCGAAGTTCTCTTTTCAATTCTTCTTCTGTCGGTAGATAGGTGTAGTATTTTGACGCAAATATCTGGTCATTATCTTCCGGCAGAGTGTATTTTACAATAGCATCATTCTTTTCTGCACAAAGGACTATGCCAATAGGCGGTTTATCTCCCTCGTTCATCAATTCTCTTGTGTAGTAATTTACATACATCTGCATCTGTCCCAAATCCTGATGTGTGAGTGTGCCTGTTTTGAGGTCGAAAAGAACAAAGCATTTCAGAATATAATTGTAAAAAACAAGATCAATAAAGAAGTCCTGTCCGTCAACAGTAAATCTTTTCTGTCTTGCAACAAAAGAGAATCCTCGTCCGAGTTCAAGCAGAAATTCCTGCAAATGGTCAAGCAATGCCTGCTCGATATCACTTTCATAAACATGAGTATCAGGTTTGATTTGCAGAAATTCCATTACACAAGGATCTTTGATTGCTTTTTCGTATTCCGGTTTAGGCTCGGTAGTCTGAATTTCAGCCGCAACACTTTCTTTATCACGGCTTGCAAGCAGTCGTTGATAATACATCGTGTGTATCTGTCTTTCAAGCTGCCGGACGCTCCACATTGACTTTGCACATTCCTCCGTATAGAATTCACGGGCAGTTTTATCCGGAATTCGCATAAGCACACGGTAATGCGACCAGCTCAATTCGGCACACAGTGTGTGCCGTTTTGGAAACATAAGATAGAATTGTCTCATATTTCGGAGGTTTCTTACAGTATAACCTTTACCAAATTCAGATGTTAATTTGTCAGAGAGAAAATTCAGCAGATTTTTACCGTACTCGGCTCTGTCATTTTCACCGCAAGCCTTGTATATCTGTTCGCCGATCTCCCAATAAGCATTGACCATTGCTGAGTTTACCGCAGAATACACCTTACCCTGAGCATTTATTACGCTGTTTCTGATCGAACGATATGTTTCCTGTTGGTTGTTATCAAATACTTCTATTTCATTCATTTTGTTTCACCTGTGATTAAGTATTTCTATCATTGATTATAGCATAGAAAAACTGAAAAATCCATCTTTGTGTTTCGAGTCTCAGAAAATAAAAACGGACTGCCGAAGCAGTCCGGAAAAATTCATTTATGCAGCTTTATCATAATCCATAATAAAGATTTTACTTGCGATTTTTTGTGCAGTGTCAAGGATGTTTTCGATTTTTTCCATCACTGAAGCTGAATATACTACCTCTCCGCACTGACTACACTTAAAGCAAGGAACATTTTCAATAATAACATAACAATCTTTTAATTCTGCAAAGTATGTGCTTTTACTTTTTTCCATTGAATCAGCCTTGCATAACAAACATTTCATTATGAATTCTCCTTTCTTGTTTTCAAGTCATCGTTCCATTTATTCAAATCCGGATAGTACGCTGTAATAATGCGGCTTGCTGTCCCTTCATCACTCATACAAATATGAATAGAATTGCCGTGTCTGTCGTTTCCAAGAATAAGACAACTGGGGAACGGAAAATCATCGGGGTATTGTTCTATTATTTCGCCAGAATTTACAGCATTTCTGATATCGGATATTCTTATTCCTCTTTGACGAAACCGTTCTGCTGCATGTTCTGTAACAAACACAGTATCATCCTCAAAATACGATCTCAACTTTTCAATATCTATCAACTACAATAACCTCCCAAAAGCTTATAGCTTTATTGGTTAGATTATAACATATATTTTTTGAAAAATCCATAGAATTCCGGTATCTCCGATGGATAATTGCTTCTATCGTCTGTACTTTTCAGATGTCTGTACTTCTGTCTGAACTTTTTACAGCACTGATATGCTTATGAAAAAAATATGCGACCTTCAAATCTTGAAAGCCGGCGCAGAGCCTGCGCTCCTAATTCGCATTCATTGATAATCGGAACTGAAACATTTTTTTCCGCGCCATTAAACATCAGCGTTTCCGGCTTTTCAGGCAACAAAAAAGCACCCGATCTCTCGAGTGCTTTCTGGAGCTGATAACCAGATTCGAACTGGTGACCTCATCCTTACCAAAAAGACAGGGAGGATGAGGGCTTTTTTATTGATGCCCCAAAGCCCACTGTTTATCAGTGTTTTGACGATTTCTCGTTTTTGACAAATGGCGTAATTTTGCGTATGATTCAACGAGACTTACAGACGCTTCAATGCACGAATCAATACTTGATTAACTTCTGTATCATAGTATACGCTATTCGTCAGGAAATTTCAAGGGGGCAAAGCAACGAATAATCTTGGAGAATGTATTTTTATTACTCCATAGGCAAAAACTTATTCAGCCATGATCATATGCCGAATGGTCAAAGTCGAAACCAACAATATACAGTATATTTCCGTCAAGTACATTGCTCTTGGCTATTATTCTATAGTTACCGCTTGAGAATCGAAATATCCATAACTTACTATCTTTACTGACTACTTCTATTTTGTCCAAAACAGATTTAAAGGAATCATCAAAATCGCTATAAGGTATAGACTCACAACCCTGTGTCTTTTGCATATACATCAGTTTATCTATACCAAAACATGATAATTCCTGTAATCTTTTACACAGTGCCTCGTACGCATCATGGCGATTTCGCATATCATTACTGAAATACTCAAAATTGAATGATTTATTGTCTGTAAGATATTTGAAGTTGAATGATACAAGTGCGGCTTGTTTAGCAATGTCATTCCCTTTTTTGACGGTATCGTTCGACTTATCAGCAATGCGCCTTTTTTTGTTTGCCATAAATCAGCTTTCCTCTACATAGGTTTTAAAAAAATAACTCTTCATAGTATCTCTGGATATAGCGTGATTAAGCGATTGACCGTTATTAGTTGCTTCAAGCCAAGGTTCTTCCTTGTGTGTTTTATTTCTCAATGCCCAAGCACTATAAGCGCCAAAGACCTGAAATACCTGTTCCAAACACTCATTATCCTCATCAGAAAATTTATCCGATACATCATCTTCTTCATCATCAAAGGGGAGATTGAAAGGATCAGATTTATACTTATTGTACACTTCTATGACAACAGGGCCGTGTTCCCATGCTATTATATCTTCAGAAAAAAGGCTTCTATCGTTTAAAGCAAGGGAGCAACCCTCCGCATAATACAGAAGCTTCAACAATTTTAGCAAACTCAATTTGTCAGCTTCTTTTGCTTCTTCTATACGATTTCTGCGAATAAACCATTTTGCCACATCTAACGCACTAT
>CACXMR010000025.1:0-27624 GCA_902768825.1 uncultured Ruminococcus sp.
TTAACTTATTCCTCGCCCATATAGCGAAGTTCTTTATGTTAGTTTTGTTCATAAGAAAACCCTTTCTTATAATTTGGAATGTGGAAAGTGGAAAGTGGAATTGAATATAACCTGAATCCGTGAAACTGCCCAAAGAATAAAGTTCGTTTTCGGTGGGTGTCGGGAGGGACTTTTTCGCAAAAGTCCCTCCTGACTCGCTCTCCGCAGAGAGCGAAACACTCTATCCAACAAGCCGGAAAAGGGGATGAATTGAAAAACAGTCCGGTGGACTGTTTTTCAAGAGGGGAAGTCCTCGCAGGGGACTTCCCCTACTATCGGTTCGGATAAATCTACATCCCGCCGAGCAGGCGGGCAAAACGCACCAATTGGGTGATAATCAAATATTAAAAATTTTGATTGTAATGCTCTGTTTATCCTGCTTTCGGCTATTTTGTCTGTTTGAGTTTCACGGATTCAGGATAATAATATGAGTCTCTACAAAATAATACGGTGTTTCGGTTTACGGTTCGGACAATCTATCGGAAACGCCCCCGCCCGGACAGCCGGAAACGCCCCGCCGACGGACAGCCGGAAACGACGATTCGTGCAAGCGTCGCCGCAGCAATGCGGACAGGCAGGCTTTGAAAATAATACTTGAAAAAGTGCCGGAAAATGTGCTAAAATAAGGCAGTAGATTATCTGTGCAAATATATATTTCTGGAGGTACGTTATGAAAAAAATAATTACAGTCGCCCTTGCACTTTTAATGGTTACCGGCTTAACAGCCTGCGGCAATGCCGGCAACAAAAGCAGCAGTCAGGGCAGCAGCACTTCCGCAAACTCAACGGTCGATAACTCACAGTCCGGCGAAAGCTCGGAAAGCAGTCAGTCCGGCGACAGCTCCGAAGGCAGTCAGTCCGGCGACACCGCCCCCGAAGCGGCAAAGCTGACGGCAAAGCTTGAGCTTATCAGCCTTGACGACAGAGATCCGTCGGTTCTCCGCGGCGTAAGTATCGCGGGAAATCAGGTGGGTTCAACAGAGTTCAACAACAGAAAACCCGCCCTTGAAGACGTCCGCTGTATTTTCGCGCTGTCTGAGTGGGTCGAGTTTTACCCCGACACCGACGCAAAGAGCGGTCTCAGGGTATGGGTGCTTAAACACAGAGACGATCAGGAGTATTACAACACCTGCACCTTCTCCGACCTTATGCCCGGCTTTGCAAACTACTGCGACCTTCACTATCCCGAGGACGCGGAAGATCCCGCCACCGCTTGCTGGGGAAGCTTCTATCTCCATCATGAGGAGCAGGAACCCGGTTACTACGATTTCGTTTTCACCTGCGAGGGCAAGGCAATAGGCGTTCTTCTGACCCGCTTCTATAACCATGACGATATCTCAGACAAGAGCGACGAAGCTCTTGAAGCGCTTATGCACGAGTGATGAACGCAGTATCCCGGACGGGAAGCCCCGCGTTTTAGGCAAGCCGGACGAGAGCGCGCATTGTACGCGGTTTCAGCGCCGTTCGGTCTCCCGCGCTTAGCACGAATATTCAACAAAAAACCTCTTTTGCCGTAACAGACAAAAGAGGTTTCTTTGATGGCAGGGGCAGAAGGACTTGACCGAAGGCTTCGCCTTCGATGGCTCGCGCTGCTGCGCTCACCGTTCTGAGCTAAAAACAGTCCACCGGACTGTTTTCTTAACGCTCAGACCCTCACGGGTTCAAGTCTCTTGTTTTAAAAAAACATAAGTCCCGAAAACTCAACGTTTTCAGGACTTCTTAAAGCAGGGGCAGAAGGACTTGAACCCTCGGCACGCGGTTTTGGAGACCGCTGCTCTACCAACTGAGCTATACCCCTATATATTCATTTGTCTCATGCAACGTAGATTATGATACCATACTTTTGCGGGATTGTCAAGATTTTTTTCGCTGTCAATGCAAAAAAAATTCCTCCATCAAAGCACACTCGCAAAGGTGAAACCTTTTGGCGGTCATTTAGCAACGCTGCTGCCGTCTGAACAGTCTTTGCCGAAGCTACTGTTGCAGAATCATTGGTATAGCTTATCTGAGAAACCATTTTGACAAAGATATGGACAATTCGGGGTTTATGGGAAAAAGACCGATTACCACGCCCGTTATGGCAATACCCCGCAGTCTCTGACATAATGGAACAAAAACGTTGGAGTGAGTAGGGATAAGTTTGGAGGATTTACCGCTTAAAAATGCTTTACTTTTGTAGCTGTTTTGTTGTATTATAGATGGGTAAGAGTATATTTCTGTTGAATTGTGTTTTACTACAAAGGATGGAGGCTTTTTGATGGGAAATACCGAAAAAAGGGAAGAAACACTCAGCTTCAAGGCCGTAAAGGCTAACGAGATTGCCTCTGAGACAAATGCCGAATCAGAGGTCAGCCCTGAGGCAGCAGCTCAGGATACAGATGCTGTAAAAGTAACTGCTGAGTCTGATAATGTTATAGATAATGAGAAGGACACAGCTCCTGTCGCTGATAAGGAGGTCAGTGTCTCCCAGGAGTCAGTGGAGCCAAAGGAAGAGGAAAAGCCCGTCTCCGTTGAAGAGGATGCTACGGCAGAGGATAAAGCTGACACTGAGGAAAAAGATGATAAGGATGATGACGCAGACGATGAGGATGAGGGCGTTGTGTTTGCAAGCTTTGCCGCTCCTGAGACATCTGCGAAGAAAAAGAACCAAAGGTCGACTGCTGCAGTCCACACTGAGGAGAAGGACGATGACGACGGCGATATCGTGTTTGCCGTGACGGATAAGAAGCAGAAAAAGAACAATATTCCCAGGCAGAAGAAAAAATCCAAGGCATGGGTCGCTGTGGCTGCTGCTCTGGTGATCTGTGGAGCAGCGGGTGCAGGTGTGACCGCATGGATGATGAACAGGAATTCCGCACCGACGGCTGCCGAGGTGTCGTCAGACAGCACTGAGGTCCCTGGAGATCCGGCATCTGCTGACGTGTCAGTGGTGTCAAAGGCTCCTGACGCACATGGTGATGCTTCCCAGGCATCTGAGGAAAAGCCTGAGACCAGCGGTATTGACACTACGAATATTCTTTTTGGCAAAAACGTCACCGTTGAGGGAGTTGATCTTTCGGGCAAGAGCCTGACTCAGGCTTATGATGCAATGCAGGATAAGCTCCTTGAGATAAGGGAGCCTATCTCTATCGCTATAGTGTGTGAAGGCAAGACCCTGACCCTGACACAGAATGACTTTGAGTTTGACACTAACCTTTCCACAGTCCTGATCCAGGCTTATCATTACAGCCGTGGAGAGATCAATGAGCTGACTGTAGAAAACACCTACGACAACGGCGTGACCAATTTCAGGGTGGATTCGCAGATCAACACCGAGTCTGTTGATGCGGCTATCAAAAAGGCTGCTGATTTCTATGATGTGCTGCCTGTTGACGCTCATGTGACAAGCTTTGATCCTACAGCCACAGAAAAGTTTACATACGCTGACGGTTCAGACGGCTTTATGCTGGATCATGATGAGCTTTCAAGCAGGATCAAGGGCATACTTGAGCAGCCCGAGAAGAAGGGAAGCTTCTCTATTGAGAAGCATCTTACCAAGTTTAAGGTAACACTTCCTGAAATAAAGGCAAATACTAAGCTCATAGCTTCGCACAAAACCACCGCAAGGAATGTCTATGCTTCCAACGAGAATATGAAGCTGGCTATCAGAGCTGCAAGCGGTACGGTTGTAAATCCCGGCGAGATATTCTCATTTAACGAGATGACAGGAGACACCACCAACGGCAATGTTCACCACTATGCTAACGGCGTTGAGGGCAGCTATGTTCCGTCTCAGGCTTATGTCCAGGGTGAGAGCAGGGATGAGTTTGGCGGCGGTATCTGTCAGGCAGCTACGACCATTTACAACTGCGCACTGAAGGCAAATATGGAGGTCATCGAGAGACACGCCCATATGTTCACGGTATCTTACGCTCCCTATGGACTGGATTCTACCATTGACTATGGCAACCTCGATATGCGCTTCAAGAACAATTATGATCTTCCTGTTTACATAGCAACCTATGTGTATGACTACGACTATGACGGGCTTGAGGAGCTCA
This sequence comes from uncultured Ruminococcus sp., assembly GCA_902768825.1. Classification (GTDB taxonomy): domain Bacteria; phylum Bacillota; class Clostridia; order Oscillospirales; family Acutalibacteraceae; genus UBA1213. Next base: position 4,079 of record CACXMR010000025.1, read on the forward strand.
TGGTTGAGATGTACGGTCCTCTTTCCACAGAGTATGACGAGATAGTACCGGTGGGCTGGGTAACCTACGCTGATTCAAAGAATTTCTCAGCAATGGGAGCCAAGGTATACTTCAAGGACGGCAAGGAGGTCGACAGAGTCAATCTGCCGAGAGGTTCCTACGAGCTGCACTACGAGACATACTACACAGTTATCAATTACATTCCCGCTGATGTGGATTATGGTCCTGCGGCTTATGCGACAGGTGAGATACCGACAGTATATTCGCCCAACGGCTGCGGCAAGAGTGCGCCGATAGCCTATGGCACAGCGGAGCAGGTGCTTGCCAATGCGAAGAAGGAAGCTACAGCTCCTGCTGCAGATGACAAGACGTCAAAGCCCTCTGGCACGGTAATAGTCGCAAGATGACTTCTTTTATCTGACAGATTATCACAAAATCGACAGAATTAATAAACAACAAACCAGCCTGGTTCCTGTGGGGATCAGGCTGATTTCTTTTTTTGGCGGGAGGCAAGCTGCCGCTCCAATATTCGCAGGGTTCGCTTCACTTCGTAAGCTCTGTGTAAGAACCACCACTATGCTGCTTGTGGTTCTTACTTCCTATCTTCACGCGGAAATTGAAGTATATTACCTAAATGACATACATCGAGAACAGCGTTTTCGGGGTTGTCAGGGGGACTTTTTCGCAAAAGTCCCCCTGAACGGCAAAACCCGGGAGCGGAAACAATCAACAAAATTCCGGAGTTTGTTTACAAATCTCTTACAGCTTTTTGACGATAAACGACTTTACAAGTCAGAATATTTGTTGTATGATATTGAGTGATGGCGTGGATGAAACGCCTTAATACAAAAAGGAGGCTTTCTGATGGGAAAGAAGTATATCGGCAATAATACTACCCCCAAGGATGGGCAGATGACAGATATTAACACCCAAAAGCCGCAGAATGAAAAAAGCGGTAAGAAGTTCCCCGTGATACCGGTTGTGGCCGCTGCGGCAGTGCTGTGTGTAGGTGCTATCGCCGCTGTGGTTATGATAAATGCGAATAACAATAACAGCACCGTTGTCTCTGCGGAGGAATCGGGCTATGTTGTTACTGATGCAAATGGAGACCCGGTTCCTGATGCTTCTTTCCCTTATATCCAGGGATCAGGCAGCAGCTATACTCAGGAGGTTCAGTCGGTGCCGGGACAGAGCAGCGACCCGTCTGTGATTGGGTCAAGGGATCCTTCCGACGGTACATCTGTTGACGTGAAAAAGCCTGAAAAGTCAAGCGATCCTGCCAGCAGCGGTCAGGAATCCTCAAAGACAAAGACCAGCGAGGCTGATAAGACTTCAAAGCCTGCAGAACAGAGCAAGGTCGAGGATGTTACCTTTGGAAAGAAGGTCAAGGTCATGATCGAAGGTGTTGACATGACCGGCAAGACCATCGAGCAGGCAAAGGCAGCTCTTGAGCCTAAGATAAACGAGCTGAGGACACCCGTTTCGATAACAGTGAATTGTGACGGACAGAGCGTAAAGCTGAATGAGAATGACTTTGTCTATGAGGACAATGCTGATGAAGTCTTGGCAGAAGCTTTCAAGCTCAGCAGGGGAGAGATAAAAACCACTTCACTGAAGAGAATCTTCAGTAACGGATACAGCAAGTTTGAGATCGAAAGCGAGCTTGATACAAACTATGTTGCCGCCGCTGTAAAAAGGGTGGAGGCTGCATTTAATGACGAGCCTGTAAATGCAAGGGTGGTCAGCTTTGACCCCAATGCAAAGGAAAAGTTTACATACGCTGACGGCAAGGACGGAAAGACCGTAAACCGCAGCGAGCTTGAGAAAAAACTCAGAGAGATACTCAAGAGTGAGGATAAGAGCGGATCCTTTGATGTGAAGAAGCAGGTGACAAAGTTCACTGTGACGCTTGCGGATGTGAAGGCAAACACAAAGCTTATCGGTTCGCACCACACCACCGCCGCAAATGTGTATAACTCAAACTACAACATGGAGCTGGCAGTGCTGGCAGCAGGCGGCACGGTGCTACAGCCGGGCGAGACCTTCTCCTTTAACGGAATGACAGGCGATACCACTAACGGATATACCCATTATTACCCCAACGGCACGGTTGGCGGATATCTCCAGTCTACGGCGATCGTCGGAGGACAGTATGTTCCCGAATACGGCGGCGGCATCTGTCAGGCTTCCACGACCATCTACATCGCTGCTATGAAGGCAGGCATGACTGCTGTTGAGAGACACGCCCATGCATATCCTTCATCCTATGCAGAAAGAGGTCTGGACGCAACAATAAACTATGGTTCTCTTGATATGAGGTTCAGGAATGACCTGAAATATCCCGTATACATTGCAACTTATGTTTATGACCGAGACAGCGACGGCATGGACGAGCTGATGGTAGAATTCTATGGCCCGATCTCCACGGAATACGATGAGATAGTCCCTGTGGGCTGGGTCGATTATGCAGGAAGCTATTCCTACTCGGCAGCCGCTGCGCAGGTTTACTTCAAGAACGGCAAGGAGGTAAAGCGTGTTTACCTGCCCTCTGGTTCCTATGATTACAAGTATGATGGTTACTATTATGTGACAAGCCTCATGCCTTATGATACAGATTTCGGCCCTGTTGTATATCCCACCAAGCAGCTTCCCACGGTCTATTCTCCGGGCGGATGCGGCAGCAGTGCGCCGATACCCTACGGTACTGCGGAAGAGTATCTCAAGAAGATGAAGGATAAGGAGCAGAATCCTGAAACCTCCAAGCCTGAGACCTCTAAGCCTGAAACCTCCAAGCCGGAGACCTCTAAGCCGGAGACCTCTAAGCCTGAAACCTCTAAGCCGGAGACTTCTAAGCCTGAAACCTCTAAGCCGGAGACCTCTAAGCCGGAGACTTCTAAGCCTGAGACCTCTAAGCCGGAGACTTCTAAGCCTGAGACCTCTAAGCCGGAGACTTCTAAGCCGGAGACTTCTAAGCCGGAGACTTCTAAGCCGGAGGCATCCAAGCCTGAGACCTCCAAGCCTGAGACCTCCAAGCCTGAGACTTCCAAGCCTGAGGCATCCAAGCCTGAGACCTCTAAGCCGGAGACTTCTAAGCCGGAGACCTCCAAGCCGGAGACCTCCAAGCCTGAAACGTCTAAGCCTGCAGAGTCATCTGTAAAGCCTGAAAGCTCCTCGAAGCCTGTCTCTTCGAAGCCTTCAGAGGTATCTGCCGGGGATCAGTCATCCATGACTGAGGAAAGCAGCAAGACTTCCGAGACCACAGAGGTAACGTCTGAATAAGCACAAGCTGACAGAGAGAATATAAAACAAATAAGCCTGATTCCTTATCGGAATCAGGCTTGTTTTCATATATGTTGGAGAGCGTTGCTCTCCAAACCTCTCACCAAAGGCTCTGCCTTTGGAATCCGCAAGCTTTTGAAAAAGCTTGACCAAAACTTTTGTGTTGTCGGTTTGGGAACATATATGAGCTGCGAGCAGTTATGTTACAATCCAGCTTTATCTGCCCATGCGAACACGGGAGTGCAGCCGCAGTGGAAGGTGCTCTGCGCTCGATTGTCAGAAGGCAGATTGGATAGCTGTGAGAGTTGCATCTGAATCGGACTTTGTGACTAACAGCGAGATCTGTGACTCGCTGGTGGTTATCAACCTGATGTCCGCTCCGGCCTGGGCCGCCATGGCAAATACCTTCGCAGCAACTCCGGGACAGTTCTCCATCTCCGGGTCACTGACCGTGATCTTGCAGTTGCCGTTGCTTACGATAGGCTTAATGCTTCCCTGATTGAGCTTCTTGGTGTAGCTCAGTATCTGTACAAGATCATCATCACTTACCGTGAACGACAGACTTGTCATTGAGCTCTGCGGAGGCGTCAACGATATCATGTCCACATCAATATCCATGGACGCAATATTGTCAAATACCTCAGTAACAAAGCTCATGTTGGCTGGAATGTTTTGCAGAATAATCAACGTCACGTCATCACTAATGGTTATTGCTGGTTTCATGATAGGTCACCTCATTAAAATAATTTATACACTTTGTAACAGGTCGGACATATCGTACATTCCCGGAGCCTTGCCCTTGAGAAATACTGCGGCATTAAGCGCCCCGACAGCAAATACTGTCTTTGAACGAGCACTGTGGCTGATGGTCAATACCTCGTCCTGCCCTGCAAAGATCACCTCGTGCTCGCCCACGATGTTTCCGCCCCTGATGGAGTGAATGCCGATCTCGTTTTTGTCACGCTTTTTCCTGTAGGAATGGCGGTCATAAACATACTCAGCGTCCGTCCTGACCTCTGAAATAGCGTCAGCTATCATCAGGGCAGTGCCGCTGGGGGCATCTAACTTCTGATTGTGGTGCTGCTCGATTATCTCGATATCAAATCCCTCACCGAATACGGCAGCAGCTCTCTTTGCAAGCTCGATGATAAGGTTTATGCCAAGAGACATATTTCCCGAATAGAAAATAGGGATATTCTTTGATGCTTCGTGTATTCTCTTCTTCTGCTCCTCGCTGTAGCCCGTCGTGCAGATCACCACAGGGAGCTTGTGCTCCTCGGCGTAGGCAAGCATTGACTCCAGCACAACAGGGTTTGAAAAGTCAACTATTACATCGGCCTCGCACTGAAGCTCACTAAAGGATGGAGCATATATGAAGTCAACGTTCTTAGGCTCTGCAAGATCAACGCCTGCACAGATCCTCACGTCATCCCTGCTGTCGGCGGCGGCGATAATGCTGCAGCCCATTTTTCCTGAACAGCCTGTCATTATGATATTTGTCATTTTGTTCATCCCTCGTTTTGTGATTGTGGAATGCGGTGCAGCAGGATTTGCAATGGCTTATCCTGCTGCGCTTTTCTTATTTTATCAGTCCGTACTTCCTCATGCACTCTACAAGGGCAGCATATCCGCTCTCGCTCATGGGAGCAAGGGGCATCCTGCATGGACCGCAATCAAAGCCTAAAAGGTTCATTGCTGCCTTGACGGGGATGGGGTTGACGTCAGAGAACATCATATCGATCAGCTCGATGTAGTACTTCTGCATTGCAAAGCTCTTTTTATAGTCTCCTGCAAGAGCAAGAGCCATCATATCGTGGGTCTCACGGGGGCAGACGTTAGCAAGCACGGAGATGACACCGAGACCGCCCATTGCTGTGATGCTGAATGCCTGGCTGTCCTCGCCGCTGTATACGTCCAGATCGTCACCGCAGAGAGACATTGTTCTCACAAGTGCGGAAATATCGCCGTTTGCTTCCTTGGTAGCCTTGATATTCGGGTGCTTTGAAAGCTCCTTATAGGTTTCGGGCTTGATATTGCAGCCCGTTCTGGAAGGAACATTATACACGATCATAGGGATGTTTATGCGGTCTGCAATATAGTTGTAGTGACGGACAAGACCGCTCTGTGAGGTCTTGTTGTAATAGGGTGTGACTGAAAGGATGGCATCTGCTCCGTGCTCCTCAGCCTCCTTGGAAAGCTCCGCTGCAAAAACAGTATCATTGCTGCCTGTGCCTGCGATAACGGGGACTCTCTTTGCGACCCTGTCCACTGTGTATTTGATGACCTGGCTGTGCTCATCGGGTGTGAGTGTAGCACTCTCGCCTGTAGTGCCGCAGGCAACGATGGCATCCGTGCCGTTAGCGATCTGGAAATCGATGATTCTGCCATACTCCTCGTAGTTTATCTTGCCGTCACTGAACATGGGAGTTACGATAGCTACTGCGGAGCCTGTAAAAATGTGGTCTGCCATATATTCTCCTCCTTGACGATTCTTTTCCTATAATATTATGCTGACGTCTGAAATGTCACCGCATCAGATATAGTTTTCTGCGCAAAGCAGCTCTGCAAGAAGTACAGCACCGCCTGCGGCACCTCTGAGGGTGTTGTGTGACATACAAACGAACTTGATGGTATACTGTGTATCCTCTCTGAGTCTGCCCACAGAAACAGCCATGCCGTTTTCGAGGTTTCTCTCAGACTTGATCTGCGGTCTGTCAGGCTCTGTGAAATAGTGGAGGAACTGCTTGGGTGCGCTGGGAAGCTCCAGCTCCTGGGGCTTGCCCTTGTAGGTCTCCCAATCCTTGATGATCTGATCCATTGAGGGCTTATTCTCAAGCTCTACGAAGACTGCAGCTGTGTGGCCGTCTGAAACAGGCACACGCAGGCACTGAGCAGTGATGCTGGGAGATGTAGCCTTTACGATCTGACCGTTTTCGATAGTACCCCAGATCTTGAGAGGCTCCTGCTCGGATTTCTCTTCCTCGCCGCCGATGTAGGGGATGAGGTTGTCGACCATTTCAGGCCATCTCTCAAAGGTCTTGCCGGCGCCTGAAATAGCCTGATATGTGCAGGCAAGGACTTTTTTGACGCCATACTTCATAAGGGGATGGATAGCGGGCACATAGCTCTGGAGAGAGCAGTTGGACTTAACAGCCACAAAGCCTTTCTTTGTGCCAAGGCGCTTTCTCTGAGCCTCGATGATCTCGAGGTGATTGTCGTTGATCTCAGGGATTACCATGGGAACGTCGGGGGTAAAGCGATGAGCGCTGTTGTTAGATACAACGGGGCACTCAGCCTTTGCATAAGCCTCTTCCAGTGCGCGGATCTCGTCCTTTTTCATGTCTACTGCGCAGAAAACGAAATCTACCTGAGAAGCGATCTCCTCTACCTTTGAGGCGTCCATGATGACCATGTCCTCCATTGACTTGGGCATGGGAGTTTTCATTGCCCAGCGGTTGCCTGCGGCCTCTTTATATGTTTTACCTGCTGAGCGGGCGCTTGCTGCCAGGAGCTTTACATTGAACCAAGGATGATTTTCAAGGAGTGTAGCGAATCTCTGTCCTACCATGCCTGTCGCACCGATAATACCTACATTATACTTTTTTTCCATTTTCCTGTCTCCTTATCAGTATTATAGTCAGGCTCCCTCTGGAAGCCTATTGAAGGTGTTTCCAAAAAAAACGACCGGTTAAAACAACCGGTCAGAAAAGCTACCTGTTCCACAGCAAAAAGAACAGCAACGATAGCTCCCCACCACGCCCTTCTGGAAGCGTGATGACAGTCCTGGACCCCTGCGACCCACGACCAAAGCAAAGTCTGCCATTCTCTGCCTTTCGGCGGCAAAGCTATTCAGCGGGGATCACAAGCTCTGGCAGCCTACTCCCGTCTACACGCAATTACCGCGCCTCTATCCGGAAACGATATTCTCCTTCAATATTATATACTATACCATCTCATCCCTCATTTGTCAACCCCCGCGCAGAGCCTGCGCTCCCAAATTCGCGGGGTGCGCTTCACTGCGTTTCGCTTTGTGTACGAGCCGAAAATGCACCCTCGCAGCTGATAATTGTTCCGAAAGACGACAACAGAAAAGTTTTGGCGGCAAGCTGCCGCTCCCGATTTGCGGGGTGCGCTTCACTGCGTTCCGCTTTGTGTACGAGCCAAAACTGCACCGATCGCGGCTGCCAGTGGATGATAGTCTTTCCCAAAACGGCAACACAGTCGAGGAGCAGCGCTCCTCGTAGGTGGTGGAGAGAAAATACTGTACAAATATTGAGGAGTTATTTATTTCATCATTTTACATTGAAATTTATTGAAATAATGTCTGGTATGCTGTATAATATGTATATAATCATTTGTATCCGGAAAAGAAAGCGAGGTAGTATGATGAGAGTTCTTTTGCTGGCGGCAACAACTGGCGGCGGTCACATGAGAGCCGCTCAGGCCCTGAGAGATTATATTATGGCAAAGGATCCGGACTCTGTTGTGGAGATATATGACGCTATTCAATATGTCAGCCCTATGCTCAACAAGGCAGTGACTAACGGCTATGTGTATATGGCGACTAAGACCCCAAAGCTGTTCGGCGGGATGTATAAGAGTACGGATAAGAGCAACCCATTTAATAAATCCTTTGAGGCTGCACTGGGCGGCCTTCGTAAAAAGCTCCTTCCGGCGATAGAGAGCCTGAAGCCCGATGTGGTGGTGACAACTCATTCCTTCGCAACAGAAATGGCGGCGGCACTGAAGGTGAAGGAAAATATTCAGTTCCCGCTGGTGAGCATAATCACGGATTTTGCTGTGCATAAGACCTATATTAATGAAGGAGTGGATGCGTATATCCTCTCAAGCGAGGAAATGGTGGGTCAGATGATAGAGAGGGGCATTCACAAGGACGTGCTCTATCCCTACGGAATACCCATAAGCGGCAAGTTCCTGACCAAGATAGACAGGGCAAAGGCTTTTGAGGAGGAACAGCTTGATCCTGAGCTTCCCACACTATTGCTGATGGCTGGCTCTTTCGGCGTCACGGATGTTTTGAAGGTCTATCATAAGATCGTCAAGAGCGAGGCCGATTTCCAGATAATAGCCATCACGGGTAAGAACGAAAAGCTCTATGAGACCTTTGAAAAGTATCTTAGCAAGATCGATCTCAACAATACCATGTATGAGCTGAGCAAGCTTTATCCTTCGATGAAGCAGCAGAGGTCCAATTATCACAATTCACGTGAGCGCAAGCCCTCAAAGCCCACCAAGCTCCTGTATTATACCGATGAGGTGGAAAAGTATATGCAGATGTCCGACCTCATCGTGACCAAGCCGGGAGGGCTCACTGTCACGGAGGCAATCGCTACCGGACTGCCAATGGCTATCTTCAAGGCTATCCCCGGACAGGAGGAGCAGAATGCGGACTTCCTTTGCAGGAACGGCATGGCCGTCAGGATAAACAAGGACAAGACCTGTACCGCTACCATCACTGAGCTGCTCAGCAACCCTAACAAGCTTGAGGCGATGCGCACAGCCGTCAGGAACAACAGCAACGGCGATTCTGCGGCAAAGGTTTATGGGCTTATGGTGAAGCTCATAGAGAAATACAGACAGGAAAAGTCCCCTGATAACAGCAGCAGTGACAATAACTGAGCACTTTTGGAAAGTGTTTTGTTGCATTGACAGAAAAACTTATGTTTCTTTTATAGAATATTAAATCTGCGATTCTGTAATAATATTATGATAGTGCTTAATGAGCCTTAGCTGTGCGGCTATGGCCTGTTGGGCAGCTTCCCGCATGAGAAAAAAATCAGAGATAGTTAATAAGCATCACAGAGTGATGATACAGTTATGGAGGACTTGATATGCCCGTTGATTCGACTGTTTCTCAAATTATCCTTGCTCTTGGAGGACTTGGCCTGTTCCTATACGGCATGAAGCTTCTTGGTGACGGCCTTGAGCTTGCAGCAGGTGCAAGGCTCCGGAAGATACTTGAAAAGATCACCTCGAACCGTTGGCTGGGTGCTCTTGTGGGTATAGTGGTGACGGCGATAATCCAGAGCTCTACGGCTGTGTCCGTAATGGTCGTGGGCTTTGTGAACGCAAGTCTGATGACCCTGAGTCAGGCTATGGGTGTGCTGATGGGAGCTACCATCGGTACTACAGCGACCAGCGTCATCCTTTCGTTCAATATTTCCCAGTATGCACCTATCTTTATTTTCCTTGGCGCATTTATGGTGGTGCTGAGCAAGAAAAACAATACCAAATATGCCGGACAGATCATCGCCGGCTTCGGTATCCTGTTTTTTGGCATGACTACCATGAGTGAAAACCTCAGACCTCTTGCAAATTCGGATGTTTTCAGGCAGATGATCTCATCCATAAGCAACCCTATGCTGGGAATACTTTTCGGCATACTCTTTGCGGCTCTCATCCAGAGCTCCTCTGCTGCAGTCGGTATCCTTATGGCTCTCGGCGGCGCCGGCGCACTGATGCTCTCGGATTCGGTTTATATGATATACGGCATACATATCGGTGCCTGCGTGACGGCGGTGATTTCCTCTATCGGTGCTACAAAGGCAGCCAAGAGAACGGCTATATCATACGTGCTGTTTACGGTATTCGGCACAGTGTTGTGTACGGTGATAACCCTGCTGCTGCCCGTTACTGACTGGGTCAGGCTGCTAACCAATGAGGTGCGCCTGCAGATCTCCCTTGTGCACGTTATTTCCTCTATTTTTGCTACATTAGTGCTGCTGCCCTGCGTCAATTTCATCACCAAGCTCTCCTGCCTTATCATCAGGTCAAAGCCCGGTGAGGAGGAAAAGGAAGCCTGCCGTGTCAAGTATATTGACCAGCGTCTCCTCAAAACTCCGCCTATCGCAGTTAACCAGGTGACAAAGGAGATCAACCGCATGAGCGTGCTTTCTAACAGGAACTATAAGATGTCTATGGAAGCACTGCTTGGCAAGGATGAAAAGGTGATAACCAAGGTCTCGGAAAACGAGGAGGTTATTGATTATCTGAACCACACCATTACTTCCTTCCTGGTGCAGATCAACGGCTTGCCCCTGGAGGATCACGACCGGCTGAAGATTGGCTCCTATTATCATGTTGTAAGCGACATAGAGCGTATAGGCGACCATGCCGAGAATATCTGCGAGATAGCCTCAAGGATAATTCAGAACAACGATGAGTTTAGTGAAAAGGCCATCGAAGAGATAAAGGAGCTTTCTGAGCTGGTGGAAAGCGTCATCACGGATTCCTTTGACCTGTTCTTTGAGAGGTCGGACGACCCGCTGCTGCTTGAGAGAATAAGCAACAACGAGCAGGAGATCGACGACAAGACCGAGCAGTATAAGGATAATCACATCGAGAGACTCAGCAAGGGCGAGTGCAATGCAGCTATCGGAACTCTCTTTATGGAGCTTCTGACGAACCTTGAGAGAATTGCCGACCACAGCACAAACATTGCTTTCTCTCTGTCCCCTCAGACAGTATGATATAATCTATAGTGCTTATGAGCGCAGGTGCGGATTATGTGCCTGCGCTTTTGTTATCCCTCAATATAAACAATTTGAAGCGTGGATGATGACTTTTATTCGGCAGTGTGTTTTGTCGGGCTTACTTGCAATGAGTATTCTTTTGATATATAATAGTATGCAGCAAAAGATGAGCAAGACTGACATAATACTTTTTCTCCGCTAAAAACGGCGGGACAGGTCTGGAGGAAAGCTCTTTATGAAAAGATTTCTGGCCATAGTGGTTTGCAAGATACTCAGAGTTGTGGGTAAGATAGTCGGCAAGGGCAGCAGTCTGCCGGGAAAGTTTGCCCTGAAGATATGTCCTGATGTGCTGGGCAGAATGAAGCTCCCGCCATACATAATTGCCGTGACAGGCAGCAACGGCAAGACCTCAACCGTGGAGATGATCGCTCATGTGCTTACTCAGAACGGTAAGAGAGTTGCGTGGAACAGGGAAGGCTCTAACCAGATAGAGGGTGTTACCACTATGGTGCTGTGCAACTCCACTCTTTCGGGAAGGGTAAAGAGCGATATCCTGCTTATCGAGAGCGATGAGCGCTTTGCACAATATACATTCAAGTATATCTCCCCGACGCATTATGTGATGACGAACCTTTACCGTGACCAGCTTACGAGGAACGGCCATCCTGAGTGGGTCTATGATGCCCTCAGGGAAAGCATCAACGACGATATGCAGCTTATTCTCAATGCCGACGACCCGCTGATCTCGCTTTTTGGGTACAACAGGGACAATGTGGTGCGCTTCGGTGCGGACAAGCTTTCAACTGATTTCACCGAGAACAAAAGCGTCTACAATGACGGCGCTTATTGTCCTAACTGCAAGAAGCCCCTTACATACAGCACCAGGCATTATAACCATATAGGACACTATGAATGTCCCTCCTGCGGCTACAAAAGGCAGGACACACAATACACGGTGACCTCCGTAGACCTCGAAAAGGGCGAGATGACCATTGACGGCAAATACAGGATATCCCTTGCCCTGAAATCTCTTTACAATATCTATAACATCCTTGCGGCGTTTACTGTGGGCTCTATTGCGGGTATCAGCGGTGATAAGATCGCATCTGACCTGAGCGATTATGTTATGAAGAACGGCAGAGTCGTGTCCTTCAATATAGGCAAAAGAGAGGGCACTCTTCTTGTGGCAAAGCATGAGAACAGCATTTCCTACGATCTCTCCATGAGTGTTGCCTGCGCCGACAAGCGGGGCTGTGACGTGATGATAATAGTTGACGCCGTCAGCAGAAAGTATTTTACCAGCGATGTTTCGTGGCTGTGGGATATAGATTTTGAGATGCTGGGGTGCGAAAACGTCCATGAGATAATCCTTGCGGGCACCTATTGCAACGACCTGGCAGTAAGATTTTCCTATACGGACATACCCCAGGACAAAATAAAGGTCTTCAGCGGCATAGAGGATGCCTATCATTATCTGGACAGCGACAGGGGGGAGTATATCTATACAGTCACCTGCTTCTCGGATAAGGGCAAGTTTCTCAGTCTTGTTTAATGGAGGAAGGATATATGAAGCTTCTTCATCTTTACTATGATATAATGAATCTCTATGGTGATTATGCCAATATAAAAGCGGTTGAACGCATACTCGAAAAAAGCGGCATTGACTGCACCACTGACAGGATGTCATTTGCGGATAAGGCTGTACTTGCGGATTATGATTTCGTTTTTGTCGGCTCAGGAACTGAGAGGAACAGGAACGTTGTCTGCGAGGACATGAGGAAATACAGTGATGACCTTCGCTCCTACATAGACAGCGGCAAGGTGCTGTTGATGACGGGCAATTCCTTTGAAATGCTGGGCAAAAGCATCACAGACCCAAAGGGGAGCACCGCAGAGGGTCTGGGAATATTTGATTTCACGGTGAGTGAGCAGAACAGGACAAGAAACACTGCTGATGCGATTTTCAGTGCAGAGTTCAGCGACAGGGAGCTGGTGGGCTTCATTAACAAATGCAGTGAGATACAGGGGATGGAGGAGCCGCTGTTTACAGTAAAGATGGGTCTTGGCAACAGTGGGGACAGCAAGAGCGAGGGCATCAGGCACAAGAATTTTTTTGGTACGCACCTGACTGGTCCGGTGCTGATTAAGAACCCTCATTTTCTTGTATATATGGCAGGTCTTATTGCTGGCGAGGAAGCTGTGATCTCAGACAGTCATCTCGGTTATGAAAAGGCCGGCTATGAAGTAACGCTTCGTGAGCTTTCAAAGCTGGCTACCGGCTGACAGGAGAATCCTGCGCCCCTTGCTAAAGGGCTCGGGGAGCGAAACTCACAAATTATATATGAAAAACAGTCTGATTCCGAAAGGGGTCAGGCTTTTTTTATGCTTCTTGTGATTCGGCGGTTCTGAAGGAAAGCGAGACATTTTTTCCAATCTGACCCTGAAAAGTCGGCTCGGATTTAGTAAGAAAGACGCTTTTTTCAGAGGCTTTTGTGAGATTTAACAGACTTTTGCGGGTTTTAATCAAATTATTACAAAAAAATTAACAATTGGCAACTTATACTAAATAAAAGTTTGAAATTTGTTGAAGCATACAAATTTTATTAAAAAACATTAAAAAAAATAAAAAATCCAGTAAAGGAATTTACAAAGTATTAATTTTGTTGTAATATTAAATTAAAGAATTGGGCTTATGTGGCTCAAAATCAAGACCCCGAAAATGCGTGACAATAACTACAGCCCTGGTTCGGCTATGGTTTGCGGGTTTTTAGGTGAGGATGCCTTAAATAGCCATTTCTGAGTCTGAAGAGGAAGATAATGTGACAGATCTTGCGGGTTCAGGCGACCAAAAGGGTTGATCTTATTGTTAAACAGGGAGGGATGAATGCGGCATCTTGTAAGCAATTGTCCGGCTAAGCAACAAAAAATTTAACAGAAAGAGGGAATACGATGTTCAAACACAAAAAAGGCTTTTTCAAAAAAGCTCTGAGCGCAGTCCTTTCGGCTACCTGTATGTTGTCTGGATTGGCACTGGCAGGCACAATGGCGATGTCATCTCCGGTAGAAGCTTCTGCAGTGACCAACACCTCGTCAAAGGCTTTCTCATGGGACAATGTTACCATGTACTTCCTGCTGACCGACCGTTTTAAAAACGGCGATACCTCCAATGACCATGCTTATGGAAGAGGTATGAACAACGGCTCCGTAGTCAACTATGACACGACAGGATCCTTCAAGGGCGGTGACTTTAAGGGCATCACTCAGGCTATCAATGACGGCTATTTTGATGACCTGGGCGTAAACGCTATCTGGCTGTCAGCTCCCTATGAGCAGATCCACGGCTACTGCGTAGCAGGTGACGGCGACAGCTTTGCTCATTACTCCTATCACGGCTACTATGTTCTTGACTATACCGAGCCGGACCTCAACTTCGGTACCAAGGCTGACTTCAAGGAAATGGTAGACACCGCTCACTCACACGGCATCCGTATCGTTATGGATATAGTTATGAACCATGCCGGATATAATACCATTGGCGATATGAACGAGTTCAAATTCGGCGAGCTTAAGAGCGGCTGGGATACCTATTATTATGCACATCAGAACGTAAACAACACAACCTATCACGGCTATGTAAACTACGAGGCAAGCGCCAACCCCTCATGGTCAGACTGGTGGGGCACAGAATGGATCCGCTGTGGTCTGCCGGGTTATAATACCCAAGGTCAGGGTCCTGCCGAGCAGATCGAGAGTCTGGCGGGTCTTCCCGACTTCAGAACGGAATCCGCAACTCAGGTAGGCATTCCGAAGTTCCTCCAGACAAAGTGGGGACAGGAAGGCACACTCTCCGCTAAGCAGGCTAAGTATGGCAATGATACAGTTACAGGCCATATTTCCACATGGCTTGCCGAGTGGGTCGAGGAATTCGGCGTTGACGGCTTCCGCTGCGACACCGCAAAGCACGTGGGCAAGACCGAATGGGGTCAGCTCAAGACCAAGTGCGTGGCAGCTCTCAAGAAGTGGAGACAGAATAACCCCACAGCAGTGGGCGCCGACTGGACAGACGATTTCTGGATGACAGGCGAGCACTTCGGCCACGGTGTGGGCAAGGATGACTACTACACCACAGGCGGCTTCGATTCAATGATCAACTTCGAGTTTGCTCCCGCAGTAGGCCAGAGTAACGTTCCGGGCGCAGATTCCGTTGAAACAGTTTATAGCAGATACGCAAGCTCCATTAACTCTGATCCGAGCTTCAACGTGCTGACATATCTTGCTTCTCACGATACTACTCTCATCAAGAGCGACAGAAAATATGCAGGCTCCTTCCTGCTGATGTGTCCCGGTGGCATCCAGATCTATTACGGTGATGAGACCAACAGACCTCTTGACTCCAGCGCAAAGGCTAATGCCGATCCCGGAGCAGGTCATCAGCTCAGAACCTTCATGAACTGGGACAGCATTGATCAGGGCGTTCTCTCACACTGGCAGAAGCTTGGTCAGTTCCGTAACAACCACCTGGCAGTAGGCGCTGGTGCACACAAGCTCATCTCTGCCTACAGCAGCAGCTCAGGCTACACCTTCGCAAGAACCTATAACGACGATAAGGTTGTTGTTACACTTTTCGCTCCCGCAAACACAGAAATCACAGTTGATGTTTCCGGCATCTTCTCCGACGGCATCGAGGTAACAAACTTCTACGATGACACCACAGCTAAGGTTTCAGGCGGCAAGGTAACATTCAACTCAGGCGCAAACGGCACTATCCTTATCCAGGAGCCCGACGGCGAAAAGGGTAAGGTTACAGTTACACACATTGACCAGGATTCCGGCAAGACCATAAAGACCGAGACAATGGCAGGTCTTGTGGGTACATCCTACACAATTTCTCCTCTCTCTCAGGAGGGCTTCAAGCTTGCAAGGACTGTTGGTCAGACAACAGGCACATATTCAGGCACTCCCGCAGAGGTAACATTCTACTACACCTTTGACGACGTAAACTATGCTTACATAGTAGTTAAGCACGTTGACGCAGCTACAGGCACAGAGCTGGCAGACTCCACCACAGAGGTGGCAAAGGTCGGCACTACCTACAGCGCATCTCCCGTAGATATCAAGAACTATGAGGTTGACCTTACCAAGTCAACAAATGTTTCCGGCACAGTGGCGGCAGGCACAACAACAGCTACCTTCAAGTATAACTATGTTGAGCCTACCAACCTCAGAGTACACTACTACAACGCAAACGGCTGGCCCAGCGTAAACCTTTACGCTTACGATGAATCCGGCGCAACTGTAAAGGAATTTACAGGCAAATGGGGCGGCACGGCCATGCAGGATGAGGGCAACGGCTGGTTCTATCTGGAAGTTCCGGACACAGAGTCTGCTCAGGTTATCTTTAACTGCCAAGGCGACGACAACAGAAAAGAGCCGGCAGGAGCGAGCACTCCCGGATATCAGGCATCAGGCGAGGTATATTTCAAGAACGGCACAGCTCAGGCTGTCAGCACCGTAATGGTAATGTATACCTCTACCAACGGCACGACTCTTGGCTCTGCAAAGCTTACCGGTATGTCCGGCGACAGCTACACCACCACAGCTAAGACCTTTACAGGCTATAAGCTCAAGACTACACCTGACAATGCAACAGGTACCTTCGGCGCAACAACCATTACTGTTACATACGTCTATGAGCCCGAGGGCGGTCAGGAACTCGTAAACAACTCCAGCATCTCCGCAACAAGCATCAACAAGGGTGAAAGCGTTAAGCTCACAGGTGCAGCTTCCGGCGGCACAACTCCCTATCAGTATGCTTATGTAGCACAGATTCCTGCAGGCGACTGGAAGGTCATCAAGGACTACAGCACATCAACGAGCCATACCTGGACACCTGCTTCCACAGGCACCTACACAGTACAGGTAAAGGTAAAGGACAACGCAGGTACTGTTAAGGTTAAGTCATTTACACTCAAGGTCAACGGCTCTGCTCTTACAAACAACTCCACTATTTCTGCAACGACAATCGGCAAGGGCACAGCAGTTAAGATGACAGGCGCTGCATCAGGCGGCACGACTCCCTATAAGTATGCTTATGTTGTTCAGGCTCCCAGCGGCGACTGGACAGTTCTCAAGGACTACAGCACAGCTACAAGCCACACCTGGACACCTGCTTCTACAGGCAAGTACACTGTTCAGATCAAGGTCAAGGATGCAAGCAGCAAAGTAGTTGTCAAGTCATATACCCTTACAGTAAACAATTCACTTGTTAACAACTCCAAGATCTCCGCAACCACTATCTCAAAGGGCACAGCAGTCAAGATGACAGGTGCAGCTTCCGGCGGCACAACCCCCTACAAGTTTGCTTATGTTGTTCAGGCTCCTAACGGCAACTGGACAGTCCTCAAGGACTATAGCACAGCAACGACTCATACATGGACACCTGCTTCAACAGGCAAATACACAGTCCAGATCAAGGTCAAGGACGCTAAGAACACAGTAGTTGTCAAGTCATATACCCTTACAGTAAACAACGCACTTGTAAACAACTCCAAGATCTCAGCAACATCCATTACAAAGGGCACAACTCTCAAGCTCACAGGCGCAGCTTCAGGCGGCACAACTCCCTACAAGTTTGCTTATGTAGCAAAGACTCCTGCCGGTGAGTGGAAGGTTATCAAGGATTACAGCACATCCACATCACACTCCTGGACACCTGCTTCAGTTGGCACCTATACAGTCCAGATCAAGGTCAAGGATGCTAAGAACACAGTAGTTGTCAAGTCCTTCACTCTCAAGGTTGCAACGGCACTTGTTAATAACTCCAAGATCTCAGCAACATCCATCGAGAAGGGCACAGCAGTCAAGATGACAGGTGCAGCTTCCGGCGGCACAACCCCCTATAAGTATGCTTATGTTGTTCAGGCTCCTAACGGCAACTGGACAGTTCTCAAGGACTACAGCACAGCAACCACCCACACCTGGACACCTGCTTCAACAGGCAAATACACAGTCCAGATCAAGGTCAAGGACGCTAAGAACACAGTAGTTGTCAAGTCCTTCACTCTCACAGTATCCGCTGCACTTGTAAATAACTCCAAGATCTCCGCTACAACCATAGTCAAGGGCAGCAGCGTGAAGCTCACAGCTTCTGCATCCGGCGGTTCAGGCTTCTACAACTATGCTTATGTGGCAAAGACTCCCGCAGGCGAGTGGAAGGTCCTCAAGAACTACAGCACAGCTACAAGCCATACCTGGACACCTGCTTCAACAGGCAAGTACACAGTCCAGGTCAAGGTCAGAGACAGCAACAGCCTTGTAAAGATCAAGGAGTTTACACTCACTGTTAACACTGCTCTCGTTAACAACTCCAAGATCTCTTCTACAAGCATCACCAAGGGCACAACTATCAAGCTCACAGGCGCAGCTTCAGGCGGTGTAACTCCCTATCAGTATGCTTATGTAGCAAAGACACCTGCCGGCGAGTGGAAGGTAATCAAGAATTACAGCACATCCACGACTCATTCCTGGACACCTGCTTCAGTCGGCACCTACACAGTTCAGATCAAGGTCAAGGATGCTAAGGGCACAGTAGTAGTCAAGTCCTTCACCCTTAAAGTAGCTGCAGGTCTTACAAATACATCCAAGATCTCAGCAACAAGCATCACAAAGGGCAAGAGCGTCACGATGACCGGCTCTGCAACCGGCGGCACAAACTTCTATCAGTATGCTTATGTTGTTCAGTCTCCCAGCGGCAACTGGACAGTCCTCAAGGACTATAGCTCAGCAACCACACATACCTGGACACCTGCTTCCTATGGCACCTACACAGTCCAGATCAAGGTTAAGGATACAAGCGGCAGCACTGCTGTCAAGTCCTTTAGTCTCAAGGTAAGCTGATCCTATACTGAAGCAAACGATTATTAATGCAAACTAAAAAAGCATCTCCTTCCCGAAACGGAAGGGGATGCTTTTGTGTTTTGTTGAGGGACATATAAACCTGTTTAGTTGAAGAGCGGTGGGGGAGGATCCGAAATGCCATGGCATAGGAATATGATCCAGTAGAGGCCATAGCACAGGGCAAAAATGACCGGCTGGTGAGCTAAATAGATCAGAAGTGAATGTCTGCCCATAAAGGCAAAGAAGGGTATGCGCTTTTTGAAGAGGAATTTCGGGAATTTGTGGAGTATCCCGATCCGCCCGAGATAAGTCCCTGCAAAAAACAGGAATGCCCAAGGGATAAGCGGGAAGTAATCGCTGGAGGTAAAGGTGTCGTGGGGAAAGCCGAACATAAAAAGGAAGTGTGTGCTGTACCAGCTGTCCGGAATAGTCACGGAAAACAGCGGCGGCAGGCCAAAGATGTGCAGGGGCACACTTATGGTCAGAGCAAACAGAACCGCATTAAAGACTATGCCTATCCATGGAGGAATGAGCTTGAGGTATTTGTTGATTATGCCGTAGAGCATCATGCACACTGAAAGCATATGGAGTATGCCAAACTGTATCATTTCGGCCTGACCGAGGACAAAGTAGGTCACTATTGTAACTGCTCCTGCGATCATGGCAAGCTTTACTCCTCGTTCAAGGTTAGAGTGGCTGAGGTTGCAGGCAAGCCCTGATATAACTATGAACAATCCTGCAAAATAGGGTTCAGCAGGAGCAAAGAAGTTCATGAGCCAGGAGCCCCACTCCAGATGGAAGAAATAGCCGATGGTATAGAAGGCGTGGTAGAAAATCATGCAGAACAGAGCAACGCCTCTCAGCTCGTCAATGGTGTGCATACGCGGTTTTGGCTTAGGGGGAGCCTTGGAGGCTGCAGTAGCGGGTGTGGCTTTTTTGTCAGACATTGTATCGCCTCTTTATGGAATTGATATATGTTTCATAATATGATACAATACATTATATCAGTAATTTTTTACATAATCAAGACTCAGAAGGGACGGATAGCAATGGATGGATTGAAGATCGGCACAAAAGCACAGGCTAATACTCAGGTTAATGCGAGCAACACAGCCCTCAGCATGGGAAGTGGGGCATTGGAGGTGTTTGCGACCCCTGCGGCTGTTGCTTTGGTAGAAGCTGCTGCCTGTAAGGTGCTGGCCCCATATCTTGAAGAAGGGATTACTACTGTAGGCACAAAGATGAACATAGATCACATAAAAGCGAGTCCTTTAGGGGCAATGATCACCGCAACTGCGGAGCTTATTGAGATTGACGGCAGGAGATATGTTTTTGCTGTCAGTGCAAGGGACGAAGCAGGGGAGATCGTCGTCGGCACTCACGAGAGGTTTTCGGTAAATGTCGACCGTTTTATGTCCAAGCTCCGGTGACCCCCTGCAAGCGGTTCAGAGCCAAATATCCTGCTGACGTGAGGAAGCACGCAATGACCCAGCGCAGTGAAACAAGTGCCATTGGGGTGCTCTGCGCCTATAGGATAGCAAATAAGAAAATTGCCTGATTCCTGTGGGAATCAGGCCGTTTTTCTTCAGAACTATCATAGGGAGACAGGTCATGCCTGTCGAAGGGGGATAATTAGTCGAGGAAATCCTTCAGCTTTTTGCTGCGGCTGGGATGACGGAGCTTGCGCAGTGCCTTGGCTTCGATCTGGCGGATGCGCTCACGGGTGACGTTGAACTCCTCGCCGACTTCCTCAAGGGTGCGGGAACGTCCGTCCTCAAGACCGAAACGAAGCTTGAGCACCTTTTCCTCACGGGGAGTCAGGGATGAAAGCACCTCGTTGAGCTGCTCCTTGAGCAGTGTGTGTGAGGCGGCATCCTGGGGGGCGGGGGCATCGTCATCAGGAATGAAGTCTCCCAGGTGGCTGTCTTCCTCTTCACCGATGGGGGTTTCGAGTGAAACAGGCTCCTGAGCAACACGCATGATCTCACGGACCTTGTCTGTGGGCATATTGATCACGGCTGCGATCTCCTCTGCTGAAGGCTCGTGGCCGTTCTGGTGCAGGAGCTGGGAGGACACCTTCTTGACCTTGTTGATGGTTTCTACCATGTGCACCGGAATGCGGATCGTTCTTGCCTGGTCTGCAATGGCACGGGTTATTGCCTGACGGATCCACCATGTAGCGTATGTGGAAAACTTGAAGCCCTTGCTGCAGTCAAATTTTTCAACCGCCTTGATAAGACCGAGATTACCCTCCTGGATGAGATCCAAAAACTGCATTCCTCTGCCGAGATAACGCTTTGCAATGCTGACGACAAGCCTGAGGTTTGCCTCCGAAAGACGCTTTTTGGCTTCCACGTCGCCGGATATAATGCGGTTTGCAAGATCACGCTCCTCCTCGGGGGTGAGAAGGGGCACTCTGCCTATCTCCTTGAGATAGATCTTTACAGGGTCGTCGATGGCAACGCTTTCTACCATCGGCTCGCTCTCGCCGTCCTCGTTTATCTCATTGATGTCCGAGATATTTGTCAGGGCTACATCGTCAAGGATGATGTCATCCATCGTTTCAACGATGTCAATGCCGTTGGTCTCCATTGTTTCATAGAACTTTTCAAGCTGTTCGGGGTCAATGTCCATTTCACCGATAGCATCAAGAATTTCCTTGTTGGTGAGCTGGCCCTTTGATTTACCAAGCTCCATAAGATCCTTGAGTACCGTCTTTTTGTCAGGCTGTGCTCCAATCATAATTATGACCTCCTGTGATTTCTTTCTTTCCTTGTATTTATCTGAACGATACCTTCCTTCCCCGGACTCAGCCGCAATATGTTCGGTTCCTTTGATTAAGGATCGGCTGTACGGTGACAGTGCATCGTTATCAGGCAAAGTAATGTTAAGGGTTTTTGACCGAAATATCCTTATGATATTCAGGCCTTTTTCTTTTTTATCTGTTCCATCATGCGGCGAAGCTCATCCTCGTCTGCCGAAGCAACCTGATCAGGGGTGATCCGCTGTGAGTTATCCGTCATTTTGCGGATATAGTCCTCAGCCGCCCGCTTAGGGTCGTTTTCCCGTGTGTGGGAGAAAAGCATCTGGGCGATACGGCTGTTTTCTTCATCAGAAAAGCCCCCTGAAATATCTGTCAGGGAAAAATCATAGCCCTTTTCAGCATTGCCTTTTATTGCCTCATAGACTCTCCTGTTCAGGGGCGAACAAAAAAGCTCCGGAGACACCTTTTTTATGACTTCCATAGCGATGTCCTCGTTGTTCATGAGCAGAGCAATAAGGGCTTCCTCGGCCCTTGCCGATCCCAGCGGAACATACTTTTCACGGCTGATGGCGCTGCTTTCACTGGTCATCTGCTTTTTTAGCTCTCTGAACTCACGCTTTGCGGCTCCTGCGCTGTTTTTCCTTGCTATCTTGTTGACCTGCTCAAGTATTGCTTCCTTTGAGACGCCCTGATCTCTGGATAGCCTCGATATGTACACATCACGCTCAATGCTGCTGTCAAGGGTGGCGATGAGTCTTGCGGCCTCAGTCAGATAGCTCACCCGCTGGTCGGTAAGCTCGGTGTTGTATTTACTGCGGAGCTTATCGAGACGGTAATCAACATCATTTCCGCTTTTTTCTATCAGCATCCGGAACCTTGCAGGCCCCTGATCCCCGAAGGTCTTCATGAATTCATCGGGGTCCTTGCCGTCAGGAACTGCTACCACACGGATATCAAGCCCCATTGGTCTGAGTATCTGTATTGCCTTTGAAGCGGCCATCTGACCGGCATTGTCCGAGTCATAGCAGAGTATCACCTCGTTGCAGTAGTGCCTGAGGATATTGGCCTGTTCGGGAGTGAGAGCGGTGCCGAGTCCGGCTACTGCGTTTCGGAAGCCTGCCTGATGCAGGGCAATCACGTCCATATAGCCCTCTACAAGTATCAGAGTGCCGTTAGCTTCGTTTTTGGCAAAATTCAGGGCAAAGAGGTTGTTTCCTTTAGTGAATACGGGAGTGTCGGAGGTGTTGAGGTACTTGGGCTTGAAGTCCTTTATCATGGTCCTGCCGCCAAAGGCGATGACGTTTCCCCTCAGGTCGATGATGGGGAACATCACCCTGTCTGTAAAGCGATCAATAGGGTTGCCGTTTCGTGTCTCGTTTGCAAGGTTTGCCTGAATGATCTCTGCTTTTGTAAAGCCCTTCTCCCTGAGGTGGTTGACCAGTGCGAATCTTGATTTAGGGGCAAAGCCAAGCCCGAAATGGGTGATTGTGCTGTCGGCGAGCATACGTCCCCGCAGGTAGCGAAGCCCCTCTCTGCCTTCCTCGGTATAGAGCTGTTTATTATAGAATCTTGCCGCTGTGCGGTTTGCTTCGTATATTCTTGTCCTGAGCCTTGATAAGCCGCTGTCGGCGGTGTTTTCCGGGACGGTCATGCCGGCTCTCTGGGCGAGGAGCTTGATTGACTCAACATAGTCAAGGTTTTCGGCCTGTTTTATAAAACCGATAACATCTCCGCCCACATGACACCCAAAGCAATAAAAGAAGCCCTTATCGGGAGATACTGTAAAAGAGGGAGTCTTTTCTCCGTGGAAGGGACACAGACCAGTATAGTTACGTCCGGTCTTTTTTAGTTTGACATAGGATGAAATGACGTCCACTATGTCGGTCCTCATCTTCAGTTCGGATATAAATTCCTGGGGTATTGCCATGATCTCCCTCCTTTTTCCTTCTTTTTGTGGGGGGACTTTTGCGAAAAAGTCCCCCCACACCCCCGAAAACGCTGATCGCGCTGATAATCACTTAAATGTGACGGTTAAGTGTCCGCGAGGTGTTAGTAACAGCCGCGAGGGTGAATTTTTGGTTCGGACACAGAGCGGAACGAAGTGCAGCGAACCC
>CACXMR010000025.1:27700-74021 GCA_902768825.1 uncultured Ruminococcus sp.
CACTTAAATGTGACGGTTAAGTGTCCGCGAGGTGTTAGTAACAGCCGCGAGGGTGAATTTTTGGTTCGGACACAGAGCGGAACGAAGTGCAGCGAACCCTGCGAATTAGGGAGCGCAGGCTCTGCGCTGAAAGTCACTTAAATGTGACGGTTAAGTGTCCGCGTGAAGATAGTAACAGCCGCGAGGGTGTAGTTACAGTTGGTTTATCTGCCCCCGCGAAATTGGGAGCGGCATCTTGCCGCCCCCAGACCAGGCGACTGGAATGTATATTTCTTTGAATTTATCGATAGCGTACTGGTCGGTCATGCCGGAAATGTGGTCGCAGACCGCACGTTCTATGCCCTCGGTTTCAGAAATGACCTGAAGCTTGGGTGGAAGGTTTTCGGGGTGAGTAAGAAAATGATCGTAGAGCATGGAAATCAGCGCCGGAACCTTCTTTTCCTCGTACTTTGCGTAATCATTGCAGTAGACGCTCTCAAACATGAAGCTGTGCAGCTCGTCAAAAACTTCGGCGACCTCCTCTGACATCTGCAAAACATCGTCATGGGTGTTGCTGATCACGGATATCACCATGGTGTTTATCCGTGATGTGGTGGTATTGCCCAAAACATCGGTGATCCTTTTGGGTATGTCGCCAGAAGATAGAACACCTGCTCTGATGGCGTCGTCAATATCGTGGTTCATATAGGCTATGCGGTCGGCAATGCGGACTATCCGTCCTTCCATTGTGTCGGCCTCTCTGCCTTTTGTATGGCACAGTATGCCGTTTCTTGTTTCGTATGTAAGATTAAGGCCGTGACCTCCCTTTGCAAGCACATCCACGACCCGCAGGCTCTGTTCATAGTGGTTAAAGCCCTTGCTAAAAAGGTCGTTGAGCGCTCTTTCACCGGCATGACCAAAGGGGGTGTGTCCAAGGTCGTGCCCAAGAGAGATAGCTTCGGTCAGATCTTCGTTGAGGCGCAGTGCCCTTGCGATTGTGCGGGCTATCTGAGACACCTCAAGGGTGTGGGTGAGCCTTGTACGGTAGTGATCTCCTTCGGGGGCAAGAAAAACCTGAGTCTTGTGCTTCAGACGGCGGAATGCCTTGCTGTGGATAATTCTGTCCCTGTCTCGCTGGAAGTCTGTCCTGACGGGACATTTTTCTTCATGGCGAAGGCGCCCCTTGCTTTCCGTTGAGAGGCAGGCAAAAGGGGAGAGGTTTTTTCTTTCGATCTCTTCAAATACAAGACGAGGCTCCATGCTTCCGACCTCCCGAAGTTAGTTTCTACATTAATATACGCAGGGACGTGTAAAAAAACCTTTGTTTTTTTAAAAAAACGGAGGAAAATTTTTATATTTTAAAATACTGCTCACCTGTTATTTCAGCCTCCACAGTACCACCGGTGAGGTCGGTGAGCTGCTTGCTGAAGGTGTCAATGCAGTCCTTGGGCAGATGGAAGGATATTTTCACGCAGTCTGAAAAGGCTGTATCGTCGATGAAACCTCCGTTTGCGGGGATAAGCGATGAGATCCTGCCATAGCGGGAGTAGTCGCATTTTACGGAGGCGACAACACAGCTTTCCATTGTTATTATGCCGCCGGCGTCAAGGGCGATGCGGGCGCCCTTTGTATATGCACGGACAAGTCCTCCCGTTCCCAGGAGTATCCCGCCGAAGTATCTTGTCACCACAACCACCACATCGGTGACATCGGATTTCAGGATGACATCAAGTGTGGGCATGCCTGCAGTGCCGTGAGGCTCTCCGTCATCGCTGTAGCGGCGGAGCTGTCCCTCCCTCAGGGAATAGGCATAGACGTTGTGTGTTGCGTCCCAGTGTTTCTGGCGTTTTTCGTTGATAAAGGCAAGAGCCTCTTCCTCAGTGGTGACGGGCTTGACGTACCCGATAAAACGGGAGCGCTGTTCGATAAATTCGTCCTTTGCCTCACGTTCCACGGTTTTGTAGCTGTGCATTGCGCATTACCCCCAGTCAAAAACAGAGCCGAAAAAGGCTCCTGAATGAAAGACAGAAAAGGACGGCACAGATCTGTGTCGTCCTGACTGAACCAACGGATTGATTATTTACCCATACCATAGCGCTTCTTGAATTTATCAACACGTCCGCCTGTGTCAACAAGCTTCTGTCTGCCTGTGAAGAACGGGTGACACTTTGAGCAGATTTCAACACGGATGTTGCTCTTGGTAGAACCTGTCTCAATGACATTGCCGCAAGCACAAGTAATTGTCGTCTGCTGATACTTAGGATGAATGTTCTCCTTCATTGTTCCTCACCTCTTTCGTTTCTCCATAGATAACAAACGAATTATAGCACATCCCGAAGGAAAATGCAATACAAAAATTAAAAAATCACAAAAAATATTTTGCCCTGCAAAGTCCTGCTCCTGATGCTCACCATTGAAAGTAAAAGGGTTTTGTATTATAATAGAAAGGGACGATTACAGGATCAGATACCGGAGGGAAAGAAATGGCATACAAAAACAGAGGCTTTAAGACAATAGAGATAACCAAAAAAGCGGAATCATCCGTTATCCAGGGGCACCCGTGGGTATATGATGGGGAGCTTGTGAGCTTTGAGGGCAGACCCTATGACGGCGAGATAGTGGACGTGCTGTCCTCTAAGGGCAGGTATCTGGGGTCGGGCTTTTATAATGACAATTCAAAGATAAAGATAAGGCTGATATCCACAAATATCAATGACAAATTTGACGAGGCTTTCTTTGAGAGGCGTATCCGCTATGCGTGGGACTACCGCAAGACCGTCATGGGCAGGGATATAGAGTGCTGCAGGGTTATATTCGGTGAGGCAGACGGATTTCCGGGGCTTACGGTTGACCGCTTCGGGGATATCCTCGTTACCCAGACCCTGTCCTTAGGGATAGAGCAGAGGAAAAATATTATCTTTCCGCTGCTGTATAAGGTGCTGACTGAGGACGGCGCAGTGATAAGGGGAATATTTGAGAGAAATGACGTATCCATCAGGGAGCTTGAGGGCATGGTACAGAATAAGGGGTTCTTTCCTGTCGAGGGTAAGGAGCTGCCTGAGAGCACCGTTACCGAGATCACCGAGAATGGGATAAGGTATCATGTGGACTTTGAAAACGGCCAGAAGACAGGCTTTTTCCTTGACCAGAAGTATAACAGGCTTGCAGTGGCCAAGCTTGCAAAGGGCAGGAGAGTGCTGGATTGCTTCACCCATACTGGTTCCTTTGCGCTGAACGCCGCAAGGGGAGGGGCGGATCATGTCTGTGCCGTGGATATTTCAGAGGACGCTGTGGAAATGGCAAAGTCCAATGCAGCCCTCAACGGTCTTGAGGACAGAATGTCCTTCAGGGCGGCAAATGTGTTTGATCTGCTGCCGGAGATCTCAAAGAGCGAGGGCTATGATTTTATCATACTTGACCCGCCCGCCTTTACAAAGTCACGATCCACCGTTGACAGCGCAATGCGTGGCTACAAGGAGATAAACCTCCGTGCCATGCGTCTGCTGCCCAGAGGAGGTTATCTTGCGACCTGCTCATGCTCCCACTTTATGAAGGACGAGCTTTTCCGTTCAATGCTGAAAAGTGCGGCCTTTGACGCCCATGTGTCACTCCGTCAGATCGAAGCCCGTCAGCAGGCTCCTGACCACCCGATATTATGGAATGTCCCTGAGACTGATTATCTCAAATTCTACATTTTTCAGGTGGTATAATATGATTATTGTTGGATGAGTTTGCGGAAGTCTGGCGCTGGGACAGAGTTTTTTGTACATATTACTTTACATTTTTCAACAATTATGTTACAATGTATAAAGTGGCTACTACAATGAGTCGGGCCTTAGACTTTCATGCATGAGGAGGTGCTGGTGTATGAGCAATATGCCGATATTTGCTTTCATATTGCTGGGAATAATGCTGTTTGCCTTTGCTGCAATCTACTTTTTATTTTTCCTGATTGATCATCGTGACAAGCTTTATACCTTTGACGATGATGCGGTTATGAACAGCGACAGCTTTGAATGTGAGTTCAGGAGAGTGGGCGGCGCAAAATACGAGCACACCAGCCTGAAGCTCATTCTTGAAAGCCCTGACAAGGCAAAGCTTGAGTACAGCTCAAAGCCGGCAGCCGGAGCAAGGACCGTGACGGAGGAGATAGAGGTGCCGACTGAGCTTCCGCTAAGGCTGAGGGAAATATACAAGGAGCATTGCATCCCGGTGCTGAGCGATTGTGACAAGCGTGAGGAGATAAGCGGAGATGAGCCTGTTTCCAGTGTTACCTTCAGTGCAAAGGATCAGTCCTATACCATCGACAGTGAGCAGATCTTTCCTCAGACAAGCGCAGACCTGATAGGGGAGATCGAAGAGCTGCTGATGGCGTATGTCAAGTAGCAAACTAAAAAACATAGAGAAGGAGAGATCGCTATGGGTCTTTTTGATAATATTAGCAGGCAAGCCGGCAGTCAGACAGGAGGCACAGCCTCAGCCGGCGGAAACAGATCGGTGAATGTGGTGTTTTCATCCTTGCCGGAAACCGTGGAGCAGTTTAAGGCTCTTCCTCAGGCCGCACTGACCAGTCCCTTTGATACAGCGGCTCTGACAGTGCTTGCGTTTTGCTTCTATCCTCAGGACAAGGATGCCTGTCTTGCTATGGTGGATTATCTGAAGGGTCCCAAGCCCCTGAGCAGCTATGACAAGTCGTTTATTGCAGACCGTTTCAGAGGTGTGGATTACATTCCAAGGTCGTATTTCAACGGTGCGACACCGCAGAATGATTATTTGCCGTCCCAGCCCTATACCGTTACGGTATCAGAAAATCCCTATTCCTATCAGAACGAGGGCTATGCAAAGCTCTTTATTAGATCAGGAGGTGCAGACAGTCCCAGAGAGGTGCTGCTGCGCAAGGCGAAGGACGGAAAGTGGTATCTGTGGGAGCAGTTCATTCTTGTGGGCATTCGCCAGCCGGAGAGCTCTGACCCATGGGCATAAGAGGGGTTTAATGATGGATATTTTGGGAAAGTGGAAAATCTGTGCCGAGATGATGTTTAATGACAATTTTGAAAAGATATGGAAATCCGCTGAGGAAATCCTTGCTGATAAGGATATGGAGGATTCCAGCAAGGTCATTCTTGGATCGTCGTTCATTTTCTGTGATGACGGGTATATAAGGGTCATCATGCCGATGCCGGAGGATATCAGCCCCGAGGAGATGGAAGAAGCGATTGCTCAGGGAGAGCTGGAGTTGTATAATGGTCAGGCGGTATTTGATAAGCACCCCTACAAGATCGTGGGGGAGAAGATAATGTACGATTCAGGAGCAAAGGGCGAGGTCCTCGGGGAGAAGGTTTCACCCTGGGTAGAGATACCCTATGAGGACGGAAAGCTTCAGATGTTCCTGTATAAGCTGGAGAGAGCAGACTGACGATCCCGGTGCAAAGCACACCACAGATTTGATAGAATAGAATAAGAAAATGCCTGATTCCGTGTGGAACCAGGCATTTGTTTTTTGGGGATCGCAATGGAAGTCATTGCATTTCTATAGGTTGTTTTCAGTGGTATGAAAGCTATAGCCGTGACGGGTCAGATTCCAGAACGGTTGTTTTGCCCCCGTGAAAACGGGCGTCCGGAATTTCCGCCCTGATAGACTCCGCTCTGGTTTACATAGGTGACAGCGTTTGTGACGGTAAAGCTTGCATATTCCTCGCCGCCGGAGACCGCTGCCTTCTTTAAGTATCCGTGAATGCTTTCTCCGTCTGCCGAACCGCCGAGCATTACCTTATATGTCTCGCCCTCGGCAAGAGACGGATTGCTAATGAGGATACAGCTGAAATCTACCTCAGGAGTCATAGCGGCGATCACATTGCCCTGACTGTCTGTGACATAAACAAGGGTGCCTGCCTTCTGTGATGATGAGAAGGTGATGGCCACGGTTTTCTGGGTGGAATCGCTGCCGGGCATTTCAAGCATATCGGATGTGCCCGCACCGATGAGAATACCGCCGGTAATGCTGCAGCTTCCGTCATGGTCGATTATGCCGTTTCCGCCGGCTACGGGACCGTTGAGGATTATGGTGCCGCCGGAGATGTTCAGGGCTGAGTTGGAGTCAAGCCCGTCACCGCCGGAGCTTATGCAGATGGTGCCGCCGCTTATGGTGATCTCAGAGGATGAGCCTTCTGTGCTGCTGCCGGAGTCAGGGGATTGGGGATTATTACCGCCCTGATTGGGGTCAAAGTTTTCAGGCATAGACGGTCTATCCTGTCCGCCCTGAGTGGGGTCGAAGTTTTCAGGCATAGACGGTCTATCCTGTCCGCCCTGAGTGGGGTCGAAGTTTTCAGGCATAGACGGTCTTTCCTGTCCGCCCTGAGTGGGGTCGAAGTTTTCAGGCATAGACGGTCTGTCCTGTCCGCCCTGAGTCGGGTCGAAGTTTTCAGGCATATTGCGTTTACCGCCGAAGTTCATCCTGTTATCAAAGTTGCCAAAGCCGCTGTTATCATTGCCGCCTGCAGCGTTAACGCCGTCATCACTGGCTGTGACGTCGATGTCTCCGCCGGATATTCCTATCCTCATGGCTTCAAGACCTTCGTATGACTTTTTGATAGTGACAGACCCGCCGGTGATGGCAATGTCGGAATCTGCGTGTATGCCGTCATCTCCTGAGCTGAGAGTAATACTTCCGTCAGTGATGGTGACACTGCTGTTTGAATGTATTGCGTCATCATAGCAATCAGCGGTAATTGTGCCGCCGTTAATGATTATGTCAGTGCCTGCCTTGAGACCCTTGCGGCTCTCCTCTGTTGATGACTGACTGTCGGTGCTTGTCGGGGTCTGAGCCTTTGCTTCGGCATCGGTGCCTGTTGATGAGGAGGTAGTCTTGTTGTTTCCCTCGTCAGTGTTTTGCCTTACAGGTCTTCCGTTAAAGCCGCCAAAGCCGCCAAAGCCGTTACCGGATTTATTTGCGGGAGCTTTTTCAGAGCCGCCTGCCGTAGTAATGTTTATGCTGCCGCTTTTGACGGTGACGGATTTTTCCGCCTGGATACCGTCGTTTGATGCGTTTATTGTGATATCGGCATTTTCGATTATCACGTGGCCGAGATCGCTTTTATCGGTGTCGGAGTATGTGGAGCGCAGACCATCGCCGTCATTTGCATCAACGGTGATAACACCGCCGCTTACGGCAAGATCATCTCTGCCGGTGATGCCGTGATGTGCCGCACTTACATTTATAGTACCCCCGGTTATCCTCAGAATATCCTTGCAGGTGATGCCGTTTTTTGCATTGCCCTTGACGTTGAGAGTGCCGCTGCCGGAGATCGTGAGATCATCCTTGCAGAAAAGAGAGGCGTCAGGTGCGCTGTCGTCATCCTCGTTTATATAGGAACTGCCGTCACTTAGGGTGCTTTCAGAGCCTGATGGCAGGACTATGATAGTTTTTTTGCTCTTTTCTGAATACAGTGCGGGGGCATTGCTGCTGCTGATTTCGGCATTGTCCATAACCAGCCTGACAACATCGTTTTTGCCTGCGCTGATGATCAGGCTCCCGCCTGTGAGACTGCCGCTTATGACATAAGTGCCTGCTTCAGAGATCGTCACGCTGCCGTCATTAAACGCTGCGCCGTTGCCGCTGATCTGGGCATCGTTTCCCTTCAGGGTAATGCTAACGGCACTGTCCTTGTCAAAATCCGTATTGGTATCCTCATCCGACAATGTTACGTTTACGGTTGATGCGGTTGGGGTGACTGATCCTATGCTTGCATCGTTATTTAGTGATGAGGCGTTAAGCTCCACTTTAGTATTTTCCTTTTCGGAGCAGCCCGAAAGCATAAGCGAACCGACTATGGCTGTGCAAAGCACCGCTGCCATTAAGCATCTGAATATTACCGACTTGTACCTTCTCATTTTTCCCAACTCCTGTAATCGTCAAAGTATCTCTCATTCTGATGAGTATATTTTAGATTATGGATTGAAAAAAAGTATTATGGGCATATTAATCAATTGTAAATATAATCTTAAAGATTTTAAATTTTCACTGAAGTCACGCCGAGAGCTTGTTTTTTAGTCTCAGGCGGTCGGAAATCATGGCAATAAACTCGCTGTTGGTGGGCTTGCCCCTGCTGTTGTGTATGGTGTAGCCAAAGTATGAGTTGAGCACATCAACATCGCCTCTGTCCCATGCAACCTCTATGGCATGGCGTATGGCTCTCTCGACTCTCGAAGGGGTCGTTTCATACTGCCTTGCAATAGACGGATAAAGCTCTTTGGTTACGGCGTTTATTATTTCCGGCTGCTTTACAGACATCATGATAGAACTTCTCAGATAGTGATAGCCCTTTATATGAGCGGGCACACCGATCTGGTGGAGTATGGACGTGACGGTCATTTCAAGATCTCCGTCAATGCTGTAGATCTTTCCGGCTGACGGTCTGCTAAACTCTGAATAGCAGGTTATCAGCTCGCTGATCCTGTCAAGGAGGTCAGATGTCCGGAAGGGCTTTATCACATAGTAGGCCGCCCCTGCCCTCAGGGCTTCCTTTTCAAGCATGGCGTTGTCAAAGCCGGAAATAATCACAAAGATCGGCTTCTTTGCGCTGCTGCTGTTTTTGATGGTCTGCATAACTCCTACTCCGTCAACTCCGCTCATGAACATATCCATAAGCACCACATCAGGGCAGAAGGAGCGAATCATATCGATGACCTTGTTCCCGTTTTTATCACAGAATTGTGCATCAAAGCCCTTTTCCGTAAAGATTTCCTTGTTTTCCATACCGAATTCGGCAGCTTCCTCTGCAATAAGAACCTTAATCTTGTTTTTCATAAGTATTCCTCCATTACAAAAATGTGATGGCGTAATATTACCATAAATTGGTAGATTTGGCAATATGCAAAAGTAAAAAAATTTAAAATGAGAACAATCACTAAAATCACATCCAGCCACTAAGATATCTTTGTATAAAAAATATTTATTGTTTTGCATAAGTAAAGAATTCTCTGCATATTGGTATGTATTATAGTTGCATAATTTGTAGATTAAAAGCAATTATTCGGGACAGAGATTATATTTTGTCGAAGTGCTGCTCGATTTGGCAATGAAAATATCAACATTGATCACATCTTGTGCCTGTTTGTTGGTGGGACTTATTGCCTGATTCCTGCCGGAATCAGGCTCTTTTTCTTATATATCAGAGGACTTCGTCCTCCGAACCACCTACAAGGGACTCCGTCCCTTGACCCTGCACAAGGGACTCCGTCCCTTGACCCTGCAAGCTTTTGGAAAAGCTTGACCAAAACTTGCGGCAAGCTGCCGCTCCCATATTCGCGCTGAAAGATACTCTGACAATATAATTCAGTGTCCGCGAGATGTTAGTATCAGCCGCGATGGTGCAGTTAAAAGTCGGTTTTTCCAGCAACGCGAAATCGGGAGCGCAGGCTCTGCGCTGGAAAAGCTTGAGCAAAACTTGCGGCAAGCTGCCGCTCCCATATTCGCACTGAAAGATACTCTGACAATATAATTCAGTGTCCGCGAGATGTTAGTATCAGCCGCGATGGTGCAGTTATAAGTCGGTTTTTCCAGCAACGCGAAATCGGGAGCGCAGGCTCTGCGCTGTAAAAGTCCCCCTGATGGGTAGAATTAAGATATTGCGGTACAGTAGCCCCTTGTGGGGTCGTTGACAAAAACATGGGTCACTGCACCTACAAGCCGCCCGTTTTGTATGACAGGACTGCCGCTCATGCCCTGGACTATCCCGCCGGTCTTGCTCAGAAGCTCCTTGTCGGTGATGCGGATGACCATGTTCCTTGTCTTTGAACTGTCATTGTAGCTTATTTCCTCAATGTCTACAGTGTATTCCTGAGGTCCGCTCTCGTCTGTGGTGGTGATCAGCCTGGCTTGTCCCCTGACGATCTCGTGCCGGAAGGCTACTGGTACTGTACTATAGTTTTCTGGTATTTCCGAAAGCCTGCCGTATACTCCGTGAGCTGTGTTGGCAGTGAGCGTACCAAGCACCTCTCCGTCACGAAACTGACCTATGAGCGAGCCGGGATCACCGCAAACGCTTTTTTTCACTGAGGTGACGTCTGCCATCACTGCGTCTCCCTCAAGCATCGGCATAAGACATCCGCTGCTGCTGTCACAGATGCCGTGTCCGAGTCCAAAAAAGCTGCCATCCTCAGGATCAATAAATGTCATGGTGCCAAGCCCTGCAATGCTGTCCCGCACATGAAGTCCAAGGCGCAGCTTGCCCTCATCGCTGTCATAAACGGGTTCTATGTCAGTGCGGAATACCCTGCCTTCACGCCTTACGTCAAGGGTGAGTGAGCCTGAGCAGGAGCTGACAATGCTCTGGAGCTGCTCGTTTGTCCTGAGCTGTGTGCCGTTTGCCGCAAGCAGGACATCTCCCTTTTCAATGCCCGCCTTTTGTGCAGGACAAGCCTTGCCGCTGTTGGTTCTGATCTCTGAGACTGATGATACCACAAGACCGTCAGTATATATCCTGATACCGAAGGGATGTCCGCCGATGATCACGTTTTTTCTCTGTACCAGTTCAACGTCAACCGTCTTTACAGGCAAAAAGCCGAAGAGCATAAGCTTTGCACTAATGCTGCTCTGACTGCCGGCTGCATCCAGTGACGCCGAAACGGCATCCTGAGGGTCATATTTAAGTGAAAGCGGAATGCTGCTGCCTAAGATGTCGGTCTCGGGCGAAGCCATTGTCAGCCTTGACGGAGTAAGGTGTTCCACCAAGCCTGCCATGATGAACATTACGCAGACAACAGGAGTAAGCAGGAATACCAGAATCCGTATAGCCTTTTTCATTGCAGCGCCTCCTTTGTTCAGGGTGCAGACGGTGATAATCGGAGTTTTGCTCCAACAAAATATGCCTGCACAGAGCTATTGTTCCCGTTTTGGATGGGATGTAAACATAAAAACGCTTTCCTGAGAGAAAATAACAAAGGCAGAACTATGTGAGAAAAATCATGTCAGGATCAACAAAGTTTGCGTGAATATTTTGTAAGTGTGTTGACAATAGTGAAGCTAAGCTGGTACAATTATACTTTAGGGAGCGTGTACCTTTTGTGACAGTACATTGCTTTGAAAAAATAATATTTATGAAAAGATGTGATAAACGTGATTAGAAGCATGACCGGATACGGCAGGTTTGAAGGAGCCGTAAACGGCAGACAGACGGTTTTCGAAATCAAGGCGGTCAATCATCGGTTTTTTGAGCTTCAGTGCAGACTTCCGAGAGGATGCGGCTTTTTGGAGGAAACGGTCAAGGAGCTTGTTTCAAAATATGTTTCACGGGGAAAGATCGACGTTTATGTTTCTGTGGAGGCTGATGACAGCCTTGAGGCAGATGTCAAGCTTAACCGTTCTCTGGCTTCGGGTTATCTCAGAGCGCTCAGGGAGCTTTGCAGTGAGTATGGACTGAAGGATGATATTTCCGTGTCGTTGCTTTCAAGGTATACGGATATCTTCACGGTAACAAAGGCACCCGAAAACGAGGAGGCGCTGGTGGAGATCGTCAGGACAGCAGGTGAAAACGCAATAAGGGAATTTATGTCTATGCGTGAACGTGAGGGCGAAAAGCTTGCGTCAGACGTGATCAACCATGGCAAGAGGATACTTGAGCTGGTAGCTGAGATCGAGGAGCGTTCTCCCGTTACTGTAACCGAATATCGCAACAAGCTCTATGACAGAATGAAAGACGTGCTGGGGGATACTACTGTTGATCCTCAGAGGATACTGACGGAGGCGGCTATTTTTGCGGATAAGACTGCCGTTGATGAGGAGACTGTCAGGCTGAGGAGCCATTATTCCCAGCTTGAGGCCTTGCTTGACAAGTCTGAGCCGGTAGGCAGGAAGCTGGATTTCATAGTTCAGGAGATGAACAGGGAAGCAAACACCACCGGATCTAAGGTCTGCGATGCGGAGCTTGCCCATAAGGTGGTTGAGATCAAGGCGGAGATCGAGAAGATCAGGGAACAGATTCAGAATATAGAGTAATGGGTGATAGGCATGAGACTGATAAATATTGGATATGGAAATATGCTCTCCTCATCAAGGATAATAGCAATAGTCAGTCCTGATGCGGCGCCCGTCAAGAGAATGATCCAGAACGCTAAGGATAAAGGAATGCTGATCGATGCCTCCTGCGGCAGAAAGACAAAGGCGGTTATCGTAACTGACAGCGATCATGTGGTGCTGTCGGCTGTGCAGCCGGAAACGGTTGCCCATAGGGTCAACGATAACGGAGAGGACGAGGGATCAGGAGAAAAGCAATGATTATCCGCGGAATGAAGCGGGGTTTCAGAGAGGAAGGAAAGAATGAACGGAAAGGGACTTCTTGTTGTCATATCAGGTCCTGCGGGTGCAGGAAAGGGTACGGTGGTAAAGGAGCTGATCAAGGACGATAACATAAGATTGTCTGTATCTGCCACTACAAGAGCTCCGAGAGAGGGAGAGGAAAACGGTGTGCATTACCATTTTCTGACCCGTGAGCAGTTTGAAAAAATGATCGCTGAGGACGGCTTCCTGGAGTATGCGCAGTATGTGGGTAATTTCTACGGGTCCCCTAAGAAGCAGGCTGAGGAATGGATGCACCAGGGCAAGGATGTTATCCTTGAGATCGAGGTGCAGGGATGCAAAAAGATCAAGGAAAAGTTTCCGCAGTGTGTGAGCATCTTTATTATGCCGCCGTCGATGGAGATATTGGAGAGCAGGCTGAGGGGCAGAGGCACCGAGACTGAGGATGTTATCGCCAAGAGGATGAAGAGAGCCGAAGAGGAGATCGGTCTTTCCGGAGACTATGATCATGTGGTGATAAACGATACCGTTGAGGAATGCGTTGAAGGAGTAAGAAGGATACTGGAGCTGGAAAAGCAAAGGGTATCCGGAGCGGATTGTTGATGTGAGAGATCACAAGATAAAAAAGGAGATGTAGGGAATATGTATGAGAAATATAACAGACCGTCGGTTGATGATATCTTTGCAGGGAAGGTAAGCAAGTATGCGCTTGCCATTGCCGTCGCAAAAAGAGCAAGAGAGATAACAGATGAGAGCAAGGAGAGCGGAAAGGTCTGCGACAAGCCGGTGCTTGTGGCTGTAGACGAGTTTAAGGATCATAAGTACGCTATTCTTGAGCCTGAAACTGATGACTGAGGAATATCTTGCCGCCGGAGTTGCGGTGGAGAATACGGCTTATCACTTCGACAAGCTGTATGATTATATCATTCCCGATGCCGTAAAGGATTATGCAAAACCAGGCTGCAGAGCTATGATAAGCTTCGGCAAGGGTTCAGTGCGTCAGGGAATGATAATGACTGTGCACAAGGTCACGGACAAAACCGGTCTTAAAACCATTACGGAGCTGCTTGACCGTGAGCCGGTGCTTACGCCTGAGCTGATAAGGTTGGCGGTGCAAATGAAGGACCGCTGCTTTTGCACATTGTTTGATGCCTGCAAGACCATGCTGCCTGCGGGTCTTTCCCTGAGGATAATGTATAGCTATGGGCTTTCCGGCAATGCTGAGGGGATAGATGAGGACTCTCTGTCAGATACGGAGAGACAGATAGTCAGTTATCTTCGCACCAGAAGGACACAGGTGCGCCAGGACAGACTAATGAAGACCCTGGGGCTTGTTGAGGACAGCTCGATCGTAAGGCTGTATAAACAGGGGCTGCTCACCCGCACAGA
Source organism: uncultured Ruminococcus sp. (assembly GCA_902768825.1). Classification (GTDB taxonomy): domain Bacteria; phylum Bacillota; class Clostridia; order Oscillospirales; family Acutalibacteraceae; genus UBA1213. The sequence goes on from CACXMR010000025.1 coordinate 41,364, forward strand.
GGTGACTAAGAAGCGTTTGCAGGATACGAGCATAAAGATGGTAAGGCTACTTGATGACGCAGAAAATCCCAGATTTACCGACTCCCAGCGGGCGGTGACAGAGGTGCTTCGCTCTCTTGGTGACGCAGCAAAGAAAGAGCTGTGCTACTTTACGGGAGTGTCCGGAGGAGTGATAGATAATCTTGTCAAAAAGGGTATCTGTCAGTATTACGACGCTCAGCCCCCGGAGCCTGAAAGGACGCCGTCTGTCTTGCCTGCTGATGAGCTTGTTCTCACGGAAAGACAGGAGGAGGTCTATAGGGAGCTGCTTGAAAAATACTGCAGCGGCAGTCCCTCTGTGGCATTGCTCTATGGAATAACCGGCAGCGGCAAGACCTCTGTTTTTATGAAGCTCATAGACAGGGCAAACGAGGAGGGCAGGGGAGTCATCTGTATGGTGCCTGAGATAGCACTGACTCCGCAGCTTATCGAGAAATTCAGCTCAAGATACGGGGAAAGGGTGGCGGTGTTCCACAGCGGGCTGTCACTGTCAAAGCGTCTTGATGAATGGAAAAGGGTCAAGAGCGGCAAGGCGAATATTGCAGTAGGCACACGCTCAGCCGTGTTTGCACCCCTTGACAATATAGGTCTTATAGTTATGGATGAGGAGCAGGAGTATTCCTACAAGTCCTCGTCGACTCCCAGATATCATGCCAGGGAAATAGCAAAGCTCAGGTGTGTGCACAACGGCTGTATGCTGTTGCTGTCATCTGCAACGCCTTCGGTGGAGAGCTTTTTCTTCGCAAAGAGCGGGAGATACTCTCTGCACACTCTCGGCGAGAGATATGGCAATGCAAAGCTGCCTGAGGTCATCACTGCCGATATGAATCTTGAACGTCAGAACGGCAATGCCTCTGATTTCAGCTCAGAGCTGCTTGAGGCATTGGAGCATAACCTTGAACAGGGCAGGCAGTCGATTATACTGCTCAACCGCAGGGGCCACAATACCTTCGTGTCCTGCCGTTCCTGCAATGAGGTGATGAGCTGTCCGTCCTGCTCTATTTCCCTTACATACCACAGTGCAAATAACAGGCTGATGTGCCACTACTGCGGTTATTCAGTGCCTGCTCCGGAGGTCTGTCCTGCCTGCGGGTCGGAAAAGCTGAGATATTCCGGCGCCGGTACCCAGAGAGCCGAGCAGGAGCTGGCGGAGATATTTCCGGAGGCACGTCTGCTGCGGCTGGATACGGATTCCACGATGCAGCGGTTTGCCTATGAAAAGAAGTTAGGGGCCTTCCGCAGGGGTGAATATGACATAATGCTGGGGACCCAGATGGTGGCAAAGGGACTTGATTTTGAAAATGTGACCCTTGTGGGGGTGCTGTCGGCAGACATGATGATGCACGGCAATGACTTTCGCAGCTATGAGAGGACATTTTCCCTGCTGACACAGGTGGTAGGGCGTTCCGGCCGGGGTGAATTTGAAGGTCGGGCGATCATACAGACCTTTGAGCCTGAGTCTCCCATAATTGGCATGGCGGCTCAGCAGGATTACGCCGAGTTTTATGAAAATGAGGTGGGGCTGCGCAGGTGTATGCTCTACCCGCCGTTTTCCGATATTTGCGTGGTGGTCTTTTCGGGAGAGGACAGCAGTAAAACGAAGGAAGCATCGCTCTATTTTCAGAGGTCTCTTTCGGAGCTTGCCAAAAATGAATACAGTGACCTTCCTATGCGTGTGCTGGGGCCGGGGCCTGCCATGGTTTTGCGGGTATGCGGCAGGTATCGCTACAGGATGATAATAAAGTTTCGCAATACGAGCCGGTTCCGGGAGATGCTGTCGAGGCTTCTTGTGGAATTCGGGAAAAACAGTGATTATTCAGATGTAAGCGCTTATCCGGATATCGATCCGGAAAATATCATATAATTATTTTTTGCATAGTGTAATGGAGTGAATAGTATGGCTATCAGAAATATTGTGAAGGAAGGGGACCCGGTTCTTACAAAGGTCTGCCGTCCTGTTGAAAAATTTGACGACAAGCTCAGGACTCTCATTGACGATATGTTGGAAACTATGGATGCCAATGATGGGGTCGGTCTTGCGGCTCCTCAGGTGGGTATCCTCAGAAGGCTGTTTGTTATTGACGTGGGCGAGGGCAGATTTGAGTTTGTCAATCCAAGGATCATAAAGACCTCAGGTATGCAGGAATCCAGCGAGGGCTGTCTTTCCTGTCCGGGAGAGTTCGGCATTACAAGACGTCCGATGTTTGTGACTGTAGAGGCCTATAGCCGCTATGGGGACAGGTTTACGATCAATGCAGAGGGACTTTTTGCAAAGGCTATCTGTCACGAGAACGATCATCTGGATGGCGTCCTCTTCAAGGAGCACGTTATCCGCATGGAGAAGCGGTGACCGGAGGGCTGCTGTGACAAGGAGGAGCTTATGAGAATAGTTTTTATGGGAACGCCTGATTTTGCGGTGCCTTGCCTCAAGGCTCTGATAGATGACGGCAATGAGATCCCGGCAGTATTTACTCAGCCCGATAAGCCAAAGGGCAGGGGCTATGCCATGACCCCGCCGCCTGTCAAGGTCTGTGCGCTGGAGCATGATATCCCGGTCTTTCAGCCAAACACACTGAGAGACGGAGAAGCACTTGGCATAATGTCAGAGCTTGAGCCTGACATGATAGTAGTGGTGGCATACGGTAAGATACTGCCTAAGGAGATACTTGAGCTGCCAAGGCTTGGGTGTGTGAATGTCCATGCGTCTCTCCTGCCTGAATACAGAGGGGCTGCTCCCATTCAGTGGGCGGTGCTTGACGGAAAGAAAAAGACAGGTGTGACGGCAATGCTCATGGATGTAGGGCTTGATACCGGAGATATGCTGATGAAGGCGGAGCTGGAGATCGGTGAAAACGAGACTGCCGATGAGCTTCATGACCGGCTCTCAGAGTTAGGAGCGGAGCTGATAGTGCAAACCGTCCATTCGGCACAGGAGGGCAAGCTTGTGCGTGAAAAGCAGGACGACAGCAGATCTACTTATGCTTCGATGCTGACAAAGGAAATGTCTGTGATAGATTTCAGCAGACCCGCTTCAGAGGTCCACAATAAGGTAAGAGGGCTAAATTCATGGCCGGGAGCAAGCGCTGTTTTCGGCGGAAAACGCATAAAGATACACAGGACCCTTGTGAGGAGCGAAAAAGGTGAGCCAGGACAGGTGCTGTCGCTGGAGCCTCTTGTGGTGGCCTGCGGGGAAGGCTCGGTAGAGCTTAAAGAGGTACAGCCTGAGGGTAAGAAAAGAATGTCCGCTGCCGCTTTTGTCAACGGACTGCACTGCTCTTCACCTGAGGGTCTGAGATTTGAATAAAAGGAGGTCGGGCTGATGTCAACGGCTTCGAGGGCGGTTGCCTATTCTGCGCTGATGCGTGTGGAGGAGGACGGGTCCTATTCTAACATCGCTCTTGATAAGCTGCTGAGGGAAAGCGGGCTTTCCGGACGGGACAAGAGCTTTTGTTCCAAGCTGTTTTACGGCGTTCTGGAAAACAAGCTGCTGCTTGACTATAATATTGCGGTGCTGTCAAGCAGACCCATGGGTGAGATAGACAAGGGGCTGCTGGTGCTGCTGCGGATAGGAATGTATCAGCTTTTCTTTGCCGACTCGGTGAGGGATGCCGCTGCCGTGAACGAGACAGTAGCTCTCTGCCGTGAAAAGGGCTTCAGCAGGGCATCGGGCTTTGTAAACGGCATACTAAGGGAAGCGTCAAGGGACAAAAAGCTGCGGCTGCCTGACCCTAAAAAGGGAAAGAACAAATACTACTCCATAAAGTATTCCTGCCCGGAGGAGATAATAAAGCTCTGGCGGCAAAGCTATGGGGATGAGCTTGCTGTCAGCACCCTTGAGGCACTGCAGGGCAGACCGCCCCTTTGCATAAGGGTGAATACCCTGAGAACCACCTCGATTGAGCTGATTGGTTCTCTCGAAAAGTCAGGAGTAGAGGCTGTTTCTTCGTCAAGGCTTAGCGATTGCCTGATGCTGAAGGGTGCCGGAGCCATTGAGGAGCTTGCTCAGTACAGAGAGGGGCTTTTCCATGTGCAGGATACGGCATCGCAGTTATGCTGCGCACTGCTTGCTCCTGAGAAGGGTATGACTATGCTTGACGTTTGTGCTGCCCCCGGTGGCAAGACCTTTACCTGCGCAGAGCTTATGGAGAACAGCGGCAGGATAGCTGCCTGCGACAAATATGAGTCGAGGCTTGGACTGCTCAGAAGCGGCGGAGAGAGACTTGGCATTGACATTATAGAAGCATTTGAGGGTGACGCAGCCAAAAGTGAATTTATTGACGCTGACAGGGTGCTTTGCGATGTGCCCTGCTCAGGGCTTGGGATAATACGCAGGAAGCCTGAGCTGCGCTACAAGAGTGAGCTGGGGCTTGCTGAGCTGCCGCAGATACAGTATGGGATATTGTCAAATGCTTCACGCTTTGTCAAAAGGGGAGGAAGGCTCCTTTACTCCACCTGCACTCTCAATCCCGCTGAAAATAACGAAAACGCCCGCAGGTTTTTGCGAGAGCACAGGGACTTTGAGCCTGTGCAGCTGACCCTGCCGGCAGGGATAGAAAGAAAATATAGGGAAGAGGAAAATGAGCTGACCCTTTTTCCGGAAAAGGACGGTACGGACGGATTTTTTATCAGTCTGTTTCAGAGGACGTGATCTTATGCGCAAGGATATAGGCTCCATGTTTGAAGAGGAGCTCAGGGAGGAAATGAGATTGTTGGGTGAGCCACCCTACAGAGCTGCCCAGATCTTCAAATGGCTCCAATCAGGGGTTAAATCCTTTGATGAAATGACCAATGTATCCAAGAATTTAAGAGAAAAACTTGTTGAAAACTACTATATCTCGTTTGCAAGTATTGAAAAAAAATTGATTTCGGCTTATGATGATACAAGGAAATATCTGCTTTCCTTCCATGACGGAGAGGCTGTGGAAAGTGTGCTGATGAAATATCATCACGGATACACCAGCTGTATATCGACTCAGGTGGGCTGCAAGATGGGATGTACATTTTGCGCCACGGGAAAGAGCGGCTTTTCGAGAAACCTGACGGCTTCCGAGATGCTGTCTCAGCTCAGAGCCGAGCAGGAGGATGCAGGTATCAGGATATCGAATATCGTGCTGATGGGCATGGGAGAGCCGCTGGATAATTATGACAATGTGCTGAGGTTCCTGAGGCTTGTCAGCAGCGAAAAGGGCATGAATATCGGTATGCGGCACATTTCACTTTCCACCTGCGGAGTGGTGCCCAGAATATATGAGCTGGCGGATCAAAAGCTGCAGCTCACACTTTCAGTCTCGCTCCATGCGCCCAACGACCAGATAAGGAGCAGGACCATGCCAATAAACAGGAAATACTCCATCGATGAGCTGCTAAAGGCTTGTCGTTATTATATAGATCAGACGGGCAGGAGGATCTCCTTTGAGTATGCCATGATAGACGGGGTCAACGACAGTGACGCCTGTGCCTCAGAGCTTGCCTCAAGGCTCCGGGGGATGCTGTGCCACGTCAACCTCATACCTGTCAATACTGTGGGCGGCACGGGTTATAAGAAGAGCCGTGCTGACAGGATCAAAAGCTTTATCTCGATACTCGAAAGATCGGGTATCACCGCCACTGTAAGAAGAACGCTCGGCAGCGATATAAACGCATCCTGCGGACAGCTGAAACGGGCATATAAAAAGGAGGAACAATCTGAATGAGAGTTTATTCGGGAAGTGACATAGGTCTTACCCGTGATTCTAATCAGGATGACTGTAAAACGGGCGTGTTCTCCGATAATGCCATCTGGGTCGTGGTCTGTGACGGCATGGGCGGAGCAAACGGCGGCTGCACCGCAAGTACCGTTGCCACCGAAACTATCTCACAGAAACTCATAGAGCTTTATACGCCGTTCGCTTCCGATGACTGGATCAGGGAGATCATGGAGGTGGCAATTCAGGAGGCAAACCTGAAGGTGTTTGACATTTCCATGGAGGACAGCTCTCTGCACGGTATGGGTACTACGGTGGTCTGCGCAATCGCAAGGGATCACAGGCTGCAGATAGTCCATGCAGGGGACAGCAGGGCTTATCTTGTCCGTGACGGTGAGATCAGCCGGATCACCACGGATCATTCCGTAGTGCAGGAGCTGGTGAGCGCAGGTGAGATAACCGACGAGCAGGCAAGGGTGCACCCCAGCAGGAACATTATCACAAGAGCGCTGGGAGTCGAACCTTATCTGGAGACGGATTACAATACTGCCGAATTTCCGGAGGGCAGCGTCCTGATGATATGCACTGACGGCCTGTGCGGCTACTTCAGTGATGAGGAGCTGTTGGGACTTATGCAGAGCGTGTCCGGAGATGAATTGATATCAAAGCTGATAGATGCCGCAAAGGATCAGGGCGGCAGGGACAACATAACGGTTGCCCTGATAGAAGGCTGATCAAAGTGGAGGGAGTTTTTTTATGGACAAATATACCGGTAAAAGACTTGACGGAAGATATGAGATACAGGAGCTGATCGGCGTCGGCGGTATGGCCATGGTCTATAAGGCCTATGATAATATCGATGACAAGACTGTGGCTATAAAGATACTCAAGGATGAGTTTCTGGGCAACGAGGATTTTATAAGACGCTTCAAAAATGAGTCAAAGGCCATTGCAGTCCTTTCTCATCCCAATATCGTAAAGGTGTATGACGTTAGCTTCGGCGACAGGATACAGTATATCGTCATGGAGTATATAGACGGCATCACCCTCAAGGAATACATAGGTCAGCAGCACGTTATATCCTGGAAGGAGGCTGTTCACTTTACGGTGCAGATACTTCAGGCTCTCCAGCATGCCCACGAAAAGGGTGTGGTGCACAGAGACGTGAAGCCTCAGAATATCATGCTCCTGCAGGACGGAACCATCAAGGTTACGGACTTTGGTATTGCTCTCGTTACAACCAACGATACCAGGACCATGACCAAGAATGCCATAGGTTCAGTGCATTACATAGCTCCTGAGCAGGCAAAGGGCAGCGTTACCGACGGCAAAGCGGATATTTATTCCGTGGGCGTCATGCTCTATGAGATGCTCACAGGCAAGCTTCCCTTTGACGCCGACAGTGCGGTTTCTGTGGCTATTATGCAGCTGCAGAATGATCCTAAGCCCCCGAGGGAGATCAACAGCAGCATTCCTGAGGGTCTTGAGGAGATCACATTGAGGGCTATGCGCAAGGAGCCGAGACAGCGCTATGAGAGCGCAAGGGAAATGCTTGAGGCTATAGAAATATTCCGCAAGGATCCTACAACAAGGTTCAACTATAACTATTTTGAGGATCGTGCGCCCACAAAGTATATCGAGTCTCTCGGTGCGGCAAAGCAGCCGACGGTTCCGGCAGCGTCCTATCACGAGGATTTTGGCGGCTACGATGATGAGGTGACCTCTTCAAAGTCAAAGACTGTAGTAAAATGGATCACAGTCCTTGTGAGCATACTGGTGGTGGCTGCGCTGATATTCTTCTTCGTGCTGATAGTGCAGAACCTTGCAAAGCAGACCGAAGCCGAGACTGTGGATGTTCCTAATCTCATCGGACAGAATATTGACGATATCACAAGCAATAAATCCTATAAGTTTAATTTCAGGATCATCGACACCAATGAGGGCGACAAACCCAATGTGGTTACCGCTCAGGATCCTGAGGCAGGCACAAAGAAGATCAAGGAAAATGCGACCATAAAGCTGACAGTCTATACCAACAAGAAAAAGGTAGAGGTGCCCAAGGTAAAGAATTATCTTGAGCAGAAGGCTATAGAAAAGCTGGAAGCAAAGGGCTTTATGAAGCACGACGAGCAGAGAGTCTACAGCTCTGACGTTGCTGCGGGCTATGTTATCGAGTCTACACCTCAGGAGGGAACACAGCAGTATCCCGACACGGTTATCACACTGATAATCAGCGCTGGCCCTGCACCGGAGCAGATCGAGATACCCAGTGTTTCTGGACTGAGCTTTGACAGGGCAAAGGCAAACCTTGAGGCTCTCGGCTTCAAGACGGAAAAGGCAATGGTTGCAAGTGCACTTGAGGCGGGCACCGTTATCGGCACTGATCCCCTGCCCGGCAACAAGCTTACAAAGAGAAAGATCACCATTCAGGTCAGCGACGGCAGCAAGCTCAGAAAGGCTCTTGACTATGATGTAGACCTTCCCCAGGATGAGTATGCACCGATCACGGTCAAGATCATCCAGAATGAGGCTGACGGCAAGAATACAACCCTGAAGGAATTTGACAGCATAATTCCCGGAGAGGGCAATCAGGTAACGATACATCTTGATCCGGATGGTGCAGTCAACGACAAGAAGCAGATCACTGTAATGGTTGACGGTAAGAGATATGAGACTCTGGTATTTGACTTTAAGAACCAGACAGTGGCAAGGACATATCTTGACACGGATTATAAGGTCAAGCAGCCCAGCTACATGGAGCAGAAGATAGACGCATATCACGAGCTGGAGATATATGCAGCAGGCTATACCTTCCCGTCAATAAACGATATGGAGATACGCAAGCGTGCAAAGGCCGCTGTAAACAATACTCTTGAGATCTATGGCTCCTATGACGAAAAGGAAAAGACTTATTCCGGCCTTATCTTTGACGCTACATCCATCAAGATGATCGATGAGCTGAAGGAGCAGGCAATTCAGGAGATCGACGAGGTGGCGCTGTCCTATCTGGAGGTGTCTTCACTGCCGGAGGAAAGCAGCGAGCCGGAGGAGTCTTCCGAGCCGGATGAAAGCTCAGAAGAGCCGGATGAAAGCTCCGATGAGGAACCCGAGGACAGCTCAGAGGATGAGCCGGATGAAAGCTCCGAAGAGGAAACGGATTGATTAACGGGTAACTGAAGATGGAAAACTTAACCGGATTGATAGTTAAGGCAATCAGCGGCTTCTACTATGTAGAAGTCGCCGGTTTGCTTTATGAGTGTAAAGCAAGGGGCGTATTCAGAAAAATGGGGCTTAGTCCCGTGGTGGGGGACAATGTGGAGATTTCCGTCTATGACGACGGCACAGCTTCGGTGGATAAGATACTTCCGAGGAAAAACACGCTTATCAGGCCTCCGCTTGCAAACCTGGACAGGCTTTTTATTGTGGCTTCTGTCAGTGAACCAAGCCCAAGTACGCTAATCATTGATAAGATAACTGCCGTTGCTGTGGAAAAGGGAATAGAACCCATTGTCGTTTTTACAAAATCGGACTTAGGCGACTGCAGCAGTCTGCTGGAGATCTATAATAAAGCAGGCATAAAGGCAATGACCTACAGCATCTATTCGCCACAGGACAAGGATGAGCTGATCTCCATGCTTGAGGGCAGGATTTCAGCTTTTACCGGCAACACCGGGGTAGGAAAATCTTCGCTGCTCAATTCTCTTTTCCCTGAGCTGAATATCGATACCGCTCAGATCAGCAGGAAGCTTGGCAGAGGACGTCACACCACAAGGCACAGCGAGCTTTATAAGGTGGGCGGCGGATACGTTGCCGACACACCAGGCTTTTCTACGGTGGATATAGAGAGATATGAGGTAATAAGGTGCGAAGAGATAGCTATGTGCTTCCCTGAGTTCAGGGATTATATCACCAGGTGTATGTTCTCCACCTGCACCCACACCGTGGAAAAAGGGTGCGCAGTGATAGAGGCGGTAAAAAACGGGGTTATTTCAGACTCACGACACAACAGCTACAGAGCTATGTATGACGAGGTGAAGAATATCCCTGAGTGGGCGTCAAAAAAGCAAAGGTAAAAGGATGGTGGTCCCTTTGAAAAGGTGCGTGGTGATCGGCGCTTCGCCGGAAGCGGATGCGGAATTTATCCGTGAGAGCGTTGGCGGTGATGACTTTGTGGTCTGTGCTGATGGGGGCTATATCACTGCCCTGAGGGCCGGATTGGAGATTGACCTGCTGATAGGGGACTTTGATTCCTCTGATTATCCCGAGGGTTTTGGCGGTGAGGTCATCAGGCTGCCTGTTATGAAGGACGACACCGACACATTGAGCTGTGTCAGGGAGTGTCTCAGACGTGGATACAGGGATTTTGTGCTGTTGGGCATGACCGGCGGCAGGATAGACCATACCTTTGCAAACTATTCTGTATTGCTTTTTGTTGCAGAGAATGGAGGAAGGGCAGCCATCTCGGACAGGACTTCGGAGATCACAGCTTTGACCGGGGGTACGGATGGAAAGGACTTCCTCACCGTCAGTAATAAACAGGGCAGAGGCTTTGGGGTGTTCCCCTTTGGGTGCAGGAGCTGCAGGGTGACTCTCAGGGGCTTCCTTTATGATATCGAGGAGGCTGAGCTGTTTGCCGATATTCCCGTGGGCGCCTGCAATACCGTAGTTTCGGAGGAAGCGCTGGTCAGGGTAAGTGACGGCAGCGCTATTGTGATGCTGTATGAGAGTAATCAAAAGTGAACAGGGCAATGAAACCTCAGACCGGAAGACCTCAGGGCCCTCCGGTTTTTTTATTAAATCTGTGTCAAAATACATGGGTGCTGTATATTATGTTAATGTAAGAGCCGCAGCACGGTGACTGCAAAGAAAAAACGAACTGGAGGAATATGGTATGAGATGCAGGAGAGGAAACAAAACAATACTTGCCTTCAGCCTTGGACTGCTGGTGTCAAGTGTACTGCCCACTTGCTGGGTAGCGGTGGTGGTAACGGTGCTGCTGGTCATAACAAGCTTTGTGGCTTCACCTTGCCGCAAATTCTGAAAGGGGTACTTATTTATGAAGATAGTTGTTGTTGATAATCCTAAGTTTTGGAGCTTTTTCCTCAGAAAAATGTTTGGCATCAAAAAGGTATCAGGGACTCAGGAGCAGCTTGCCGCTGTAAAATGATAAACTCTCTTATCAATTTTATTGTTCTGAGCGAAATATTGATTTTAGGGTTTGAAAATGCAGGCATAGTATGATATAATTATCGTGATATGTTATGGACGGTGAAAACTTATGGTTGATCGTATTCAGGCCTGGGATAACAGGGTGCTTGTGCTTCTTGCAAAAAAGCACACTCCTTTTCTCAACAGGCTTATGGTTTACATCACCGCTACAGGCGATAATGGCTTTGTCTGGTTCGCTCTGTCCGTTCCGTTTCTGCTGCTGAACCAATGGAGACTGACGGGCTTTACGATACTTGCGGCAATGGGCATTGCTACCCTGAGCGGTGAGCTGACAATAAAACATATAGTGAAACGTGTCAGACCGTGCAACAAGGCGTTTGAGGAATACCTGCTGATCGAGAATCCGCCTCATTATTCCTTTCCCTCAGGACACACTACGGCGTCCTTCGCTGTTGCTGCGGTTACAGCGGCTATGTGCCCTGTGCTTGCGCCTGCCGTGATGATGTATGCTTCCCTGATATCATTTTCGAGGCTTTATCTTCTGGTACACTATCCGACGGATGTGCTTGCAGGCATCGCCATCGGCGTGATATGCGGCCTTGTGGCTATTCCTGTGGCAGGCTCTATTCCGCTGTTCACCTTCCAGCTTTGACAGGATCCTTTGCTTTCGGGCGGGGGTCCTTTTTGTTTTGATAAAAATTTGAATAAAATTTTTTTAAATTCGACCTTTTGGGGTCGAATTTTTCTGTTTTTTTCAGTAGGTTGAGGAGGGAACAGAGCGGAACTGCTCTTTCCTGCCTCAGAATAATCGGGGTGTTTCTGACGGGAAGAAACAGCGCCCTTTGCAAAAGAACAGGAGGTGTAAGGATGAGCGAAGACATTATCATCACTCAGAACAGGAAATACTGTGTCGGTATCAGGATCAGAAGGGGACAGGGGTACTACTATCTCGACGGCCATGAAAAGCTGGTCTTTGGCATTAAGAGATTTGCCTACAACAACACATATCTGCTGAGGAAGGTTCTTACCCGTGAGGACTATGATGCAGAGCTTGACGCATATCTGCTCAGGCTGTCAAGCGATGAGACTGATCTTGAAACTGGGGAGTGCTTCTATGACGTGGCACTGGAAAGAAGAGACAGAGGACTGGAGCGGATAATAGGCTGTACTCCCATGGAGATACGGCGCTCAGTCGTCAGGAGCGGAGGTGTAGAGTGAAGCAAAATAATCTTAACGGAAGGAAGTGACGGAACATGGAAATGGAACTGGTGCAGTGTACCAAAATACTTGAGGGAGAGATTTTTCCTTATATCAGCAAAGTCGTGCCGTCGGATCATTTCAATCAGAATATGGAAGCCAATGTCCATGAATCCGAGGCACATATCTTTGAGGAAAGCATAGAATGTATCAGGCTTGAGGAGCTTCCCTTCAGCGGAGAACAGTATATTCTTACCGATTATGTGCCAAGCAGCAGTACAAAAGTGGAGATCACCTGCCAAAGCAGCTCAGGAGGCTGTCTTTTTGGAGGACTGTCAAGGGGAACGTCAATATCCGGCGCCTGTGGCTTTGACTTTGAGGGAAACGGCTGCAAGGCATATTTTGGCAGCCAGCAGGGCAGTGTGGATTTGCCCGAAGGTAAAGTGACTATAGTTGTTTCGCAGGTGGGCTGCCTGATAAACGGCCTGATCCAGCACAGATTTGAGCAGGAGAGCTTTTCGGGGGTGTATCCTCTGTGCATAGGTTCTGTTTATGATACAGGCTATATCGAAAGCAGGATGTTCAGCGGAAAGGTGAGCCGTGTCAGAATATCCGAGGACGAGGAGATAGTGATGGATCTGGTGCCTGCAATGACTGCAGGAGGCAGCTATGGTTTATTCGATCTGGTGTCGAGAGAGTTTTATCAGCGTATGACACCCAGCGGAGAAAAGGTCAGCCTGACTGCAACGCCGCCTTTATGCTTCAGGACCAGCGCTGTGCTTCTTGATGAGTGCAGGATCTACGGCACTACGGCGGGAGTCGGAGACCGCATGACATCGGGCATCAATCTTTTTGACAAGGATAATGCTCAGATAGTAAACATTTATCCGGAATTAAACACGGGTACGGTTCTTGACGGTTCGGGATCGGTCAATGCCCATAGCCTGCTTATGCCCCTGGAGCCGGGAACATATACCTTCTCCATCTATTGCCCCTGGGGTACGATTGTCAGAAACCGTCACAGAATAGTCTGCTACGGAAGCTATCCCACCCTTGGCACAGAAATGCTTGCTTATTCCGAGGCAGTGGTGAGAAACGGAGATATTGTAAGCGTTACCTTTACCGCTCCTGCCGGGACAAGATTCGTGCTTTTGTTCCTGTGGTCAGGTGAAGAGTATTCCACTGCGGTTATCAACGGAGTTGTTGAGAATAACCAGATAATGGTAGAGGCAGGCAGCACTGTTTCTGAATACGAGCCATTCAGCGGCAACTATGTGATACCTGTGACCGTGCATGGAAAGAATCTATTTGATAAGGATCATCCTGGGATAAGCGCACTTGCTCCTGATGCCGTGAATAACACGACGGTGCAGAAGAACTATCAGAAGGCATCTGTGATAATTCCGGTGGAACCTGGTAAAACCTATGTCCTGTCAAAGAATATAGTCGGGGGAAGCAGTCAGCATGTTGTGGCAGGTTATTCGGATTATCCCGCAAGCGGAGCCGTGCCTGTATTCATTGATACGACTGCGGAGACCCCTCAGGGCAGCACAAGGAACGTACAGAGATTTACCACCCCGGCGGGCACTCGTTACATACTGTGCTTTATGCGTTCACAGCAGGAGGATGATTCTTTCGATCAGGAGCTGCCCACGATCATGCTTGAAGAGGGTACGACCTCTACGGTGTTTGAACCGTATTTCAGCGATACAGTGACAATCTCGGCGGATGCTCCCCTTTGGGCAGGGGAAATACTCTCATTGGCTGACCTCAGCGAAGAACTGAGCATTTCGGCGCTGTACGAAAATATCCTCACTGTGGATACGGCGGAGCAGCCCGGGGAAGTAACAATCGTTTATGATTACTAAGGAAAAGGAGGCAATAAATTGAGCTATTTCAAAAGAACCATAACCAACTATTCAAAGGAGTATGAATTTATTCAGGGCTTTATCACAAGTCTGACGATGTCTGACCGCAGGATAACCTGTCTTACGGATGACCTTGAGGAACAGTATGCTACCACAGGTGTAGCCCCGCATTTTACTCTTGATGTGGATGGCGCAGTCCAGCTGATCTTCACCCGCAGATTAAATGTTCCGGAGCCTGATTTCTGTTATACCGTGAGGGATGATAAGGGAAGGATAAACACTAATCTTTTCTTTTCGACCAACATTTCAGCTTCCGGAACAAATGCTGTCAGGACGTTTAAATACCGGCTTATTTCCAATGATAGTGTGATACGCCTTGAATTTGATAACTATAACGGAGATCTTTCCGCTCCGGCGGTGAGACTCATGACTATCTGCTGCGGTGATGATCATTATTCTTCCGCTACCATAACATCCGCCGACCCGTTTTTCAGCAACTTCGTATCCTTGGATAACAGTGTCGTCAGAAAGACGGACAGGCTTTCATATACCTATGACGCTGAGGCACCGGCTAATATCGAGATGATAAAAAGCAAGGTCTTTGTGGTGGCAAATTCAACTATCCGCAGCTTTTCCGCTGAGGGATTGTTCGATGTCAGCTATGTGCCGCAGTATAACCTTTTGAGCATAGGCGGCAAGGATTATTATGCACTGGACAGTCATACCGTAATGGAGGTGTGACATGGAGCCTGCTATCATCAGTGCGTTAGTGGCTTTTGCCGGGTCACTGACAGGAACCCTTGCCGGAATAATCACAAGCTCAAAGCTTACTGATTACAGGCTGAAGGAGCTTGAAAAAAGGGTGGATAAGCATAATTCACTTGTAGAAAGAATGTATGGGCTTGAGGACAGAGTGAATCTGCATGAGGAAAAGCTCAGAAGCGCAGATCACAGACTCGGACTTCTGGAGGAGGATATAAAATGAAGGACAGCATAAAGACCTGGCTCAGAGCCGCAGGCATCAGGGCGATAAAGACCTTTGCACAGACCGCGACGGCTGCTCTGGGAGTAGGGGCGACCGTCGGGGCCGCTGATATCGGGACAGCTCTGGTTACCTCTGTCATAGCAGCTGTATTGTCGCTGCTGACATCCTGCGCCGGTCTGCCTGAGATCGGCAGCAAGGAAGAAAAATAAAAGGAGTATGATACTATGAAAAAGGGTATAGACGTATCCTATGCAAACGGCAGACTTGACTGGAGCAGACTCAAGGCTTCGGGCGTAGAGTTTGCGGTCATAAGAAGCAGCTTTGGCTCGGATGATCCGGACCAGGTGGATAATCAGTTCCACAACAATGCAAGGGGCTGTGCAGAAAACGGTATTCCGTTCATGACCTACCACTTCGCATATTTCATCAATCAGCAGAAGGCGTCTGAGGAGGCGGATTTTGCTATAAGGCTTGCAAGGGAATATCCTCAGGTGAAGGCGATAGCCCTTGACATTGAGGAGGACTCACAGAGATTTGCTTCCCTGATGGGAGCCGATCCGGACTGGACCGAGTGTGCAAGGATATTTATGGATAAGGTGGAGAGTGCAGGCTACAAGGCGGTGCTTTATACCAACTACAGCTTTATGACCTATGTTTATGACTATGACAAGCTGAAAAAATATCCCTTGTGGCTTGCGTCTCCCGGAGCAAGTGAGAGTACGGTAATGCAGTATAACAACCTGTTTATGTGGCAGTATTCATGGGAAGGACGTCCGGATGGCAGTAACGACTATACAGATATGGACTACTGCTATGATATGAGCATCATCACGGGTACGAACAGCACAGGCTCCTCATCAGGAACCGGCTCGCAGCAGAGCAATCCTTCGGAGGGGCTTGGACAGGTCAACTCATCCGCAGAGGTGGATTTTGACGTAAAGGTGATCTCCCCTGACGGGGTGAATATCCGCAGCGGCGCATCCGTAAGCTACAATATACTGGGAGCGGTGCCCTGCGGAGAGACAGTGCATAAGCCTGATGAGCTTGGACAGGTCAACTCATCCGCTGAGGTGGACTTTGACGTAAAGGTGATCTCCCTTGACGGGGTGAATATCCGCAGCGGCGCATCCGTAAGCTACAGGATACTGGGAGCGGTGCCCTGTGGAGAGACAGTGCATATCACAAGGCGCACCTCAGGTGGAGGATATATCTGGGGACTTACGGATTATTGTGGCGTAAGGGGCTGGATAGCTCTTGATTTCTGTGCAAGAATAGATTAATGCCCACTTTGCCATAGACATTTGTGACTGGATAGGGTAAAATATTATCAGAATCAGTCTGTAATATGCCATAAAGGAGGAAGAAAAAATGTCATACGGAAGCACAAGCGAAAGTCAGCGTGAAAGCGAGCTGAACAATCAGGAGGATGGCACAGATGAGTATATCAGGGAACACCTGGCACCAAAAACCTATTCAAATCCCAAAAAGGGTGCGGGTTTGCTGGTTGGGTGGCTGCTGCTGACAGCAGGAGCTGTTGCTTGTCTGAGTCTTAGCTTCTATGAGCTCTGGACGACATTTTTCTTTTTCCTACAGGCAATAATCACAGTAGTGCTTTTTATGACCTCTGACAGGGACCGCCGCATAAAGAATATGCTTATCTACATCGGAGTGGTGCTGCTTTGCTCCGGCGGTCTTGTGGGTCTTAGATTTGCTTTTCCTGATATCTTTGAGGCAATGAACGGCAGGTTTATGACGAATATTGTTTTGGCAGCGCTTTGCGCACTCGGCGGAGGAATGGCGGTTTTTGAAACAGTGCACTACCGCAAGATGAAGCGCCGCTGCACTGCTCCCGCAGAAGGAACAGTCGTCCGCCTCAACAGTATGAAACACCGTAATGGCAGGGTATACAGCCCTGTGTTCAGGTTTGGCTATCAGGGTAAGAAGTATGAGGCAAGCGAGTATGAGTTTTACAGCGGCAACGTGCCTGAGGTAGGGGACAGAGTGCAGATATTTGTTTATCCGGACGACCCGGTGACAATATTTGATCAGGTCAGAGGAAAAAGAAAGGCAAAGTTCAATGTATTGGTAGGTATATTGTTCTTTATCATCGGTGCTGCGCTGATGGTGCTCTTTGCTGTCAGCGGCTTTGGACTGTTTGAACACTGAAGCTATGGATCACGGTCTCGTTAAGTCGGGACTGTGATCTATTTTTATATTGCCACAGTGATCAAAGCTTTTTTGAATGGGGGTTCGGGAGAAAAGCATTGTTCTCTTGGAAAAAGGTTTCCCCCAGTAGAATCGCAGGGTGATTTCCCTATTCACACCAAGATAAAAGTTGACAAATTGGAGCAATAGTGAGATAATAGCCTTATGATTTTTTATTTTGCAGTACAGGCTGCAAAGGAGAATAATAGCTCGGAGGAATAGAAAATGGAAAAAGAACTTGCAAAGGCTTATGCTCCAGGGGAGTTTGAGGACAGAATATACCGGTTCTGGGAGGAAAGCGGTTTCTTCCACGCAGAGATCGACCCGGAGAAAAAACCATACACGATTATGATGCCGCCCCCCAATATTACAGGTCAGCTCCACATGGGTCATGCCCTTGACAATACCCTTCAGGATATCCTTATCCGCTTCAAGAGGATGCAGGGCTACAGTGCACTGTGGCTGCCCGGCACGGATCATGCTTCCATTGCAACGGAGGCAAGGATCGTTGAGGCTATGCGCAAGGAGGGCGTCACGAAGGAAGAGATCGGCAGAGAAAAGTTTCTTGAGCGTGCATGGGCGTGGAAAAAGGAATACGGCGGCAGGATAGTCAAGCAGCTGCGCAAGATGGGTTCGTCAGCCGACTGGGAGCGTGAACGCTTTACTATGGACGAGGGCTGCAATAAGGCAGTCAAGCAGGTTTTTGTGAATCTCTACAATAAGGGCCTTATCTACAGAGGCGAGAGGATCATCAACTGGTGTCCTCATTGCCTGACGTCAATTTCCGACGCAGAGGTAGAGTATGAGGAGCAGGCAGGACATTTCTGGCATCTTAGATATGCTCTTTCAGACGGCAGCGGATATATCAATCTTGCTACGACACGTCCTGAGACCCTTCTGGGCGATACGGCTGTAGCTGTAAACCCCGATGACGAAAGATATAAGGACCTTGTAGGCAAGACGGTCATCCTGCCCATCGTTCACCGTGAGATACCCATTATTGCGGATGATTATGTTGAAATGGATTTCGGAACAGGCGTAGTTAAGATTACTCCCGCTCACGACCCCAACGACTTTGAGGTGGGTCTCAGACATAACCTGCCTGTTCTCAACGTAATGACTGATGACGCTAAGATAAATGATGACTACCCGAAGTATGCGGGCATGGACAGATATGAGGCAAGAAAGGCCATCGTCAAGGATCTTGTTATTCCCACAACGTAGGCACCTGCTATCGCTGCTCTACTACGGTTGAGCCGAGAGTTTCAAAGCAGTGGTTCGTAAAGATGAAGCCGCTTGCAGGTCCTGCCATAGATGCTGTCAAGAACGGCGACACACAGTTTGTTCCATCCCACTTTGAAAAGACCTATTTCCACTGGCTTGAGAATATCCGTGACTGGTGTATTTCCCGCCAGCTCTGGTGGGGACATCAGATACCCGCATTCTACTGCGACGACTGCGGTGAGACTGTCGTAACAAAGGATAACGAGGCTTTCTGCCCCAAGTGCGGCAAAAAGATGCGTCAGGATCCTGACACGCTTGACACCTGGTTCTCATCAGCACTCTGGCCCTTCAGCACATTGGGATGGCCCGAAAAGACCCCTGAGATGGATTATTTCTATCCCACAAACGTGCTGGTGACGGGCTATGATATCATACCCTTCTGGGTAATGAGGATGATGTTCAGCGGTATGGAGCACACCGGCAAGGCTCCCTTTGATACCGTTCTCATCCACGGTCTTGTGCGTGATGCTCTTGGCAGAAAGATGAGCAAGTCTCTCGGCAACGGCATCGATCCGCTGGAGATAATCGATAAGTACGGCGCTGACGCACTGAGGCTCACGCTTGTTACAGGCAATGCGCCCGGCAACGACATGAGATATTCCGAGGAAAAGATCACTGCCAGCAGGAATTTTGCAAACAAGCTCTGGAATGCTGCACGCTTTATCAGAATGAATATCGACGGCCACGATGTCAGAAACGAGCTTCCCGCTGAGCTGACCACTGAGGACAAGTGGATAATCTCAACCCTTAACACCGTTACAAAAGAGGTAACGGAGAATCTTGAAAAATACGAGCTTGGCATAGCAGTGCAGAAGCTCTATGACTTCATCTGGGATTGCCTGTGTGACTGGTATATCGAGCTTACAAAGGCAAGGCTTCAGGGTGAGGGCGAGAGTGCTCAGAATGCAAGGATGGTTCTTGTCTGGGTGCTTGACAAGGCACTCAAGCTGCTGCACCCCTTCATGCCATTTATTACAGAGGAGATCTGGCAGGCACTCCCTCACGAGGGCGAGACTATCATGCTCCAGAGCTTCCCCACCTACAGCGAGGCTAATGATTATCCTGAGGCCGCAAAGGAAATGAACATGGTGATGGAAGCTATCAAGGCAATAAGAATACGCAGAGCAGAGATGAACGTGCCGCCGTCACGCAAGGCAAAGGTGTTTATCGCAGCAAAGGAACAGCAGACCTTTACCAATGGCAGTATGTTCTTTAAGCGTCTTGCCAGCGCAAGCGAGATAACCGTAGCAGACAGCTTTGATATAGAGGGCGCTGTTACTATCGTTACGGCTGATGCAAAGATATACATTCCCATGGATGAGCTTGTGGACAAAGAGGCGGAGCTGAAGCGTCTCAACAAGGATCTTGAGAGTGCTCAGTCAGACCTGGCCTTCCATGAGAAGAAGCTGAACAACGCAGGCTTCATGGCAAAGGCTCCCGAAAAGGTAGTAGAGGGAGTAAGGGCTTCTGCTGCGAAGGCTGCCGAAAAAATAAAGATGATAGAGGCCGCTATTGCCGCCTTGAAGTGATACGATCTAATAATATTGAAAACGTCGGTGAATTGAAAAAAATTCACCGGCTGTTTTTTAGCCGGAATATTGTTTTTGGTTGAAAGGAGTCAGTATGACCTACGATGAAGCTGTTAAAAAGATAAATTCCCTGCTGGTGTTCGGCAGCAAGCCCGGATTGGAAAGGGTCTCCGAGCTGGTAAGAAGGATAGGCTCACCGGACAAAGCCCTTCGTTTTGTCCATGTAGCAGGCACTAACGGAAAGGGTTCGGTTTGTGCTTCCCTTGCCTCTGTGCTCACAAGTGCAGGGTATAAAACCGGTTTGTTTATTTCACCCTTTGTGATTGAGTTCAGGGAGAGGTTCCAGATAGACGGTGAGATGATCCCTTATCAGACGCTGGCGGATATTGTGGAGGAGGTTTTTCCTGTTGTTGAGGAGATGAAATCTGAGGGAAAGATCATCACCGAGTTTGAGCTGGTGTTAGCGGTTGCACTCAAATGGTACGAAAGGGAGAAGTGTGATGTTGTAGTGCTGGAGACGGGTCTCGGTGGCAGGTTTGACGCAACTAACATCATTGATACACCTCTTGCCAGTGTTATCATGTCTATTTCATTGGATCACACCGCTATCCTTGGGGATACCTGCGAGAAGATAGCCTTTGAGAAGTGCGGTATCATAAAGCCTGGCGGAACCACTGTCCTTTACGGTGAACAGCCGCAGGGCGTTACTGAGGTGGTCAGAACAGTCGCAGAGGAGCGCAGCAACAGGCTTGTAATAGCGTCGCCGTCATTTGTAAAAAAGACGGATTCCGGACTGTGGGGTTCAAGCTTTGTTTTTGATGACATGAACGGAAAGCAGCTGGAGCTTGTCACTCCGTTGATAGGTGAGCACCAGCTGAAAAATGCCTCGGCAGCGTTGTGCACTCTCATGGTTCTCAGGGAAAGGGGCCTTGATATACCTGATGAAGCGATACGCAGGGGTCTCATGGGGGTCAGCTTCCCTGCAAGGCTGGAACTGCTGAGTGAGAAGCCGACCATTCTCCTTGACGGCGCCCACAATCCCGGAGGGGCAGGAGCGCTCTCCAGGGCGGTGAGGGAACACCTTTCCGACAGGAAAAGGGTTGCGATAGTCGGTATGCTGGCTGATAAGGATGTGCGCACCTCGTTGTCAATGCTTGTGCCATTGTTCGATTATGCAGTGGCTGTGGAGCCGGACAACCCCAGAGCCATGAAAGCTGAGGAGCTTTGCGGAATAATAAAGGAGCTTGGAACAGAGGCGGAGGTCAGTCACGATTATGGACAGGCCTTTGACAAGGCTATGCACATGGTGTCAGAGCTTACTGATGACGGTATTAGTCCGGCGTTGGTGGTGTTTGGTTCCCTTTATCTTGCATCTGATATGCGCAGAGTGATACTAAACAGGCTTTCCCATGGGAATAATAATTCTTGAACAGGATGATAACTGTGTATGATAATACTATATATCAGCATCTAAAGGAGCATCGCAGGCTGGGCTATTCCTCCTTTCACACGCCCGGTCATAAGTGCTGCGGATTCTTCCCTGAGGGGCTGCTTGACCTGGATCTGACAGAGCTTCCGGATACTGACTCACTGTTTGAAAGCAGCGGTATTATCCTTGAAGCGGAAAGAAGGCTTGCACAGCTTTTCGGCGCCGGAGCTTCACTGATCTCAGCCGGCGGCTGTACCCTTGCGATACAGGCAATGCTGAAAATAGCCTCCGCAAGGGGCAAAAGGGTCATACTTGGCAGGAATGCCCACCGCAGTGCCGTCAATGCCTGCGCACTCCTGGGCATAGACCCGGTTTGGATAATGCCCCATTCAAGTGTGCCTTGGTTTACGGGACGTGTGGAGCCTGATGATGTGGAGGAGGCGTTTGAAAAGCACAGTGGCATTTCCGCCTGCTATATCACAAGCCCGGACTATTACGGAGAACTGACGGATATCAGAGCAATAGCGAAAATCTGCCATAGACACAACGCCTTGCTTTTGGTGGATAATGCTCACGGGTCCCATCTTGCCTTTCTTGAAAGAAATCTTCATCCCATGGCGCTTGGGGCGGATATGTCTGCCTGTTCTATGCACAAGACACTTCCGGTGCTCACCGGGGGAGCTGTGCTGAATGTTGCCGACCATAGGCTCGCTGCGGAGTGCAAGCAGGCTATGGCTCTGTTCGGCTCCACAAGCCCTTCCTATCCGATAATGGCGTCGGTGGATCTGTGCAGAAGCTATCTTCAAAAGGGCGGCATTGATGACTACCGTGCTCTTGAAGCAAGAGTGGATGAGATAAAGTCTCTTGCAAGGCGGCAAGGTCTTGTGGTGCCGGGGGGAGAATGTGATCCTCTCAGGGTGTGCATAAATACTTCGGCAGCAGGATTGCAGGGCGACAGACAAACAGAATACTTTCATGGCTTCCTGGTGGAGCCGGAATTCTGCGACGGGAATAACGCCGTGTTTATCTGCACTCCTTTTAACACGGAAAGGGATATGGAACGGCTTGAGGCGGCAATATCAGGACTCAGTGTGCCGTGTGATGGCGGAGATTTGAAAAATGGCCTGAGTAAGGGGCTTATCCTGCCGGAGAGGGCGATGAGTCCGAGGGAAGCTGTATTATCCGACAGTGAGATGATATCTGTAGAATGTGCGTCGGGAAGGGTTTCCGCTGAAGCACCGTGTGTCTGTCCTCCGGGAATACCCATAGTGATGCCCGGTGAGCTTATTGACGGAAATGTGTGTCATATGCTGGAAAAGTCCGGCTTTGCTGAGATAAGCTGTGTATGCACCGGATAAAAATGATGAATAAATGGGTAATGATGGATGAAGAATAATAATGCCGATAATGAAAAGAATAAAAGAGATCATCTGTTGTCAAGGATAATCTATTATGTTTTTTTCGGATTGACTTTGGGAGTCGGCCTTTGTTCTCTGGTAAGGGAGGAAGCGTGGCTGACTGTGCCCTTGCTATTGCAGTTTGTTTTTGGGATATGCGTATACAGGCTTTCCATGCCGGGAAAAATGACAAGATCACAAGGTGCACAGTGCCTGTTCGGGGCAGGGTGGTGGACTATAGTGTTTATCACAGCAGGACCCTGAGCAAATATTCTCCGGTTTTTGTGTATAAGTATAACGATGAATACTTTAGCGGCTATCAGGAAATATATATGGACAAAAAGCTGCCAAAGCTCGGTGATGAGGATGATATTCTGATAGATCCTGATTCTCCCGAGGAAATATACTACCCTAAGCAGGCAAAACTTGAGTTTATCACTAAGGCGGTGATCGGTTCTTTGCTGATGGTGCTTGGGCTGTTTCTTACGGTAATGCTGTACATCGCCTGATAGTCTTTTAATATTCTTTTTTTGTAAATAAGAATTTTCGGTGAGTAAATAGTTGACTTATTTGTTGGTATATGATAAAATTACTACGTTAGTCTCAGATATTTTATTTTTTTTGAAGGGAGTAATAGAAATGTCCAAAAAGAAGAATACTTCACCTGAGAACCAGGATGAGATCATTGAGGAGATTGCAGAAGCTGTTGCAGAGGATATAGCAGAAGAAGTTGCTGCACAGGATGCTCCTGCCGACGACGCTGCTGAGGATGTCAAGACGGAAGAGCCTGCTGAGGCTCCTGTCGCTGAGGATGAGGATGACAAGGCCGGCTGCCCCGTTGGAGATTGCGGCGAGTGCACATTTGATTCTGATTATGATGAAAACGAGCAGACCGAGGAGGACAAAAACCTCTTTGCTCTTGTGACCAAGATCGTTAAGAAGGTCAAGGATAAAATTACAGATGTTAAGTCGGCTTGCTGCAAGTGCAATTCCGATGAGGAGACAGCAGAGACTGCAAAGGACGATGAGATAGCTCTTGACAGTGACGATATTATCCTTGATGATGACATCATCGCAGAGCTTCGTGAGCAGGAGAGACGTGAGGAGCTGAAGAAGAAGGTTATCATTGGTGCGGCTGGTGCTGCTGTTGCTCTTATCACTGTTGCCTGCATCGTCAAGTCTTGCAAAAAGAAGAATAAGAATGACTGATAGCTTTTGCTGTGCTGATTTGGTGCAGTAAGTCTGTTATGTTGCTGTAACTCAGACGGACATCGCTTAGTGTTTTTGCACTGCGGTGTCCGTTTTGTATTTGTGCACTTTAGCGACAAAAGTTCTTGCCTTTTTGCGATTAATTTGTTATAATGTACTCAATTATATTCAGCGCTTACTAATTGAACAAAAACGAAAGGCTGATAAAATTGAGCGATAAGAAAAACGATGAAAACACCGATCTTGCCGATAAAGCTACTTTGAAAAACGGTAAAAAATCAGGTGCGAGGAAAACAGAAAAAACAGAAAAACACCGCAAGCAGGAGAAGTCGGTAAAGTCCGTCAAGAATGAAAAGCTTGTGAAACAGCCAAAGACTGTAAAGGGCAGAAAAAACGATTCTGCAAAAAGAAACGCAGCCCTGACGCCTGTGAGACTTTACTCTCAGGCTGATTTTCCCTTCCACAACAGGGAGCTGAGCTGGATGGACTTTAACAGCCGTGTGCTGGAGGAAGCCTTTGAAAAGGATAATCCTGTGCTGGAGAGGGTAAAATTCCTTGCCATCACCGCATCCAATCTGGATGAGTTTTTCATGGTGAGAGTGGCGGGAGTGATGGACAGGATGCACTCAAAAGCTACTGCTCCTGACGATTCGGGAATGACTCCGGAGCTGCAGTTTGAGTGTCTGAGCGAGAGGATACATGAATTTGCCAAGAAGCAGTATTCCTGTCTGCACCGCTCCATAATCCCCGCTCTTAAAAAGCACAAGCTGAGGTTCCTGTCTATCAGTGAGCTGAACAAAACGCAGAAGCAGCAGGTTGACGAGCATTTTGATAAATTCGTGTTTCCGGTGCTGACTCCGCTGGCAGTGGATACCTCACGGCCCTTTCCGCTGCTTGCAAACAAGAGCCTAAATATCGCAGTGAGACTGAAGCGTGACGGAGAGGATATTTTTGCCGTGGTACAGGTGCCGTCCATAATCCCAAGGTTTTTTGAGGTGAAGTCGGAGCAGGGGAGGGCCTTTGTGCTGCTGGAGGATATCATTATCAGCAGGCTCTCGGAGCTTTTTGAGCTTTATGCGATAGAGGCATGGTGTCCTTTCAGAATAACGAGAGACTCCGACCTTGATATCGATGAGGATGCGGATGACCTGCTTGTTGAGATAGAGCACTCACTCAAAAAACGTCAGAGAGGCGATCCTGTCAGACTGGAGCTTATATCTAAGTGCGACTCGGCACTCAAGCAGTTTCTGATAGATATGCTGGAGGTCGCTGATCGTGAGATATATGAGGTCTCGGGTCCGCTTGATCTTACCTTCTTCTCGAAGTTCGGCGGTCTTGACGGGCTTGACGATCTTCGCTTTGCGCCTATAGTGCCGGTGAACCCGCCGGCGGATTTCTTTGGCTATGACGATGTATTTGAGGCAATCCGTGAAAAGGACAGGATGGTGCACCATCCCTATGAGAGCTTTGACAGTGTTATAAAGTTTATCAATCAGGCGGCAAACGACAGCGATGTGCTTGCCATAAAGCAGACCCTCTATCGTGTGAGCGGCAATTCTCCTGTGATCGCAGCACTGATAAAGGCCGCAGAAAACGGCAAGCAGGTGACGGTACTGGTTGAGCTGAAGGCGAGGTTCGATGAAGAAAACAACATCGGCTGGGCTAAGAAGCTTGAAAAAGCGGGCTGTCATGTTATATACGGTCTTGCGGGACTAAAAACTCATTGTAAGATTCTGTTGGTTGTGCGGCGTGAGCAGGACGGCATACGCAGATATCTGCACATGGGCACGGGCAACTACAATGATATAACCGCACGATTCTATACCGACATCGGTATGTTTACCTGTGATGAGAGGTTTGGTGAGGATGCCTCGTCTCTCTTCAATGTCATCACGGGATATTCCACTCCGCCGGTATACCACAAGATGAAGGTGGCGCCCACGGGATTGCGTAAATTCTTTGTGGAAATGATAGAAAACGAGATAGAAAACGCAAAAGCGGATCTCCCCTCAGGAATAACCGCAAAGGTCAACTCTCTTGTGGATCCGGAGATCATTCGTCTGCTGTATAAGGCTTCTCAGGCAGGCGTCAGGATAACGCTTATCGTGAGGGGAATATGCTGTCTTGTGCCGGGAGTAAAGGGGATCAGCGAGAATATACAGGTGCGCAGTATAGTAGGTCAGCTGCTTGAGCACAGCCGGATATTCATTTTTGAGAGCGGCGGCATAAAGAAGATATACATGGGCTCTGCAGACTGGATGCAGAGAAATCTTGACAAGCGAGTAGAGCTGGTGTTCCCCATAGAGGACGCAGAGCTGAAGGAAAGAGCCTTCGGGATAATGAACCGTATGCTCAAGGATGTGCTCAATACCAGGATTCAGCGGCAGGATACATCCTATGAGCTGCTCGACAGGAGAGGCAAGAAGGTGCATAACTGTCAGCGGGAGTTTTATGATGAAGCAAAAAAGGCTCTGAGTGCCAAGAGGACCATAGTGCGTGAGGAGATACAGTTCCGTCCGCTGACGGGAAAGGATGCCGAGATTACAGGAGACGAGAGCTGAACCGCACAGGTCATTGCAAAAAAATATTATTTCCGATTGTAAAATAATGGAAAAAGATGTAAAATATTAATAACATAAATCAATAACAGCAAAGGAGTGTATCATCAATGAAAAGAGTTGGCATTCTCACAAGCGGCGGAGACTGTCAGGGACTTAATTCCGCAATACGAGGCATTGCTAAGGGTCTTTATGAGTATTACGGAAAGAATGTCGAGATCTATGGTATCATCGACGGCTATCGCGGTCTTATCCATGGCGAGTACCGGCTGATGAAGCCGGAGGATTTTTCCGGTATCCTGACAAGGGGCGGCACCATCCTCGGCACCTCCAGGCAGCCCTTCAAACTCATGCGTGTGGTGGATGACGAAACAAGCATTGACAAGGTAGCGGAAATGAAAAAGCACTATGCCCAGATGAAGCTGGACTGCCTTGCTATCCTCGGCGGAAACGGTACTCACAAGACCGCAAATATGCTCTCTGAGGAAGGACTTAATGTTGTCACTCTCCCCAAGACTATTGATAATGACATCTGGGGCACAGACGTTACCTTCGGCTTCCAGAGTGCGGTGGATATCGCTACTAATGTAATAGATTGTATACACACAACTGCCACATCCCACGGACGTGTGTTCATAGTGGAATGTATGGGACACAAGGCGGGCTGGCTGACCCTTAACGCAGGCATTGCAGGCGGTGCGGATGTAATACTTATTCCTGAGATACCATACGATATCAACAAGGTCATCGATTGCATAAAGAGCCGTACAAAGTCCGGAAAGACCTTCTCTATCCTCGCTGTGGCTGAGGGTGCTATCTCAAAGGAAATAGCAGAGATGCCCAAAAAGCAGAAGAAAGAGGCTATGGCAAACCTTATGTATCCCTCCATCTCCTACAAGATCGCCCACGAGATCGAGGAGGCTACAGGTCAGGAGACAAGGGTTACTGTGCCCGGTCACTTCCAGAGAGGCGGCAGTCCGGACGCCTATGACCGTTATATCACGACTCTCTTTGGTGCGGCGGCTGCAAGGCTCATCATCAAGGAAAAGTATGGCTTTATGACAGGTATGGTAAATGGCAAGGTCGTGCCCGTTCCGCTTTCTGAGGTGGCAGGCAAGCTCAAGGAGGTTCCGACTAACAGCAAGGTCATCAAGGCAGCCAAGGAAATAGGCATCAGCTTTGGCGACTGATAAATAGCAGCAATAACAAAAACGGCGCCGGACTTTTGCTTTGGTGCCAAAAAAACAACGCAGTCTTTCGGATGACATTATCCTTAATGGAAGGCTGTGACATCCGGGAGGTATTTTTATGGCAGATCAGGATAACGAGCTTATAATGCGGGAACGCAAAAGATGGGGTTTCTTTGGAATCCCATGGACATTTACGAAGTATAATCTCTTTAAGAAAAAAATGGTCATCCAGACCGGTCTTTTCAAGACTGTGGAGAACGAGATCCTTCTCTACAGGATCGTGGACGTGACCTATTCAAGGGCGCTTTTCCAGAAGCTCTTCAAGCTGGGCACGATAGTTGTCCATGCCCGTGACAAGACAACTCCTGTTCTTGTTATCAAGAACATCAAGCACTCAAGAGATTTCAAGGATAAGCTTTCAGAGATGGTAGAGCAGGATCGTATCCGCATGAAGATGCGTCAGAGCGAGTTTGTGGATGCGGGCATGCCCGATCTTGAGGACTACACTACAGACGATTTCTGATGCTCATCAAAACGCAAAACTAAAAGGACTGATCCCAAAAATAAGGGGACCGGTCCTTTTTTCTGAATCCGTAAACTTCCAAAAGAATACAATTCATTTTCGGTGGTTGGCAGGAGAGACTTTTTTCGCAAAAATCCCTTTTTTATGCAAAGCTTTCGTCCAGATATATTTCTGACAGGTCAAAATCCTTTCCGAAGTAAGCCTTGAGCTGCTTTTTCTGAGGGTTGATGAGCATTGAAAGGGATAGCCCTGCTTTTTCCATAAGCTCCAGGTGAAGGTCTGCATCGGCTTGACTGAGTGACATTTTCAGTTCTCCGGGATGGCTGTGCACAAAACCCAGCATAAGTATGTCAGGATTTGTCTGTCGTATCTCTCTGATGCCTTCCACAGCGGAGTCAAGGGTGCTCTGGGTAAAAACACCTGTCTTTTCGTCTGCAAACTCAAGAGGTGTTTCTCTTACATGGCGCACCACAAAAAGACTTCCGGCTCTGCTGCCGTAAAGAGCGGCCATCTGCTCAACACGGTTAGTGTCAGTGGTGTGACCCCAGTGGAAAAGCAGCCGCAGTTCGTGCCCGGCATTGCCTGTGAAGATTACCCTGCTCTCGGATGGGATGTCATAGCTGATGCGAAGGATAGATTTGTTGGGGGTGGTTTTGCTAAGCTCTGAGAGAGCACTGCTGTATAGCCCTGGCATTTTGTCATAGGTGTCTGACTGCCTGTCGCTGTAGTAATCCCTGATGCAAAAGAGGGGCTCTCCCTTGTCAAAATCATAGGTGTGCAGGCTGTCGCCAAGGCATCGATCCTTGTAGTAGCAGCCTTTGCATTTTTGGGCAAGGGTCCTCGTTCTGTTTCGGAAAAAACCGAAGCCCTTTTGCCATACCTCCGGCAGGGAATGGGTGCGGACATTGCCCTGTATCAGCTCCGGCCTGCGTTCCACATTCGGGCAGACAAAAATATCCCCGTTATAGAGTATGCTTGCCACACGCTTTCCTGCTCCGCACTCAAAGCATGAGGTGCGTATGAGGTGCTCCTTGTCGCCGAAGTAGTGGGAGCAGCTTGCCATGACCGGAAGAACGGGGTCCTGAGAATACTTTTCAAGAAATTCAAGGTAGCGCTCCATGCAGCTCCGGTCAGGAAGTATTTCCTCGTTGTCCCTTGCCCGACCGATGGGGTCAGCCGTGACTATTCGCCATGAGTCAAGGCCGATGTCAAGAAGGACCTTTCTCAGTTCCTCAAGCTCGTTAATATTCCTTTTGTTTACAACTGTCGTGACCTGCACATTATCGCAGAATCCCTCACTGCAGATCTGACGCAGAGACTTCATTATCCTGTCATAGCTGCCATAAAGCTTCCTGAGTCCTTCGTGGGTGTCCCTGCACCCGTCAATGCTCACTGTGATGGTTTTCATTCCCGCACTCTTCATGCGGGCGATAATCTCAGGGGTTATGAGGGAGCCGTTTGTCACCATGCCCCAGGGAAATCCAAGACCTGAAGCATATTCCGCCACGTCAAGAACATCGCTCCTGACGAGAGGTTCTCCGCCTGTTATGTTAAGCATGGTTTCCTTAGGGTCAAGAGTTGATGCCGTTTCTGATAGGGCAGTGCATATCTCCTCGGTTGTAAGCTCCTCGGGAAAGCTGTTCCTGTCGCCGCAGCTGCTGCCGCAGAATTCGCACCGTGCATTGCAGCGCAGGGTTGTCTCCCAAAAAAGAGTCCTCAGCGGGAAAGCATTATCCGACTTGTATGTATTATCGTTCATCCTGCGGCCTTCATTCATTGAGAGGGATCAGCTCGCTGTGCTGACCGGCATGAGCATATTTCTTTTCCAGCTCTGATGACACCGGACAGCCGTACAGACAGCCAAAGGAGCCTGCACGGGACATCAATTCGTCACGGTGGGCATAGACCAGGGTGAGCTGATTGTTCTTTGCTATGGTGAGGGCTTCGGCAAGAATAACCTCGTGACCGTCAGGCCGCTGCAGTTCATCATTGCGGTGATTAACCACCAGATCGGAATTGTAGCTGTAAAAATCCATGATGTGATGGAAGCTTTTGGTGTAAAGCAGCTTGCTTCTCAACATGGCGTTTAGGACGTCCTTGGCGGTATAGAAGAGAGGACAGACCAGGGACTGCTCTATTTGTCTGAGAGGAATAATACCGTCATCAGAAACATATCTGAAGGTTATGGAAGCGGTCTTGGTGAGGTCATCTGCCGATGAGATCACACCTTTTTTGGTCAGATAGTCAGCAAGAGCAGTCATTCCCTCGTCCATTATGAGAAGCGGCGATCCGCAAAAAACGCAGTATCTGACCCTGTCGGGGCTGATGCCTTCGTCCGGGATATCCTTTTTGCAAAGCGGACATTTCATAACAGTCATCTCCTTTTTTATCATATCTTATTATATCATACCTAATGTGTTTGCCTTAATCAAGACAATTGATAAGTCTTGATGTACAAATATCAATGGGCAAACTATATAATACTGACAAAATATTTCAAAAATAATGAGATTCTTTGCCATAATCAATTGTAAATATGATTGGTTTATGTTATTATTTAATAATAAGCAGTGGCTGAAAGGGCTTTGTGGAGTTGATAGTCCTGTCCGGCAGAGGGTGACGGGAGAGACTTGCGCAGACAGCGGCATCAGAAAGGTTGGTCGGGCTTTATGGTTGTTAAGGTCAGGAGTATGGGAATTTTTGGTATGGATTCGTTTGAGGTGCAGGTGGAGACGGATATGTCAAAGGGTCTGTACAGCTTTGACGTGGTAGGAATGCCCGATCTCTCCGTAAGGGAATCCAGGGACAGAGTCAGGTCTGCTATCAAAAACAGCGGCTTTGAGTTTCCGTGCTGCCGGATAGTAGTAAACCTTGCTCCCGCCGACATTAAAAAGAGGGGAGCGTTATATGATCTGCCCATATTTGTTTCCGTGCTGATAGCGGCAAGGGCTATAGATCCGGATATCGAGGATTCTGCGTTTATCGGTGAGTTGTCCCTTGGGGGAGAGCTGCGCCCTGTCAGCGGTATACTGCCCATGGCGATAGAGGCAAAGAGACTGGGAATGAAAAGATTTTTTGTTCCTGCGGAAAATGCTGCCGAGGCCTCCATTGTGGAGGGAATAGATATCATGCCGGTTAATACGGTTCAGGAGCTGGTGATGTACCTGAGGGGCAGAAAGGAAATAAAGCCTGCGCCGAGAGTGCTGCCCCAGCCCTCCCAGATGATCTATGATCTGGACATGGCGGATGTAAAGGGTCAGGCAAAGGCAAAAAGAGCTCTGGAGATCGCTGCCTGCGGCGGCCACAACATCCTTTTTCTGGGCAGCCCCGGCACCGGTAAGAGTATGCTTGCCAACCGACTGCCTACCATTCTTCCGGATATGACATTTTCTGAGATGATAGAGACAACTAAGATACATTCCATCTCAGGCCTGCTCACAAAGGATAATCCCATCGTGACAAGGCGTCCCTTCCGAAGCCCTCATCACACGGTGTCCACTGCAGGTCTCGGTGGAGGAGGCACAATTCCGCGCCCCGGCGAAGTTTCTCTTGCCCACAACGGTGTGCTGTTTCTGGATGAGCTGCCGGAGTTCAGCAGGGCATCTATGGAGCTTCTCCGCCAGCCCATGGAAAACGAGATCGTCACTATTTCAAGGGCAAACGCATCCCTTACATACCCTTGCTCAATAATGGTCGCTGCGGCTATGAATCCCTGTCCCTGCGGATATTACGGACACCCCACAGTAAAATGCAGCTGCTCCCTCAAGACCGTCAGGAAGTATCTTTCAAGGATATCGGGCCCGCTGCTCGACAGGCTGGATATTCATGTTGAGGTGTCGCCTATTGACTATAGCTCATATATTGATAACAGCACCAAGGAGACATCTGCCGAGATCAAGAAGCGTGTGGACAAGGCGAGGGCTATACAGCTGGAACGCTTCCGTGGCACCGCTATTACCTGCAATGCAAGGATCACGCCACACTATATAGACCGCTACTGCCCGATATCCGATGAGGTGAAGCCCCTGATAGAAAAGGTGATGGATGTTTTCGGCTTTTCCGCAAGAGGCGTCAGCAAGCTGCTCAAGGTTGCCCGTACGATCGCTGATATGAATGAGAGCGAGGTCATCGGAAGGGAGCACCTTTTTGAGGCTGTTCAATACCGTACCCTTGACAGAAAATACTGGAGACCAAACTGATGGGGACGTTTTCTGGCAGAAAATGGTTTTGTGTTTTTTGCCGGAATGATAGTTAAGAAATGAAAAAAACTGTTTAAATATTCCTATATAAAACGCTAAGTTGTAAAATAAAATGGCAAAAAAAATAGACCCATATTGAAACCTATGGTAAAATGTTAAGCGACAAAACCAACATAACCGGAGGTAACAATAT
>CACXMR010000026.1 GCA_902768825.1 uncultured Ruminococcus sp.
CGGATATAGGACTGATAGATCATGTCCTCCTGCTGCGATCTGTTGTAACCTCTGCTGGAATCCAGCGACGCTAATCCGAAGCGACTGTGATGAACAAGGAGTATAAATCATAATATCGGCTGCTTGGAAGGGAAGAATCTCAGGCGGCTTTTAAAAGTGCACCCTCCGACTTTGTTTTTGCTGCAGAAACCGGAGTTTTTGTTACAGAAACTAAAGTAAATGCAGCAGTTATTCCACTAAAGTAAAGAAAAGAAAAGTAAAGAAAAGAAAAGTAAAGAAAAGTAAAGTAAAGAAAAGTAAAGTAAAGTAAAGTGTGTATGAGCACCTTTTCAATTCTCTGCAGAAAATGCACCTGCGTTCCTCCACGTAAGACAACCAAGACCATACACACACATACTGTGTTATGGATGCTGATAACCGGAGTAGCGGAAAAAAGTATAATACTCTTGACAAAAATCTGTTTGCATTATATAATTATGAAAATAACTCAATGATCCAAAGGCTGTGAAGGAAACAAGATGCTGCTTTTAGCGCAAAGAGAGCTGTCGGTGGGTGTAAGACAGCGGCAGGAGCAGTATGTATAGCTCATTCCGGAGCTTTCTGCCTGATATGTAGGACAGAACGGTTGGTACCGTTATATACCGGAGCCTTGTCAGAGGCTTGCTGAGGGACGCATTGCGTCTGAATTTGGGTGGTACCGCGAGCTTTATGCCCGCCCCATGATCTTTGCGATCGGGGCGGCTTTTTTGTTTGCATTTGGATCGATAATAAACAAATACGGAGGTATATGAAATGGAAAAAGGGTATAAAAAATACGTTCCCTTTCAGCAGATAAAGCTGGAAAACAGGGAATGGCCGGACAGGGTGATAACCAAGGCGCCGATATGGTGCTCAGTGGATCTGCGTGACGGAAATCAGGCGTTGGTGGATCCTATGAATCTGCAGCAGAAGTTAGAGTTTTTCCATGCACTGTGCGACATGGGCTTCAAGGAGATCGAGATAGGCTTCCCGTCAGCGTCTGAGACGGAGTATGAGATCTGCCGTGAACTCATCGAGGGCGGGCACATTCCCGACGACGTGACCATACAGGTACTCGTTCAGGCAAGAGAACACCTTATCCGCAAGACCTTTGAGGCTGTCAAGGGCGCAAAGAATGTGATAGTGCACTTCTATAACTCAACCTCCACCCTCCAGAGAAAGGTTGTTTTCAACAAGGACATGGACGGCATAATAGACATAGCCGTTGAGGGCGCAAAGCTCATCAAGGAGCTGATCGACGGCTATGAGGGCGACACGAATTTCAGGATAGAGTATTCACCCGAAAGCTTTTCCGGCACGGAGATAGACAATTCTGTGCGTATCTGTCAGGCTGTCATGGATGTGTTTGAGCCTACGCCCGAAAACCCCATTATCCTCAACCTGCCAAACACCGTTGAAATGTGCACTCCCAACACATACGCCGACCAGATAGAATATTTTATCAAGCACCTCAATAACAGGGAGTCAGCCATCATCAGCCTGCATCCCCACAACGACAGGGGCACGGGCGTGGCCTGTGCTGAGCTTGCACTGCTTGCAGGAGCCGACAGGATAGAGGGCACTCTTTTTGGCAACGGTGAGCGCACCGGAAACCTGGATATCGTGACCGTCGGACTGAATATGTATACCCAGGGGGTTGACCCGAAGCTTGACTTCAGCGACCTGCCCCGTTACCGTGAGATATACGAGAGATGCACCAAGATGAGGATAGGCGAGAGACAGCCTTATGCCGGAGACCTTGTTTTTACAGCGTTTTCAGGATCGCACCAGGACGCTATCAAGAAGGGTCTTGCCTATGCAAAGGAGCACAACAGCGACAAGTGGGAGATTCCCTATCTGCCCATCGATCCGGCGGACGTGGGCAGGCAGTATGAGCCGATCATCAGGATAAACTCACAGTCCGGCAAGGGCGGAGCGGCATTTGTCATGCAAAACTATTTTGGTTATGATTTGCCAAAGGCTATGCACCCCGAGTTTGGAGCAATGGTCAAGGCCGAGTGCGACAAGCTTGGCAGGGAGCTTCTGCCCAATGAGCTGATGGATGTATTTAACAGGAACTACATCGACATCGAGCAGAAGCTGTGGCTTGTAAAGCACATGATAACAAACATCGATCAGGACAAGGCGATCTTCAAGGGCACGATCCATCTTGTCAAGGAAGATCGTGACGTAGAGATATACGGCGAGGGCAACGGTCCGATTGACGCATTTTTCAAGGCACTCCGCACGATAGGGGTTACTGGTTTTGAGTTTATGTCATATAATCAGGATTCGATCTCACAGGGTTCGGATTCCAAGGCGATATCCTACATCCAGCTCAGGACGCCGGACGGGCGCAGGATATTCGGAGTAGGCATATCCAGCGGTGTATTCAAAGCCTCAGTGAGGGGCATACTCAGTGCCATCAACCGTTCAGGGGTTGAGCTGAACTTTAAAATCCAATAATCCTCCAAAAGGCTCTGCGCCGAAACTTTTGTGTTGTCGTTCTTGGTTAGACTATCAGCCGCGAACAGCCAACTAACAAATCATATTCTCTGCCCCCGCGAACACGGGAGCGCAGGCTCTGCGCCGAAACTTTTCTGTTGTCGTCTTTCGGAACAATTATCAGCCGCGAGGGTGCATTTTCGGCTCGTACACAAAGCGAAACGCAGTGAAGCGCACCCCGCGAATCGGGAGCGCAGGGCAGTGAAGCGCACCCCGCGAATCGGGAGCGCAGGCTCTGCGCCGAGAGGCTTGCAAAAGAAAATTGCCTGATTCCTCACGGAATCAGGCTGGAGCATTAAGATGTCAGAGGGCTGCGCCCTCCGAACCACCCGGAGTATTTCGCTCTCTGCGGAGAGCGACCAAGGGCTCTGCCCTTGGATCCTGCAAGCTTTTGAAAAAGCTTGACCAAAACTTTTGTGTTGTCGTTCTTGGTTAGACTATCAGCCGCGAACAGCCAACTAACAAATCATATTCTCTGCCCCCGCGAACACGGGTGCGGCAGCTTGCCGCCCGCGAATCGGGAGCGCAGGCGCGCCGGCAGCTTGCCGCCCGCGAATCGGGAGCGCAGGCTCTGCGCCGAAACTTTTGTGTTGTCTACTTCTGGATCTGCGATCTGCTATGATTTTCAGACCTCTCTCGATGGTACGCTGGTTACATTCTCCGTCGTGTTGCCCTTTATGAAGCCTACGCTGTACGCATATTCGCTTTTCGGAATAATGAGGAACTCAAGGCATATGTCAACAGGAAAATAGTGATTCGTGACAGGCTTGGTGTAATCAATGATATAATCAAACATCACAGTTTCGCCGCATTTCATGGTGTTCGCAATGCGTACATCGTTGACGGTTTCGTACATATGGACGTCTCTTATCTGGAGATCATGCTTTGTAAAGAAATCCCGGTCATAACGGACGCATATCTCTCGCAATACGTCCTTCATCTGCGCTTCAAGCTGGTCGCCTGCATGGTTGCGCTCGCTATTATTTACTATCATGTAGTTTTCAATATGCTGGTTCTCCTCGGCAAGAAATACCTCAAGCTCTTCAACGCTCTTGAAATACTGGCTGTTGAATGAGTATTTGTCAAAGTTGAGATTCGTGCTCATGAAGGTTACCCTGTCGCTGTCATTGGGGATCTGATCCTCCGCTCTCTTTGTGAGAACAAGATAGTCTGCTTTAACATCATAAGGGAAAAGCAGGAGCTTTTTGTAAGAACCGGTAGAAAAGCAGAGTGCGCTCATCAGGATTATGGAAGCCAATGCCAGCACCCTTGAACCGGTGGAAAGCTTCTTTGCGAAGATCAGTGCAAAGGTGATATATGCCGCGGCTATGAATATGAGACAGAAGGCATTGCCTACATAGGAGTAGCTGGGAGTCAGCAGTGAAGCACAAAGCAGGCAGGATGGCAGGCCTACAAGAACGATCCTGCCGTCTATGCGGAGATTACGCTTTGCGCCGAGGGTGTTGTTATACTTGTTGATAACGAAGGTGCCTAAGGCTACGGTGAGGACGCCAAGGAACAGATAGCCAAGAAGTGCAGTGTCGTTGTTTATGATCAGATTCGTGGGTGTAGCTGCTGCTATGGAGATATAGTAGAGCACTGCGCACACCGGCAGGGTCAGGGTGACCATTATGAGAACGGGCACATACCTCTTTTTGCGCTCAAGCTTATAATCAACCACAGGCTTTTCGGGAACCTTTTCTTTTTTTATGAATTCTCCTGTAACAAGGTCATAGGGATTGTCACTGAACATATCGGTGTGCGGATCATACATAGGAGTATTCTCTTCGGAAGGAATGTTTTCCGGAGTCATGGGAGTCTCAGACTCGTTTATATTGTTTTTCTCCATTGTACTCATCCTTTCAAGGGCTTTCGTGTGTTGTCTTGTTATGTCCCTATTATGAACCCGAAAGGTGACATTAAAGTGACAGGAAAGAGTTTTTTGTCACTTTCCCGTCACTTTCCCGATGCAAGGACGCTGTTGCCCTTTGAGTCGATCACCACTATTGCAGGAAAATCCTCTACTGTAAAGCGGTATATTGCCTCAGTGCCCAGATCTTCATAGGCAAGCAGCTCGGATTTCTTTATGCTCCGTGAGATGAGTGCGGCGGCGCCTCCGATTGCCGCAAAATAAACGGCTCCGTTTTTTATCATGGACTCAACTACCTCATCGTTTCTTGCGCCCTTGCCGATCATGCCCTTCAGTCCTCTGTCAAGCAGCGCAGGAGTGTATTTGTCCATGCGGTAGCTGGAAGTAGGGCCTGCGGGTCCTACTGCGTGACCGGGCTTTGCTGGGGCAGGTCCTACATAATAGATCACCTCTCCATTAATGTCAACCGGCAGGGGCTTTCCCTCCTGTATCAGCTCATAGAGCCTCTTGTGGGCAGCGTCACGGCCTGTGATCACCGTTCCGGAAATGAGCACACTGTCTCCGGCGTGAAGCTCCCTTATGACCTCGTCCGTCAGCGGAAGTGTTATCCTTTTCATATATAGTCCTCCTTTCAGATAGTTGTTTCCTTGTGCCGTGCAGCGTGGCAGCAGATGTTCACGGCTACGGGCATTCCTGCGATGTGGGTGGGGAAGGTCTCGATGTTTACACCCAGTGCAGTGGTGCTGCCTCCGAGACCTGCCGGTCCGAAGCCTGTTTCGTTGATCGCTGTGAGCAGCTCGTCCTCAAGGGCTGCATATCTCTCATCGGGATTATGTGTGTCGATGGGGCGCAGAGTTGCCTTTTTTGACAGCATTGCCGCCTTCTCAAAGGTACCGCCGATGCCGATGCCCACTACGATAGGCGGGCATGGATTGGGGCCTGCATATTTTACTGTGTCCATGATGAATTTCTTTATTCCGTCTACTCCGGCAGAGGGTGTGAGCATTTTGACAGAGGACATATTCTCACTGCCAAAGCCCTTGCAGCCTGCAAGTATATGTATTTTGTCACCGGGAACGATGCTGGTGTAGATTATGGCAGGGGTGTTGTCCTTGGTGTTGACTCTGTCAAACACCGGGTCGCTGACCACTGACTTGCGCAGATAGCCGTCAATATATGCCTGTCTGACGCCCTCCTGCACTGCCTCCTCAAAGCTGCCGTTTTCGATTACCACATGGTCGCCGTATTCCACAAAGAGCACTGCCATGCCCGTATCCTGACAGATGGGCACCTCCTCTGCGGAAGCTATCTTGTGGTTCTCGATGAGCTGGTCAAGGACGTTTTTACCTACAGGGGATACCTCCTTTTCCTTGGCATTCTTCAGTGCGCAGAGGATATCCTCGCCGATATAGTAGTTCATGTCCATGAAGAGCTTTTTTACGGTCTCCGTTATGTCCGTAGCGTTTATCCTTCTGATTTCCATAGTCTGTC
The DNA here is from genome assembly GCA_902768825.1 of uncultured Ruminococcus sp. Lineage (GTDB taxonomy): Bacteria > Bacillota > Clostridia > Oscillospirales > Acutalibacteraceae > UBA1213. The sequence goes on from CACXMR010000026.1 coordinate 5,885, forward strand.
TCCTTCCTTTTAAAGAAAAGACGCCCCGGTTATGGGCGCCTTTTTTGTGAGTATCAGCATGTCTGGGGATCAATACTGTCTGCCCCAGTAGACCATGTGCTTTGCGGGTCTGCCGCAGCATACGCATACATCGCTGAGGTGATCCTCCTCAAAGGGTATGCATCTTGATTTCACGCCGCCGGTCTCGTCTTTGAGCTTGTTTTCGCACTCTGCGTCACCGCACCACATTGCCTTGATGAAGCCGGGCTTGTTGGCCGCAATATCAAGGAACTCCTCATGGCTCCTTGCCTCAAAGGTCTTTTCCTGAAGGTTTTTGAGGGCAGCGTCATACATTCCCTGGTGAACGTCTTTGAGTGCCTGCTCTACAGCGGCCTCGATATTATCAAGGCTTACGATGGTCTTTTCACGGTTGTCACGGCGCACAAGCACACACTGGTTGTTTTCTATGTCCTTGGGACCTATTTCTATTCTTACGGGCACACCCAGCATCTCATACTGGCTGAACTTCCAGCCGGGAGCCTTGTCGCTGTCGTCCAGCTTTACACGGATATCCTTGTCAAGCAGCCTGCTGCGAAGCTCTGCTGCCTTTTCAAGTACGCCCTCCTTCTTCTGGGCGATGGGGATGACCACAGCCTGGATGGGAGCGATTTTCGGGGGGAGCACAAGGCCGTCGTCGTCGCCGTGTACCATAATGATAGCGCCGATCATTCTTGTAGAGGTTCCCCATGAGGTCTGGAAGGGGTATTGCAATGTGTTGTCACGTCCTGCAAACTTTATGTCAAAGCTTCTTGCAAAGCCGTCTCCGAAATAGTGTGATGTGCCACCCTGCAGAGCAACGCCGTTGTGCATCATAGGCTCTATAGTATAGGTCTCTTCAGCGCCGGCAAACTTTTCCTTTTCGGTCTTTCTTCCGATGACCGCAGGGATCGCCAGAGTCTCCTTATAGAAATCGGTGTAGACCTTCAGCATCCTGAGAGTCTCTTCCCTTGCCTCCTGCTCTGTCTCGTGCATGGTGTGACCTTCCTGCCACAGAAACTCGGACGTTCTGAGGAAGGGACGGGTGGTCTTTTCCCATCTCACCACTGAGCACCACTGGTTATAGAGCTTTGGCAGATCTCTGTAGGAGTTGATGACCTTTGCATAGTGCTCACAAAAAAGAGTCTCTGATGTAGGTCTGACGCAGAGCCTCTCAGTGAGCTGCTCGCTGCCGCCTATTGTTACCCATGCGCACTCAGGGGCAAAGCCCTCTACATGGTCCTTTTCCCTCTGCAGGAGACTTTCCGGTATGAACATAGGCATATAGACATTTTCGTGTCCTGTCTTTTTGAAGCGCCTGTCCATATCCTGCTGCATATTTTCCCATATAGCATAGCCGTAGGGTCTGATGACCATACAGCCCTTTACACCGGAATAATCGGCAAGCTCCGCCTTCTTTACAATGTCGGTGTACCATTTTGCAAAATCCACGTCCCTTGACGTGATGGCTTCCACCATTTTCTTCTGCTGTGCCATTGCGCAATTCAATCCTTTCCTGTTAAAAGAGTAAAAACCTGATAAAGACTATTATATTATCAGGCGAAGGATTTTTCAATAGAAAAAGACAAAAAAATAGCGGCTGCCTGAGTGGGCAGCCGGCCATGATCCGATTACTTATTGTTCTCGATATACTTAACAAGATCGTCAACAGTCTTGATGTTTTCTACCTCGTCATCAGGAACCTCTACCTCAAACTCGTCCTCGATAGACATTACCAGGTCAACAACATCAAGAGAATCAGCGCCCAGGTCATCAATGAGAGATGTTTCGGGAGTGATCTTGTCCTCTTCAACATCGAACTGCTCGCTAAGAATAGCCTTAACCTTTTCAAGTACCATGGTTAACTCCTCCTAAAAAATTGAATGATAAAAATTGTGCCCCGATCTCCTGCGCTGTAGACAACGAACGATAATCGTGCTACAATATGAGAGCGGCAATTTTTCGCCGCACAATTTTCTATACTCAAATAGTATAAGGTATTCCTTGTTTTGTCAATATATAATTTGCATTTTTCTCCATGATTTGCAATTTTTTTTGAAACAGGATAATTATTTTATTGAATGCTTTACTGAAAGGGAGATTTATAATGTCAGAAAGACGCTTTGCGGTCATAGGTCATCCCATCGGGCACACCATGTCGCCGTTTATCCACAAAAGATTATTTGAGCTTGCAGGAATTGAGGGGGACTATACCGTGATAGACGTCCCGCCGGAAAAGCTCCCGGAAATGATAAAGGAGCTTGATACCCTCAGGGGCTATAACATTACTATACCCAACAAGCAGAGGATAATACCATTCCTTGACAGACTTCACGAGAGAGCGCAGCTTTACGGTTCGGTCAATACCGTGAGCAACCACAACGGCAGGACGGGTTATACCACTGACCCTGACGGGTTTCTGAAGGCGCTGGAGCACGGAGGGATACCTCTTTCGGGAAACGTGGTGCTGCTGGGCTGCGGAGGGGCTGCAAGGACATTCGCTTTTGAGGCGGTGCTTGCGGGCTGCAGTGTGACTATCGCCGCAAGGGCTGAGAGCCGTGTCCGGCAGGAGGCTCTCGCAAAGGAGATAAAGGAAAAGCTGAAGGATGCTCAGGTGAGCTGCTGTCTTCTCTCGGAGATAAGCGGAGACTATGATCTGCTTGTCAACGGAACCCCGGTGGGGATGTATCCCCATACGGATGAGATGCCTATAACCGAAAAGGCTCTCTCTAAATGCGCCTGTGTTTTTGATGCCGTATACAATCCGTTGAGGACAAGGCTCGTGGAGTGTGCAGCGGCAAACGGTTCCATAGCGGTGGGCGGTATGTCAATGCTGGTGTGGCAGGCGGTTGCGGCTCACAGCATCTGGGACGGCTCGGAGTATGACCCGGAGGACATAAAGCAGCTTGAAGAGGACAGCGCAAAGGAACAGTCAAGGCTGTTCTGATGACGGGAGGTTTTGCACTATGGCAAAGAGGAACATAATACTGTGCGGATTCATGGGCAGCGGCAAGAGCACCATAGGCGGGCTGCTTGCCAAGAAAATGGGAATGTCCTTTATTGATCTTGACCGCTACATCGAAAAGCAGGAGAACCGGACGATTTCACGGATCTTTGAGGAGAGCGGGGAGGCTTACTTCCGGGAGAAGGAGAGGGAAGCGTCTGTCACCCTTGGCAGGAAGCAGGGACTTGTAGTGGCTGCTGGGGGCGGAACCCTTACTTTTGAAGAGAATGTAAAGGCATTCAGGGAGAACGGGCGGATAGTGCTGCTGAGCATTACACCGGAAGCCGTTGCTCTTCGTCTCAAAAACGACACCACCAGGCCGCTTTTAGCGGTGCCGGATAAATTAGGAGCAATAAAGGAGCTATTTGAAAAGCGGCTGCCTCTGTATGAAAAGGCGGCGGATATAATAGTTGACGCCGACCAGTCGCCCATGCAGGTGTGTGCGCAGATCATGTCAGAACTCCATTAGTCGGGGGGACTTTTACGAAAAAGTCCCCCCGACACCCCCGAAAACGTTGTTCGCGGGGGCAGAAAAACTGATTTCTCAGTTGGCTGCTCGCGATTCTTACATTCTTTCATCCCGCGGAAACAAAAGCAGCATTTCCGAAAGACTATCAACGCGAAATAGGGAGCGGCAGCTTGCCGGGGGTGCATGGGGGTGCCGACAGGCGAGACCCAGCCCCCTGACATCCCAATGCTCCAGCCTGAATCCGGGAGAAATCGGGCTAAATGTATTCTATTTGACTGCATGATAATAGTATAAATATTCCCTTCAGAAACTTTTTCGGATTTTTTTAAAAAAGATTTTATCAGTCACTTTTGAGTCACATAGCTTGTGTATTATATAGCCATAGCAACGAGATAAACACAAGCAAACACACAGACTGAAAGAAATTGAAAAATAAAAGGCCCGAAAAGGGCAACATCTGAAAGGGGAAAATCATCATGAAAAAGACAATCGTAAAGGTACTCACAGCAGCTCTCGTAATCACAACTCTTGTTTGCACAGCAGCAGGCTGCGGCACTAAGACAAGCAGCTCAGCTTCACAGTCAAGCACAGAAAGCGTAGTAAGCACGGTTTCACAGACAGAGGACAAGAGCCAGATAGAGATCACCGACAACAGCGTCAGCGAAGATGTGGATGTCAGGAACGTTGACCTGGACAAGCTCACCCAGGACATGATAAAGACAGCTTACACAGGCGACGACACAACAGGTCAGTTCAGCGCACTTTATCTTGGTGTTGACGACGGCAAGCCCAACGGCTGCGCAGTTATGTTCGTGACAACAAAGGCTACCGCAGAGGAGACTCTCGGAGGCGTGATGAACGGCACCTACATCCCCGTAAGCGAGAAGGAAAACGAGGACGGCACCAAGGTTACAGTATTCACAGTGCTTGAGCCCAGGGGCATGAGAGACACCATCACACTGACAACCGCAGCAGACGGCAAGAGCGCTACAATGTCCTTCACAGGCGGCCCCTATGTTCTCAACGTAAAGCCCATCGACAGCAAGGAGGCTTTTGAGCAGACCAAGAAGATGCTCGTGCTCCTTGAGAGCTTCACCGCAGGTCAGGACAGGTCTGATGCCCAGACAGACGCCGCTACCGTAGATGCAGCCTGCAAGAACTATTATGCAGAGCTGGTTTCAGGCACACTCAATGCAGAGAACAACACCTATGTAAAGAGTGACAAGCTCCCCTCAGCAAGCGCAACCGTGGCAGAGAGAAAAGAAGCAGCCGGCAAGTGCACAATCAAGGGCGCTATGGAGTATATGGGCCTTATCAACGAGGCCGGGAAGTATACTATAAAGCTTGATAACCTCAGCGCTGACGGCGCAGGCACTATCTTTGCAAAGGGCGACGAGGTGTACATCGCAGCAGTAGAGAACATCACAGACGCTACCACCTTCGGCGAGATCTACAAGAATATGTTTGAGGAAAACTGATATAAAACAGGTTATTATTACTATGATGCTGTCGGTCACGGAGCCTATCCGGGGCCGGCAGCTTGGTGTATTTATCGGGCTTTGGTAAAAGTCACGAAAAACTTTCAACAATAGTCCTATTTTAGGAGCTTTGGAATGTATATTTCGTTGAAAATTCGTAGCAGACTAAACAAAAAAATCAAAGAAAATTCTAATAAAATAAACAAAGAAATTTTTCCAAAGGACTTGAAATCCTCATAGGCTTGTGGTATTATAATTGAGCGTGACTGCAACAGATATGCGATGAAGCGGGAGGTTGCGGCTCATCAGAGCCGGTTTTTCCGTGGAGTATGTCCGATTTTAAACCGGGCGAAAGAATATTTTTGAGACGGCAGACCTGCGACCCTATAGAGTTGCAAGGGTTTGGTGTGTTGTGCTCTGATTTTTCTCAGTACCTGACCCGGAATGACTGAAAAGTCCTTCCGGTTTTTCAATGAGATAGCAGGAAACACCCGGAAGGGTGGAAGGAATTGAGAGAACGCCCGCCAACTACAATAAGGAGGCGATTAGCGTGGCAGTCAAGGAAAAAATCAGGATAAGGATCAAGGGTTACGATCATCAGCTGGTGGACCAGTCCGCCGAGAAGATCGTTGCGACCGCAAAACGCACAGGAGCAAGGGTATCGGGTCCGGTGCCGCTCCCGACCGAGAAGCAGGTCGTCACAATACTGCGTGCTGTACACAAGTATAAGGACAGCCGTGAGCAGTTTGAAACAAGGACTCACAAAAGACTTATCGACATCCTCAGACCCTCAAACAAAACTGTTGAGGCTCTTACAGGACTCGAACTCCCTGCCGGTGTTGAGATAGACATCAAGCTCTGATTCAACCAACAGGCAGCCGGGGTCATGTCGGTGGAAAGCCGACCAATAACCTATCAAGGAGGAAAAACAAATGCAGAAGGCAATCATCGGTAAAAAGATCGGTATGACACAGATCTTCGATGCAAAGGGCGCCGTTCTCCCTGTGACCGTAATCGAAGCCGGTCCGTGCGTAGTAGCACAGATCAAGACGGTCGAAAACGACGGCTACGAAGCAGTGCAGCTGGGCTTTGGCGATATCAAGCTGAAGGTCCAGAGCGGCAAGAAGGGCAAGAGGATCCGCAGTGACAAGTTTAAGAATGATCCTGTAAACATCACAAAGCCTATGCTCGGCCACTTTAAGAAGGCTGACGTTGCTCCCAAGAGCACACTTCGTGAATTCAGATTCGATAGCCTCGATTCTTACAAGGTCGGCGATATCATCAAGGCCGATACTTTTGCTGAGGGCGACAAGATCGACGTTACAGGCAAGAGCAAGGGCAAGGGATATGCCGGCGTTATCAAGCGTTGGAACTTCCACCGTCTCAAGGAAACTCACGGTTCCGGTCCTGTGGCTCGCCACGGCGGATCAATGGGCGCCTGCTCCACTCCGTCAAGAGTATGGAAGGGCAAGAAGATGGCAGGCCATCTCGGCGCTGAAAGAGTTACCGTACAGAATCTTACTGTCGTCAAGGTAGACGCAGAAAACAATCTTATCGCTATCAAGGGTGCTGTTCCCGGACCTAACGGCGGAATCGTAGTTATTCGTGACAGCGTCAAGGCATAAGGGAAGGAGGAATTTCAATGGCTAATATAGATGTACTCGATATGGCAGGCCAGAAGGTCGGCACAGTTGAGCTTTCAGATGCCATTTTCGGTATTGAGCCCAATACGGCTGCAATGCATCAGATGGTAGTCAACTATCTTGCCAACAACCGTCAGGGCACACAGTCAGCTCTCACCCGTGCAGAGGTAAGCGGCGGCGGCAGAAAGCCCTGGAGACAGAAGGGCACAGGCCACGCAAGACAGGGCTCGACCCGTGCACCCCAGTGGACACACGGCGGCATCGTATTTGCGCCGAAGCCCAGGAGCTATCGCTTCACCGTAAACAAGAAGGTGAGGAGACTGGCTATGAAGTCTGCATTTTCAAGCAAGCTTCAGGATTCACAGATCATCGTTGTTGACAGCCTGACATTAGACGGCTTTAAGACAAAGACAGTTGCCGCAATGCTCAAAGCCATCGGCTCTGAGAGGAAGGCACTTATAGTTCTTCCTGAGGTAGACGTAAAGGTCATCAACTCAGCAAGAAATATCCCCGGTGTTAAGACAGCACAGGTAAATACGCTCAATGTCTATGACATCATGAACGCTGACAAGCTGGTCATCGTGAAGGATGCCATCAGCAAGCTCGAGGAGGTTTACGCATGACAGCTCGTGACATCATCATAATGCCTATCATCACAGAGAAGAGCATGGCAGGCGTTGCAAGTGAAAAGAAATACACCTTCAAGGTAGACAAGAGAGCAACAAAGATCCAGATCGCAAAGGCTGTTGAAGAGATCTTCGGCGTAAAGGTCGCAAAGGTCAACACAGTAAGCGTGAGAGGTCATATGCGTCGTCAGGGCAGGTACGAGGGCTACACACCTTCATGGAAGAAGGCTTATGTATCACTCACCGCCGACAGCAAGACGATAGAGTTCTTTGAAGGCATGATGTAATACCCTTATCTGAATAAATGAGAGTGGGGAACATGAGTCGGAGGATCCGCTATGGACAGCTTCCGGATGAAGCCCACTGAACAGAGGGTATGACCCTGCAGGACGGAACAGCTTCCGTGTGCAGGCAGAATGAATGGAGACAGGGATCTCCGCAAAGCCATCATGAGGAGAGTGAAATAAATGGCAATAAAGGTATATAAGCCGACAAGCCCGGCAAGAAGAAATATGTCGGTCACAGATTATTCGGCTTTATCAAAGGTTGAGCCTGAGAAGAGCCTTCTTGCTCCGCTCAACAAAAAGTCAGGCCGTAACAGCTACGGCAGGATCACCGTTCGTCACAGAGGCGGCGGCAATCGCAACAAGTACAGGATCATTGATTTCAAGCGTCGTAAGTTTGATGCAGAGGCCATCGTTAAGACTATAGAGTACGATCCCAACAGAAGTGCTCACATCGCACTCATCGAGTATACGGACGGTACAAAGAGCTACATCATCGCTCCTGTAGGTCTTAAGGTAGGCTATAAGATCGTAAACGGTCCTACAGCGGATATCAAGCCTGGAAATGCACTTCCCCTTGCAAATATCCCCGTAGGTACTTTCGTTCACAACGTAGAGCTTTATCCCGGCAAGGGCGCACAGCTTGCAAGAAGCGCAGGCAACATGGCACAGCTCATGGCTAAGGAAAACGGCCTGGCACTGCTCAGACTTCCTTCAGGCGAGCTGAGAAACGTTCCCGAGACCTGCATGGCTTCTATCGGCCAGGTAAGCAACATCGATCACGAGAATGTAAAGATCGGTAAGGCAGGCCGTAAGCGCAACATGGGTTGGAGACCCACCGTAAGAGGTTCTGTAATGAACCCGAACGATCACCCCCACGGCGGTGGTGAGGGCAAGTCCCCTGTTGGCCGTCCCGGCCCTGTAACACCCTGGGGCAAGCCCGCTCTCGGATATAAGACCAGAAAGAACACACGTTCTGACAGACTTATCGTAAGACGCAGAAACGGTAAATAATAGGCTTGCAGAAAGGAGCTTTGTGATATGAGCAGAAGCATTAAAAAGGGTCCTTATGTGCAGCCTGTGCTGCTTAAAAGGGTTCAGCAGATGAATGAACTCGGTGAGAAGAAGATCCTCAAGACCTGGAGCAGATCTTCAACAATATTCCCTGAGTTCGTAGGTCATACATTTGCGGTACATGACGGCCGCAAGCACGTTCCGGTATATGTGACTGAGGATATGGTCGGACACAAGCTCGGTGAGTTTGCTCCCACCAGGACCTTCAAGGGCCACGCCGGATCAAAGACATCGAAATAAGCCTGAAAGGAGTGTATGAACAATGGAAGCAAGGGCAGAACTGAAATACGCCCGTATTTCTCCCCGTAAGGTGCAGATCGTCCTCGATCTTATCCGCAACAAGCCTTGCGATTATGCAATGGCAGTTCTCAAGCACACCCCGAAGGCTGCTTGTGAGGATCTCGAAAAGCTCCTCAAGTCAGCGATGGCTAATGCAGAGAACAACCACAACATGGATGTAAACAGACTTTATGTGGCAGAATGCTACGTTGGTCAGGGTCCTATCCTCAAGAGAATCCGTCCGAGAGCACAGGGCCGTGCATACAGAATAGACAAGAAAACATCACACATTACTCTTGTGCTCAAAGAGAAAGAATAATAGGTGAGGAGGTAAACTAATGGGCCAGAAAGTAAATCCGCACGGTCTCCGTGTCGGCATTATCAAGAATTGGGATTCACGTTGGTTTGTAAGCGATAAAGACTTCGGCGACACACTCGTTGAGGACTACAACCTCCGTAAGACCCTCAAGAAGCAGCTTTACTCAGCAGGCGTCCCGAAGATCGAGATCGAGCGTGACGCTTCTAAGGTAAGGATCCATATACACTGCGCAAAGCCCGGCATGGTAATCGGCAAGGGCGGCACAGAGATCGAGAAGCTCAGACTCCAGTGCGAGAAGATGCTGGGCAAGAGCGTTGCCATCAACATCGTTGAGGTAAAGAACCCCGATCTGGACGCACAGCTCATCGCAGAGAGCGTTGCATCTCAGCTTGAGAGAAGAATTTCCTTCAGAAGAGCTATGAAGCAGAGCATCGGCAGAGCAATGAAGTGCAATGCAAAGGGTATCAAGATCCAGTGTGCAGGCCGTCTGGGCGGCGCTGAGATCGCAAGAGCAGAGCAGTATCATGAGGGCACAATCCCGCTGCAGACCCTCAGAGCAGATATCGAATACGGTTTCGCAGAGGCTGCTACCACCTACGGCATTATCGGCGTAAAGGTATGGCTGTATAAGGGTGAGGTCCTTCACGATAACCGCAAGCCTCGTAAGGAAGGAGGCAGCAAATAATCATGTTGATGCCTAAGAGAGTTAAATACCGCAGAGTGCACAGAGGCCGTATGACCGGTAAGGCACTGCGCGGCAATAAAGTAACATACGGCGAGTTTGGCATTCAGGCTCTTGAGCCCGGCTGGATCACAGCAAACCAGATCGAAGCAGCCCGTATCGCAATGACACGTTACTGCAAGAGATTTGGTAAGGTATGGATCAAGATATTCCCTGACAAGCCTGTCACCAAGAAGCCTGCCGAGGTCCGCATGGGTTCCGGTAAAGGTTCACCCGAATTCTGGGTAGCAGTAATAAAGCCCGGAAAGGTAATGTTCGAGCTTGGCGGCGTGCCCGAGGCAACCGCAAGAGAAGCTCTTCGTCTGGCTGCTATGAAGCTGCCGCTCAAGACGAAGTTTGTAACTAAGGAAGAAACGGAGGCTGACGCATAATGAAGACTTCAGAACTCAGAGAAATGACATCGGCTGAGCTTGAAACAAAGCTTCAGAGCCTCAAGGAAGAGCTGTTCAACCTTCGCTTTCAGCTTGCAATCAATCAGCTCGACAACCCGATGCGTATATCAGCAGTAAAGAAAGACATCGCAAGAGTAAAGACAGTTATCCGTCAGAACGAGCTTTCCGAAAAGGCTGACGCATAAGGTGAAGGAGGAAAAGCACTGTGAGTGAGAGAAATCTTAGAAAAACAGATGTCGGTAAGGTAGTAAGCGACAAGATGGACAAGACCGTTGTTGTTGCTATCGAGAACAGCGTAAAGCACCCGCTTTACAATAAGATCATCAAGCGTACCATCAGGCTCAAGGTCCATGATGAAAACAATGAGTGCAAGGTCGGCGACCGTGTGCGTATCATGGAGACACGTCCCCTTTCAAAGGACAAGAGATGGAGACTTGTTGAGATCGTAGAGAAGGCTAAATAATAACAGCACTTTTTGTAAAAGGAGGAAAGCACTGTGATACAGCAGCAGACCTACCTCAAAGTTGCCGACAATACCGGAGCAAAGGAGCTTATGTGCATCCGTGTTCTTGGTGGCACCGGCAGGAGGTACGCAAATATAGGCGACGTTGTGGTAGCTTCCGTTAAAAAAGCAGCACCCGGCGGCGTTGTTAAAAAAGGCGACGTAGTAAAGGCAGTTATCGTTCGTTCCGCTAAGGGCGTTCGCCGTGAGGACGGCACATATATCAGATTTGACGAGAATGCAGCAGTCATCATCAAGGACGACAAAAACCCCAAGGGAACACGTATATTTGGACCGGTGGCAAGAGAGCTTCGTGATAAGGACTATATGAAGATCCTCAGCCTTGCTCCGGAAGTGCTTTGATGGAGGTGCATTGATATGAGTAATAAGCTTCATGTTAAGACAGGCGACACAGTAGTCGTGCTGAGCGGCACCGAAAAGGGCAAGAAGGGCAAGATCCTTGCTGTCAGCCCCAAGGAGGGCAAGGTCATCATCGAGAAGGTAAACCTTGTCTCAAAGCACGTAAAGCCCCGCAAGATGGGCGATCAGGGCGGAATCGTAGAGGCAGAGGGCGCTATGTATGCCTGCAAGGTGCAGGTAGTATGCCCCCGCTGCAAGAAGCCTACAAGAGTTGCCCACAGGATTCTCGAGGACGGCACCAAGGAACGCATTTGTAAAAAATGCGGCGAGGCGCTTTAAGGAGGTAACGACACATGACAAGACTTAAAGATCTCTATGTCAAGGAGGCAGCTCCCGCTCTGATGAAAAAGTTCACCTACAAGAGCGTGATGCAGATCCCCAAGCTTGAGAAGATCGTCATCAACGTAGGCGCCGGCGAAGCAAAGGAAAACTCAAAGGCAATTGACGCTATCAGCGGCGATCTGGCAAAGATCACCGGTCAGAAGCCTGTGGTTTGCCGTGCAAAGAAGTCAGTCGCTAACTTTAAGCTCCGTGAGGGCATGCCCAACGGCGTTAAGGTTACACTCAGAGGCGACAAGATGTATGAGTTTATGGACAGGCTCTTTAATGTAGCACTTCCCAGAGTCCGTGACTTCCGCGGCATCAATCCCAACTCCTTCGACGGCAGAGGCAACTATAACATGGGCCTCAAGGAGCAGCTTATCTTCCCTGAGATCGAGTTTGACAAGATCGACAAGGTAAGGGGCATGGATATCTGCTTTGTAACAACGGCAACAACAGACGAAGAGGCTCGTGAGCTGCTCAAGCTTATGGGTGCTCCGTTCAGCAAGTAAGGAGGGATCATCGTGGCCAAGACATCAATGAAGGTTAAACAGCAGAGAGAGCCAAAGTTCTCTACAAGAGCATATAACAGATGCAAGATCTGTGGCAGGCCGCACGCTTATCTCCGTAAATATGGTGTTTGCCGTATCTGCTTCAGAGAGCTTGCTTACAAGGGCGAGATCCCCGGTGTAAAGAAGGCAAGCTGGTAAGGCTAAAAAGGGAGGTAAACGATTATGCAGATTACAGATGCTATTGCAGATCTGCTTACGAGAATCCGTAATGCAAATACTGCAAAACACGATACAGTAGAAGTTCCTGCTTCCAACATCAAAAAGGCTATCGTTCAGATCCTTCTTGACGAGGGATACATCAAGAGCTTTACCGTTGTTGAGGACAACAAGCAGGGAATGATCAAGATCACACTGAAGTACACAGAGGGCAAGAACCCTGTAATCACAGGTCTCAAGAGAGTGTCAAAGCCCGGCCTGCGTATCTACAGCGACGTTGAGAATATGCCGAAGGTAATGAAGGGACTCGGAGTTGCCATCATCTCAACCTCCAAGGGAGTTATGACAGATCGTCAGGCTCGCAAGGAAAACGTTGGCGGCGAAGTTCTTGCATACATTTGGTAAGGGGGCGCTGAAATGTCACGAATTGGAAGAAAACCCATAAATATTCCCGCCGGTGTAACCGTAACGATCGGTGACGGCGTTATCACAGTCAAGGGTCCTAAGGGCGAGCTGACAAAGCCCTTCCACAAGAACATGACTGTAAAGCAGGAGGGCACCGAGATCCTCGTTACCCGTCCTGACGATGAGAAGGAAAACCGTTCACTTCACGGTCTTACCCGTTCAAATATCCACAACATGGTTGAAGGCGTTACAAACGGCTTCACAAAGGAGCTGGATGTAAACGGCGTCGGCTACCGTGTACAGAAGAAGGGTAATGAGCTTGTTATGAACCTTGGTTATTCACACCAGGTCATCATGAAGGACACCGACGATATCACCATCGAGGCTCCTACACCCAACAAGATCATCATCCGCGGTATCGACAAGCAGAAGGTCGGCCAGTTTGCTGCTGAGGTAAGAGAGAAGCGTCCGCCGGAGCCTTATAAGGGCAAGGGCATCAAGTACGTTAATGAGGTTATCCGCCGCAAGGAAGGTAAAGCCGGCAAGGGTAAGAAGTAATGAAGGAGTGAGTAAGATATGGTTAAAAAGCCTGATACAAATAAGGCAAGACTTAAGCGCCATAAGAGAGTCCGCAGCAAGATCAGCGGAACTGCTGAGTGTCCTCGCCTTAATGTCTTTCGCTCCACCAACAACATCTATGCTCAGCTGATCGACGATGTGAAGGGTGTTACTCTGGCATCTGCTTCAACTCTCGATAAGGAGATCGATGTTTACGGCGGAAACAAGGACGCAGCACGCAAGGTCGGTGCTCTCATCGCAAAGAGAGCATTGGATAAAGGCATTACCGAGGTCGTATTTGACAGAGGCGGCTATATATTCCACGGCCGTGTCAAGGAGCTGGCCGAAGGCGCTCGTGAGGGCGGTCTCAAGTTCTAAGATAGGAGGAGAAAGCTTTGGCTATAATTGACGGATCAACTTTGGATTTGAAGGAGCACGTAGTTGCTATCAACCGTGTGTCCAAAACAGTAAAGGGCGGTCGTATATTCAAGTTTGCAGCTCTTGTTGTAGTCGGTGACGGCAACGGAACAGTAGGCTTTGGTATCGGTAAGGCAGGCGAGGTCCCGGATGCAATCCGCAAGGGTATTGAGGATGCAAAGAAGAACCTCAGGAAGATCTCTCTGAAGGGCACCACCATTCCTCACGAGGTAATGGGTCTGTTTGGTGCAGGCAAGGTGCTCATGAAGCCCGCTGCTCCCGGTACCGGTGTTATCGCAGGCGGCCCGGTTCGTGCCGTAATAGAGGCAGTAGGTATCAAGGATATCAGAACAAAGGCTCTTCGTTCCAACAACCCCTGCAATGTTGTAAGAGCAACTCTTGCAGGTCTTGAGAGCCTCAGAACAGCAGACGAGGTTGCGGCTGTCCGTGGCAAGACTGCTAAAGAAATTCTGTAATTGGAGGTAGCAAAGATGGCACAGCTTAAGATAACTCTTAAAAAGAGCTTGATCGGAAGACCGAAGAACCAGATTGCAACAGCCAATTCACTCGGTCTTACAAAGCCGGGAAAGACAACGGTTCAGCCCGACAATGTACAGACTCAGGGCAAGATCAACACGATCAAACACCTTGTAGAGGTAACAGAAGCATAAAGCAAGGAGGTGCACGAACATGAATTTGCACGAACTTTCACCTGCTGAGGGTGCAAAAAAGTCATCCAAAAGAATAGGCAGAGGTCACGGCTCAGGCTGGGGCAAGACTGCCGGCAAGGGTCATAAGGGTCAGAAGGCGCGTTCAGGCGGCAGCATCCGTCCCGGCTTTGAAGGCGGTCAGATGCCCCTTCAGAGACGTATCCCGAAGAGAGGCTTCAACAATATTTTTGCTAAGACAATCGTGGCTATCAATGTTTCAGCTTTGAATGTTTTCGATGACGGAGCAGAGGTAACAGCTGAGGCTCTTGTTGAGAAGGGCGTTGTAAAGAAGGCTTGCGACGGTATCAAGGTTCTGGGCAATGGCACAGTAACAAAGAAGCTCACCGTTAAGGTTGCCGCTTTCTCTGAGTCAGCAAAGCAGAAGATAGAAGCTGCGGGAGGAAAGGCTGAGGTGGTTTAATTTGTTTAAAACTATCGCTAAAGCCTGGACGCTTCCGGATCTTCGCAAGAAGATGCTCTTTACACTCTTTATCGTATTCATATTCAGGGTAGGCTCGGTTATTCCGGTGCCCTTCCTTGACGTCCATGCGCTCAAGTCGCTGACAGAGGGCCTTTCCAGCGGCGAAAGTATGCTGGCATACTTCGATCTGTTCTCCGGCGGCGCATTCTCTAACGCTACATTGTTTGCAATGTCAGTTACCCCGTACATCAACTCTTCAATTATCATGCAGCTCCTTTCGGTTGCTATCCCGCCCCTTGAGCGGCTGACCAAGGAAGGAGTCGAGGGCAGAAAGAAGATCGCTACCATCACGAGGTATGTAACAGTCCTCCTCGGTATCGTACAGGGTACTGCATATTATATCTGGCTCCTCAGATCAGGCATCGTCGAGTATGACGGCTGGAGCTTTGAGGGTGTGTTCACAGCAGTGGTCATCATCCTTGCGTTCACAGCAGGTACAGCTCTTATGATGTGGCTCGGTGAGCAGATCAACCAGAACGGAATCGGAAACGGTATCTCCATCCTTCTGTTCGTAGGTATTATCGCAAGGATCCCCGTTACCTTCAGGACCCTTTGGGAAACCTTCAAGGCAGGTCTTGAGGGCGACGTAGCAAAGATCATCTATCCGATCGTCTTTGTGATCCTCTTCCTTATTATAATCTGGGTAATCGTGTTTATGAATGACGCCGAGCGCCGCATTCCCGTGCAGTATGCGAAGCGAGTGGTCGGCAGGAAGATGTATGGCGGTCAGAGCACATATCTGCCTATCAAGGTAGGTCTCTCAGGCGTAATGCCCATCATCTTCGCAAGCTCCATTCTCTCGATCCCATCAACCATCCTTCTCTTCATCGGAGAAGAAAATGTTACCAGTGACTTCTGGAAGGGCTTCTTCAAGGCCTTCACCATGGGCGGCTGGATATACATTGGCCTGTACTTCCTCCTTATCATCGGTTTTGCATATTTCTATGTTACTATCCAGTACAACCCGATAGAAATGTCCAACAACCTCCGTCAGAACAACGGTACGATAAAGGGAATCCGTCCGGGCAAGCCCACAACGGACTATATTGCAAAGATCCTTTCTAAGATAACACTCATCGGCGCACTGTTCCTGGCATTCATTGCTATCGTTCCTCTCATCTATTCAAATGTGACCAACATGAGAGGCCTGATGATGGGCGGTACATCCGTAATCATCCTTGTAGGCGTTGCGCTTGATACTATGAAGCAGATCGAATCCCAGATGATGATGAGAAATTATAAGGGATTCCTTGATTAATCTACTGACCGAAAGGAGTATTAATATGAATATTATCTTACTCGGCGCTCCCGGCGCAGGAAAAGGCACACAGGCAGAGGTTATTTGCGATCGTCTGAATATCCCGACGATCTCCACAGGAAATATTATTCGTGAAGCGCTGAAGACCGGCACAGAGATGGGTCTGAAGGCAAAGAGCTTTATGGAAGCAGGTCAGCTCGTTCCCGATGAGGTCGTTATCGGCATCATCAAGGAGAGACTGCAGAAGGATGACTGCCAGCAGGGCTTTATCCTTGACGGCTTCCCCAGAACCATTCCTCAGGCTGAGGCTCTGGACAAAATGGGCATCGTAATCGACAAGGTCATCGACATCGAAGTCAAGGACGAGGCTATCGTAAGAAGAATGTCCGGACGCCGTGTCTGCGAAAAGTGCGGCGCAAGCTACCACATGGAGTATAAGAAGCCTGCGGTAGAAGGCGTTTGCGATAAGTGCGCAGGCACCCTTGTTCAGCGCAAGGATGACCATCCCGATACAGTAAATGCTCGTCTTGAGGTTTATCACAAGGAGACCGAGCCTCTCAAGGATTATTATGAGAAGCAGGGCAAGCTTTCAATAGTGGAAGGACAGGATACGATAGAGTCTACAACAGCTCTTATCCTGAAGGCCATCGAGGCTTGATCCATGGTGATCCTGAAAACAGTCCGTGACATTGCCAAAATGCGTGAAGCGGGCAGAATTTCACAGAGAGCATTACGTGAAGCAGGGAAGGCTGTTGAGCCGGGTGTCTCTACACTGGAGCTTGACAGCATAGTCCGCAGCTATATTGAAAAGCAGGGGGCAATCCCCTCTTTTCTGGGCTACGGCGGCTTCCCCGCCAGCGCTTGTATCTCGGTTAATAATGTAGTCATCCACGGCATACCGAGCAGAGAACAGATCCTGAAAAACGGCGATATCGTGAGCATTGACGTAGGCGCTTGCTTTGAAGGCTTCCACGGCGACAACGCCTGGACCTTTGCCTGCGGAGATGTGTCTGAGGAAGCACAGGCTCTGATGGACGCAACGAGAGAGTCCTTGTTTGAGGGCATAAAGGCGGCCACTGCGGGAAACAGGATCGGTGATATAGGTCATGCGGTCCAGAAGTATGTCGAGGCACGCAGTTACTCGGTGGTAAGAGATTTTGTCGGCCACGGAGTAGGTGCGAAGCTGCATGAAGATCCCAGCGTACCCAATTACGGCACTCCCGGTCGGGGTGTGCGCCTGCTGCCGGGCATGGTGATAGCCATTGAGCCCATGGTAAATCAGGGCACCCACAGGGTGCGGGTGCTATCAGACAAATGGACAACGGTGACTGCCGACGGCAAGCTCTCGGCTCATTTTGAGCATACGGTAGCGATAACCTCCGGCGGACCCGTAATTCTCACATTGCCGGACTGAGGTGGAATATGCAGTTCGTAAAAGGTATGGTCGTCAGATCAAAAAATGGCCATGATAAGGGAAGCTTCTATGTGGTGTGCGGGTCAGAGGGCCGTCTGCTGCTCAGCGACGGACAGGCTCATCCCATTAGCAGGCCAAAGAGAAAGAATCCTATCCACTTGGCTCCGACTAAGACGGTGCTCGCAGATGAGTCCCTTCTTTCCGACAGCGAAATTCGTAAGGCTCTGTCGAGGTTTAGTGGCAGGCCCGATTTTTCCAAGGAGGTCATGTAAATTGTCAAAGCAGGATGTAATTGAGGTAGAAGGCATAGTTAAGGAGGCTCTCCCCAACGCACAGTTTAAGGTAGAGCTTCAAAACGGTCATGTTATACTGGCTCACATTTCGGGCAAGCTCAGGATGAATTTCATCCGCATCCTTCCCGGAGACAAGGTCACTGTGGAGATGTCTCCCTATGATCTTACAAAGGGCCGCATCACATGGCGCAGTAAGTAAAGACACAAGGCTATAATGGCTTTTTATGAAAGGAATGATACCACGATGAAAGTCAGACCTTCAGTAAAGAAAATTTGCGAAAAGTGTAAGGTTATCAAGCGCAAGGGCAAGATCATGGTTATCTGTGAGAACCCCAAGCACAAGCAGCGTCAGGGCTAATGACGCCGTAACATAAACGGAGGTGCAAAGAATGGCACGTATTTCAGGTGTAGATTTACCCAGAGATAAAAGAGTCGAGATCGGCTTGACTTATATTTACGGCATCGGCCGTAAGACTTCCAACGATATTCTCGCAGCTACAGGTATCAACCCCGACACCCGTGTAAGAGATCTTACCGAGGACGATATCTCAAAGCTCAGAGAGTATATCGACCACAACTGCCGCGTTGAGGGTGACCTCAGACGTGACGTCGCTTTCGATATCAAGAGACTTATCGAGATCGGCTGCTACAGAGGTGTACGTCACCGCAAAGGTCTTCCTGTAAGAGGTCAGCGTTCCAAGACAAACGCTCGCACAAGAAAAGGCCCCAGAAAGACAATGGCTAATAAGAAGAAATAATCAGGGGAGGAATTAACTGATGGCAGTTCAGAAGAGCGCAAAAAAGACTACTATCCGCAGACGTCGTGAGCGCAAGAACATCGAAAAGGGCGCTGCTCATATTCAGTCAACATTCAACAATACTATCGTAACCATCTCTGACGTTTACGGTAACGCTATCTCTTGGGCAAGTGCCGGCGAGCTCGGCTTCAGAGGCTCAAGAAAATCAACTCCGTTTGCTGCACAGTCCGCTGCTGAGACAGCAGCAAAGGCTGCAATGGAGCACGGCATGAAGAGCGTTGAGGTCTATGTAAAGGGTCCCGGCGCAGGCAGAGAGGCAGCTATCAGAGCACTCCAGAGCGCAGGCCTGGAGGTAAGCATGATAAAGGACGTAACGCCTATCCCGCACAACGGTTGCCGTCCTCCGAAGAGAAGACGTGTATAAAATAGTGGAGGTGCACAAACATGGCAGTAAATAAAGACCCTATCCTTAAAAGATGCAGATACCTGGGCATCAGCCCCGCAGTAGTCGGCATCAATAAGTCATCAAACAGAAACCCCAACGCTAACTCCAGGAGAAAGGTCTCCGAGTATGGAGTACAGCTCAAGGAGAAGCAGAAGCTCAAGTTCATCTATGGTGTGCTTGAAAAGCCCTTCCATCACTACTTTGAGATCGCATCAAAGATGGAGGGTCAGGCAGGTAACAACCTGATCACAGTCCTTGAGTCAAGACTGGACAGCGTTATCTACAGAATGGGCTATGCTCTCACAAGAAGAGATGCCCGCCAGATCGCTACACACGGTCATTTCCTTGTAAATGGCAGAAGAGTTGACATTCCTTCCTACAGAGTAAAGGCCGGAGATGTTATCACCCTCAGAGACAAGAGCAAGAGCAGCGCAAAGTTTAAGGAGATCGCAGAGCAGACAGCTTCAAGAGTTGCTCCCCTGTGGCTCGAAATGAACAAGGAGCAGTTCTCTGCTAAGATCGTCCGTATGCCCACTATCGAGGACATTGATTATGAGGTTGCTCCGCACCTTATCGTTGAGCTCTACTCCAAGTAATCCGTCCGGTTCTGATGGTCACACACATCATGGCGGCACTCTTGCCGCCTAATGTCAAGGAGGTTAGCTGATGATTGAGATTCAAAAGCCAAAGATAGAAACTACCGAATTATCCGATGATGGCAGATTTGGCAGATTTGTTGTAGAACCCCTCGAGCGCGGCTTTGGCAATACGCTTGGAAACAGCTTGCGCAGAGTGCTGCTTTCGTCACTTGAGGGTGTGGCAGTTACCTCGATAAAGATCGACGGAGTCCTGCATGAGTTTTCTACGATCCCCGGAGTCAAGGAGGATGTAACCGCTATTGTCCTTAATATGAAGGGACTTATCGCAAAGCTTCACACAAACGGCCCCAAGGCTGTTGAGATCAATGCCGAAGGCCCCTGTGTGGTAACGGCTGAGTCAATAAAGAGCGATGCAGAGGTGGAGATACTTAATCCGAAAATGCACATAGCTACACTTGGCGAAGGTGCAAAGCTCTATATGGAGATCACGCTCAATAAGGGCAGAGGCTATGTCTCGGCTGACAGAAACAAGGCTGAGATGGCAGGAAATGCAAGTATCATCGGTGTTTTGCCGATTGATTCCATATATACTCCCGTACTGAAGGTAAACTATATGGTGGATAACACCCGTGTCGGTCAGATCACTGACTATGACAAGCTTACACTTGACGTATGGACAAACGGCGTAATCAATGCGCAGGAGGCTGTGTCCCTCGCAGCAAAGGTACTTACTGAGCACCTTAATCTCTTTGTGAACCTTTCTGATAAGGGCACAAATTCTGAGATCATGGTGGAGGTCAATAATCAGGGCAAGGAAAAGGTCCTTGAAATGACCATTGAGGAGCTTGATCTTTCAGTCCGCTCCTTTAACTGCCTGAAGCGTGCAGGCATCAACACAGTCGAGGATCTCATCAACAAGTCTGAGGACGATATGATGAAGGTCCGCAACCTGGGTCGCAAATCACTGGAGGAGGTTGTTGAAAAGCTCAACTCCCTCGGCTTCCAGCTTCAAAATGTCGAGGAATGATACCTCAAACTAACCAAAAGGTAAAGGAGTGAATATCTATGCCAGGAACAAGAAAGCTCGGCAGAGAGACTGCTCATAGAACTGCTATGCTCAGAGGTATGGTCACTTTCCTTCTTGAGAACGGAAAGATCGAGACCACTGTTACCCGTGCAAAAGAAGTCAGTGCAATGACAGAAAAGTTTATCACCATCGCCAAGGAGGAGACTCTCCACAACAAGCGCCTTGCTTTGGCCTTCATCACCAAGGAGGACGTTGTCAACAAGCTCTTTAAGGAGATCGCTCCCAAGTATGCAGAGCGCAACGGCGGCTATACCCGCATCACAAAGCTCGGTCCCCGTCGTGGTGACGCTGCTGAAATGGCTATCATAGAGCTTATCTGATGGAGGATCAGGCTCATATATCATCTCCCGTCCATGCGGCGGGAGATTTTTTTATGCTGACATATACAAATGCCGCAGAATATGGTATAATGCTATTGGTCAATGAATTATATTTACCTGCCTTTTATAGGCTTGAGCTAAGCTTTTTGTTTTAGCGTTAAATTGGATTAAAGAATAATCGTCAAAAGAATCATTTGAGGTGAGGAAAATGGCAGAAAAGGCCGAGAAGATCGTGACCTGTCCCAAGTGCGGAGAGCGCAGCACAGTTAACATCATAGTGAGCGTAAACACTAAAAGCGACCCCTGGGTGCGCAAAAAGATAATGGACGAGAGCTTTTTTCTCTGGAAGTGCAAGAAGTGCGGCAGAAACACCAAGATGCTCCATCCGCTGTTATACAGTGACATAGAGAGGCAGTTTATGGTCTATTACATTCCCAAGGTATCAAGGAGCCAGATATTTGACGATAATCTTGAAAGCGAATTCAGCGATCTGTCTGACGTAAGGAAGAGGGTAGTGGGCAGCATAAACGCCATGAAGGAAAAGATCGTTTTGTTTGAGAACGAGTCGAATGATCTTGCGGTCGAGCTGAGCAAGCTTGCGGTATCGGAGGTTTTGGCCAAGAGCACTGGTCAGACTGTATATGACGGCTACTGCACAGAGCTGAGCAAGGCTCAGAACAGGATAACCTTCCAGTTTTTTCTTGGGGCGAACCACAGGTCATACATACACACCACCAGATACGATGTATACAACAGGTCGTTATCGATAGTCAAGGAATTTTACAAGGACGTAGAGAAGAAAAAGGGCTTTCTCAACATTGACCGCAACTGGGCGACAGAGGCACTGAGGAGATACAAAGGCTATCAATAACCGCCCGCCGGCGCAGAGCCTGCGCTCCCAATTTTGCGGTGGCAGAAAAACGGGCTCAAAGCTGACCGCTTGCGGCGGGTAATTGTTCCGAAAGTCGACAACAACCTTTTCTGAGGGCGCAGCCATCTGACATCCCAATGATCCAGCCTGATTCCGGAAGAAATCAGGCTCTTTTTTTCTTATATGTTGGTGGGCGTCGCCCCCCACCCCCCTGACCAAAGGCTTCGCCTCTGGACTCCGCAAGCTTTTGAAAAAGCTTGACCAAAACTTTTATGTTTTCATTTCAGGAGTCAACTAAGAACCGCAAGCAGTCAAGTTACTATTCAGCTTTTTCTGCCCCGCAAAAATGGGGGCGGCAGCTTGCCGAGTTGTATAGTTTCTTGAAAAAAATTTTCAAAAATATAGATTTTTTTCCGAAAAATGATAGCAATTTTCTAATGAGTATGTTATAATGGTTACAGCGACTTAGTCGAAATAATTATTAGGAGGTTTTTCCAATGGCAAAGAAATGGGTGTATCTGTTTAGCGAGGGCGACGCTAACATGCGTGAGCTTCTCGGCGGTAAGGGTGCTAACCTTGCTGAAATGACCAAGATCGGTCTCCCTGTTCCTCAGGGCTTTACTATTTCTACAGAGGCTTGTACTCAGTATTATGAGGACGGCAAGAAGATCAATGATGAGATCCAGGCTCAGATCATGGAATACATCACAAAGATGGAAGAGATCACAGGCAAGAAGTTTGGTGACAAGACAAACCCGCTTCTCGTTTCTGTACGTTCAGGCGCAAGGGCTTCTATGCCCGGTATGATGGATACAATCCTCAACCTCGGTCTTAACGAGGAAGTTGTAGAGGTTATCGCTGCTCAGTCAGGCAACCCCCGCTGGGCTTGGGACTGCTACAGAAGATTTATCCAGATGTTCTCCGACGTTGTTATGGAGGTCGGCAAGAAGTATTTCGAGCAGCTCATCGATGAGATGAAGGAGAAGAAGGGCGTAAAGCAGGACGTAGAGCTTACAGCTGACGATCTTAAAGAGCTTGCTTCACAGTTCAAGGCTGAGTATAAGGCAAAGATCGGCGACGACTTCCCGTCAGACCCGAAGGTACAGCTCATGGAGGCTATCAAGGCAGTGTTCCGCTCATGGGATAACCCGAGAGCTAACGTATATCGCCGTGATAACGATATTCCTTACTCATGGGGTACTGCTGTTAACGTACAGTCAATGGCATTTGGTAACATGGGTGATGATTGCGGTACCGGCGTTGCATTTACACGTGACCCCGCAACAGGCGATAAGGGCCTCTTCGGTGAGTTCCTTACTAACGCACAGGGCGAGGACGTTGTTGCAGGCGTTCGTACTCCTATGAAGATACAGGAAATGGCAGACAAGTTCCCTGAGGCATTTGCACAGTTTGAGCAGGTCTGCGCTACACTTGAGAATCACTACAGAGATATGCAGGATATGGAGTTCACCGTTGAGCACGGCAAGCTCTATATGCTCCAGACAAGAAACGGTAAGAGAACTGCAAAGGCTGCTCTCAAGATCGCTTGTGACCTCGTTGATGAGGGCATGAGGACTGAGGAAGAGGCTGTTGCAATGATCGATCCCCGTAACCTCGACACACTTCTCCATCCGCAGTTTGATGCAAAGGCACTCAAGGCTGCTACACCTATCGGCAAGGGCCTCGGAGCTTCTCCTGGCGCTGCTTGCGGTCAGATCGTGTTTACAGCTGAGGATGCAGAGGCATGGAATGCAGCTGGCAAGAAGGTAGTTCTTGTAAGACTTGAGACTTCACCTGAGGATATCACAGGTATGAAGGCTTCACAGGGTATCCTGACAGTCCGTGGCGGTATGACATCTCACGCTGCAGTTGTTGCTCGTGGTATGGGTTCATGCTGCGTATCCGGCTGCTCAGAGATCGTTATGGACGAGGCTAACAAGAAGTTCGTGCTCGGCGGCAAGACCTTTGTTGAGGGCGACTTCATTTCTATCGACGGTTCAACAGGTAACATCTATGACGGTATCATCCCCACAGTTGACGCTCAGATCGCTGGTGAGTTTGGCAGAGTTATGGCATGGGCTGACAAGTATAGAAGGCTCAAGGTCAGAACAAACGCTGATACACCTGCTGATGCTAAGAAGGCTCGTGAGCTTGGCGCAGAGGGCATTGGTCTCTGCCGTACAGAGCATATGTTCTTCGAGGGCGACAGAATTGATGCATTCAGAGAGATGATCTGCGCTGACACCGTTGAAGAGAGAGAAGCAGCTCTTGCTAAGATCCTTCCCGTTCAGCAGGGCGACTTTGAGGCTCTCTATGAGGCTCTTGAGGGCAACCCCGTAACTATCAGATTCCTCGATCCTCCGCTTCATGAGTTCGTTCCCACAGAGGAAGAGGACATCAAGAAGCTGGCTGACGCTCAGGGCAAGACCGTTGAGCAGATCAAGGCTATCATTGATTCACTCCACGAGTTCAACCCGATGATGGGTCACCGTGGCTGCCGTCTGGCTGTTACATATCCTGAGATCGCAAAGATGCAGACATCTGCTGTTATCCGTGCTGCTATCAACGTACAGAAGAAGCATCCGGATTGGAAGGTAGAGCCTGAGATCATGATCCCGCTGGTAGGCGACATCAAGGAGCTCAAGTATGTTAAGAAGTTCGTTGTTGAGACCGCTGACGCTGAGATCGCTGCTGCTGGCGTAGATCTCAAGTATGAAGTAGGTACAATGATCGAGATTCCGAGAGCTGCTCTCACAGCTGATGATATAGCTAAGGAAGCTGAGTTCTTCTGCTTCGGTACTAACGATCTTACTCAGATGACATTCGGCTTCAGCCGTGACGACTCCGGTAAGTTCCTGAGTGCATACTATGATGCAAAGATCTTT
This sequence comes from uncultured Ruminococcus sp., assembly GCA_902768825.1. GTDB lineage: Bacteria > Bacillota > Clostridia > Oscillospirales > Acutalibacteraceae > UBA1213. Next base: position 30,682 of record CACXMR010000026.1, read on the forward strand.
GAGAACGATCCCTTTGCAAAGCTTGACCAGACAGGTGTTGGCAAGCTGATGAAGATGGCTATTGAGCTTGGCAAGGCTGAGCGTCCCACACTCCACTGCGGTATCTGCGGTGAGCACGGCGGCGACCCGTCATCTGTTGAGTTCTGCCATAAGATCGGTCTTGACTATGTATCATGCTCACCCTTCAGAGTACCGATCGCACGTCTTGCTGCTGCACAGGCTGCAATCGCTGAGAAGAAGTAATTCTCACAGGCTGAGTAATACAATATAACCAGAGTCCCCCTGATTGGCTGTGATCTGCCGTTCAGGGGGATTTATTTGCACCAAGAAATTGCCTGATTCCGGCCGGATTCAGGCTTTTATCTTATATATTGGTGAGCTTCGGATCTCGCCTGTCGGCACCCCAAGGGCACTTGTTTCACTGCCATCGGTCGGTGCTTCTGCTTCGTAGAGGTGTCCGCCGGAGACCCGCACCCCCCGAAAGCGTTGGTATCATTTTGGGGAACACACTAAGAACTGCAAGGGTGCAATTGCAGATTTGTTTGTCTGCCCTAACAAAGTTGACAAAAGAGGCGTTTTGTTGTACAATGTCATTGTGTATCATAAAATATGCCCTCGGGAAAAGTGCTCCTGCGGGTTCAATAACATGATCGGAAAGGATATAACAGATATGATTACTTTTGAGGCTAAGATCAGAGAGCAGACAGTCAGATTGTACGCAAGTGTTCCCCTGAAAAACGGTGCGGGCGCTATCTTCCGTGTACTTGCTGACGTCAGCAGAAAAACCAACATCTTTAACAACAGATTTACCCTGAATTTCGGCTGGGGCTTTTTCTTCCTCACCGAAAGAACAGAAGAAAACGGCGAGAAGTTTTGGGTTGTGCAGACCATAGATTTCAACGGCAACCCCGCCCGTGACAGAACCGATGACCTCACTACTGCCCTGGTTGTCCAGAATATGCAGATGGAGGCTGTGCAGGTCGCTAAGGTCAAGCCCGTAAACTGCACCTGCAAGGATACCGTCCTGGTGCTCAAGGCTGCTATCGAGTCCAATGACGTCTATATGCACAGAAAGGAAGAGACCAAGGAAGGCGATTCCGGCTGGTACTTCGGTCTTATGGATGACCCCGATGAGGAAAATCATGTTCTTTCTGATTTTGAGGCAATGCCTTCATATAAGCTCATTGCTATTTGCCCTGAGGCTATGAGGGTACTTCAGCTGCCCGTGGGCACAGTGGCTGTGTTTAGCAACAAGCAGCTCACAGCTCTCGTGGATGCAGATGACAACGCTATGAAGTTTACCTCCGAGGAGGAGAGAAGACGTCTTGGCGAAAAGCAGCGCAAAGAGTTTGAGGCTGAGGTGGCAGCCGCTCAGGAGAGAGCTAAGGCGGAGCAGGCTGCAAAGGCTGCGGCTGAATCAGAAAGCGCAGAATGATCTGAGATGTTTAAACTGATAAAACAATGCGGCAGGGCAAGGAGGGGAGAGCTTTCTACTCCCCACGGCACCGTGATGACCCCTGCCTTTATGAACGTGGCCACCTGTGGCGCTATAAAGGGAGCTGTATCCGCCCTTGACCTTAAAGAACTAAGGTGCCAGGTGCAGCTTTGCAATACCTATCACCTCCACCTGCGACCCGGTGACGAAAATGTCAAAAAGCTGGGCGGTCTGCATAGATTTACCCGCTGGGACGGGCCTATTCTCACTGACAGCGGCGGCTTTCAGGTGTTTTCCCTGGCAAAGCTGCGCAATATCAAGGAGGAGGGGGTGACCTTCGCCTCCCATATCGACGGGCACAGGATATTTATGGGCCCGGAGGAGAGCATGACCATACAGTCAAATTTAGGTTCGACTATCGCCATGGCATTTGATGAGTGCATAGAGAACCCTGCTGAGTATGAGTATACAAAGCGCTCCTGTGACCGCACCTACAGATGGCTGCTGCGCTGCCGTGACAAGCTCAGGGAGCTAAACTCCCTTGAAGATACCATCAACAAGGAGCAATACCTCTTTGGGATAAACCAGGGCTCCACCTATGACGATCTGAGGATAGAGCACATGAAGCGCATAAGGGAGCTTGACCTTGATGGTTATGCCATAGGCGGACTTGCGGTGGGTGAGAGCGCTGAGGAAATGTACCATATCATAGACGTGACCGAAGAGTATATGCCCAAGGATAAGCCCAGATATCTCATGGGTGTGGGTACTCCTGTAAACATTCTTGAAGCGGTGCACAGGGGTGTGGATATGTTTGACTGTGTGATGCCCACCAGGAACGCCCGCCATGCAAATGTGTTTACATGGAGCGGCAGGCGCAACATGATGAACGAGAAATATGCTCTGGATGAGGAACCCCTTGACAATGAGTGCTCATGCCCTGTGTGCAGGAATTTTACAAGAGCGTATATCAGGCACCTGTTCAAAAGCGGGGAGATGCTGGCTATGCGTCTGTGCGTTATGCATAATGTATGGTTCTATAACACCCTGCTGATGAGGATCAGGGAGGCTCTTGACAATGACAGCTTTGAGGAGTTTTACCTGAATTACAGGGATATCCTCGACAAGCGTATCTGATCTGTTAATGAAAAGCTCCGCAGTCCGGAGAAATCAGGACTGCGGCGTTTTTTGGGAAAAACCATAAAATATACGGAGCTTTTGCAATATTATCTGAATTATTGCTATTGAAAGAAAAAGGAAAAACTGATATAATATTATCATTATTTTGGAAAGGAAGATCTATAGGATGGTACTTAGTTTATTTGATAATACGGCGTCTGCTGCTGCGGCGGCAGGAACTGCTTCTGCGGCGGGCACAGCTAATGCTGCCAATAATCCCTGGCAGTGGGTGCTGACCATCGGCATCTGGGTCGTGGTCATTGCTGCTGCATATTTCCTGTTCATCCGTCCTTCAAAGAAGAGACAGAAGCAGGAGGAGGAGCTGAGAAACAGTATTGAGATCGGCGATGACGTTACCACCATCGGCGGCATTGTAGGACGTGTTATTGCTGTCAAGGACGATGACGAGACAATCATTATCGAGACAGGCAGCGACAAGACAAGGATGCGCTTTAAGAAATGGGCTATCGCTTCTGTGGACACACCCGACAAGCAGCCCAAGAAGGAAGACAAAAAGGCAGACAAGGCTGATAAAGCCGATAAGTCTGACAAAGAAGACAAGAAGAAAAAAGACAAGTACGATGAGTGATCTCATGCAGATTGAGGTGAGCTTATGAAGGACTATGGTGCTCTGATAAGCTGCTGCATAGCCGAGTTTGGCGGGATGACGGGCGGCGAATATGAGGCGAGCGTAGAAAAGGACGAAGAGGGAAAGATAGTTGCTACCAGCTATAGCAAGGAAACGGCGGGGAGCAGGGCTGTCAAGAAGAAGAAAAAGATCAAGCCCGAGGTTTTTGAAAAGCTGGAGGATGCACTGAAAAGCTTTGACTTTGAAAAGAAGGCAAGTCCTGAGGTCATAGCCGAGAGGAAAGAGATGATCGCTCTTGATGCCCCCGTGAAGCACGTTACTATCAGGTTCAAGGGAGCTGTATATGATCTCTGCGACGACGACACCGCACCTGAAAATATTTCCGCAGCACGCATACTCAAAGGCTTCTTTGTATCTGCTTTTGACGAATGATAGGCAAACAGGCTTTGCATTGTGACAAGGCCTGTTATTTTTTTGCAATGCACCGAATATACATTCAGCAGAAGCAAGAATGAACGGAATGGGGCGGTGCAAATGAGAAACGACCACTCAGCGAAGCGCAGGGACAAGGCGAGGGCAGTGAGGGCAGTGCTGACGGGCATGACGGTAGGGAGCATTCTATGTGTTTTATTGCTGTTAGTGAGCGTATATGTAATAGTAAAGCTTCCCAGCGTACCCTATGGAGGGATAGGCTGGCTAACTATGGTGACAGAGGGCGTGAGCTGTCTCGTAGGTGGGTATATCAGCGGCAGGATCGGCAGGCGCAGGAGGCTGGTCTTAGGGATGATATCCGGCGGGGGAATATTTCTGATAATGCTGTCGATAGGACTATGCTTTGGCGGGACGGTAGGTCTTGTGACGCTTTTACGTCTTGCGGCAGCGGTGATGGGCGGCGGTCTTGGCGGGCTGCTTGCACAGACCCTGCGCACCTCAGTTCGGAGGGCCAGATAAACGAACTTGTTACTGCGTTGAGGAAAATGTTGAAATTGTCGGAATTATGTGTTATAGTATAAATATAAACAGATGATCGGGCGGGTGATGACTTGCTTTGTTCGTCGGAAAGGGTGAAAGTAATGAAGGCTACTAAACACGTTAAGACTCTTAACAGCGCAAACCTGAAGGAAAGTGCAGTTAAGGGCGGCTGCGGCGAGTGCCAGGCTTCCTGCCAGTCTGCTTGCAAGACCTCTTGCACAGTGGCTAACCAGAAGTGCGAAAAGTGATTTCAGAATCAGGACCTGTAAGGGGCGGACGGGTATATTTGTCCGCCCTTTATCTTTAGCAAAAAGGAGAATGGAAATAATGATACATAAGTATCAGCTTAACGGCTATAATGTCTGTCTGGATGTCCATAGCGGTGCTGTCCATGTGCTGGATGATATCACCTATGACGTCCTTGATTATTGTGATGAAAATATGACAAAGGAGCCCCCTGAGGCAATGCTGAGGGAGCTGTCCTCAAAATATAACAGGGATGACCTTGTTGAAGCCTATGACGATCTCTTCTCACTCTATGAGATGGGTCAGCTGTTCTCTCCCGATGACTATGAGCAGTTTGCTGACCTGATGACCAAGGCGCCCATCAAGTCTATGTGCATCAATATCTCCCACGACTGCAACCTGCGCTGTGAATATTGCTTTGCCGCAAAGGGAGATTTCGGTCAGGGGCGCTGCCTTATGAGCCTTGAAACTGCTAAAAAGGCTATCGACTTCATCATTGCCAATTCAGGCACGAGGCATAACCTGGAGGTGGATTTCTTCGGGGGCGAGCCGCTGATGAACTTTGACGTAGTCAGGCAGACTGTGGAATATGCCAGAAGCATCGAAAAGCAGCATAACAAAAACTTCCGCTTTACCATCACCACAAACGGACTGCTCCTTGACGATGAAAAGATAGACTTCATCAACCGTGAGATGAACAATGTGGTGCTCTCTCTTGACGGCAGGAAGGAGATCAACGACAAGCTCCGTGTCACACCCAACGGCAAGGGCTGCTATGACATCATCGTGCCCAAGTTCCAGAAGCTCGTTTCTCAGAGAGGCGACAAGGACTACTATATAAGAGGTACGTTTACTACATTCAGCAAGGACTTCACCGCTGACGTGCTCCACATGAAGGAGCTGGGCTTTGAGCAGCTTTCCATCGAGCCGGTTGTCTCCGACCCGAAGCTTGACTACTCTATCAAAGAGGACGACCTGCCAATGGTGTTTAAGGAGTATGAGCGGCTGGCAACTACCCTCATCGACATGAGAAAAAGGGGAGAATATTTCAACTTCTTCCACTTTATGATAGACCTGGATCAGGGACCCTGCGCTATCAAGCGTCTGCGGGGCTGCGGCTGCGGCAACGAGTATGTAGCTGTCACTCCCCAGGGAGACATCTATCCCTGCCACCAGTTTGTGGGCGAGGAAAAGTATAAGATGGGCAACCTGAACGACGGTACCTTCGACCAGGATATGAAGCTCCGTTTTGCCAGGGCAAACGTCTACTCCAAGACAAACTGCAAGAACTGCTGGGCAAAATTCTACTGCTCCGGCGGCTGCAATGCCAACAACTACCAGTATGAGGGAGACATACTCAAGTCCCACAAGGTAGGCTGCGAGCTTGAGAAGAAGCGCCTCGAGTGCGCCATAATGATAAAGGCCGCCCTTGCCGACTATCAGGACGAACAGAAGAGCACCTGCGACAGCGATGACTGCTTTGTGGAGTGCAGATAAGAAAAAACATCCGGCTTTCAAAGTGTTATCTTTGGAAGCCGGAT
>CACXMR010000027.1 GCA_902768825.1 uncultured Ruminococcus sp.
AATACGATCGGCCGCAAGGCTCTTACAAGACTTCGTGTCTACAAGGGCAGCGAACATAAACATGAGGCTCAGAAGCCGATTGTTTTGGAATAATAAGGAAGGAGGCATTTTATTATGTATGATAAGACACCATATTTTTACGGTACAGGCAGAAGAAAAAGCTCCGTTGCAAGAGTAAGACTTTATAAGGGTACAGGTAAAGTTACTATCAATGACAGAGATATTGATGACTATTTTGGTCTTGAAACACTGAAATTGATCGTTCGTCAGCCTCTTGTTCTTACTGAAACAGATGCTCAGTTCGACATCGTATGCAGAGTTTCCGGCGGCGGCGTGACCGGTCAGGCAGGTGCTATTCGTCACGGTATTTCACGTGCTCTTCTTCAGTATGACAGCGAAAATCTTCGTCCTAAGCTTAAGAAAGCCGGCTTCCTTACCAGAGATCCTCGTATGAAGGAAAGAAAGAAGTACGGTCTCAAAGCTGCTCGTCGTGCTCCGCAGTTCTCGAAGAGATAATAAATATACTTCAAAAGTGGCTTATTTACTGGCTTTACGGAAAGAAAAACGGAAAATTGATGTCCGTTTGATGTCCGAATACAAAAAAATCAGCGGTTGTCCGATAAGGGCAGCCGCTTTTTTATATGTGGGGAAATAGTCAAAAGCACAAACAGCGGCATTAAAGAATAGCTCTAAAATGCCGCTGTACACCCTGTTTTTCAATATTATCTTTGGGGATATAAAACTATATTCCAAAATAGATTATCTGCTAAAATACTGCCGTACACCCCTGTTTTTGACTATTATTCAACGGTTGTACAACAGTCAAGTAAACTGTCAAGAAATACAAGCTTTATTTCAATTCAAGGCTTCTTGCAAGTGCTGCTAAAAAGGTATCGTCAAAATCAATTTCAAATTCTTTTGACGAACAAACAAAATGCAGTGTGTTTCGTGCCTGTTCTTCAATCCGTTGAGCATATTCAAGATTTTTATAATCATCGCCGTAAACATAACGCAAATATCGAATTTTATCCTTTTCGATCAATTCATCGTAATATTGCCCGAATAAATCAATAGGCGGCTTTTTTGCTCTTATTCTTTCAAGCCTTTTCAAGCGGCTCTGAATACTACTCATTTTGTTCAACTCCCTGCATTTCTTCAAGGCTTTCAATTCGGTTAACAATGTCAACAGTTTCGGTCAGCTTTTGGCATTGATTAAATATCAGATTTGCAGCGTTCAAGCGTATTTGTGGGCTGTTTTTTTCGTCCGTCATGATCTGTATTGCTGTCTCCGTTGCCGCTGTCAGACGGCTTTGTAATGCGTTTGTAGCTGATTCTAAAATTTGTCGTTTTGCCCTGTTATATTCCTGTCTGAATGAAGGTTGTTTCATTCGTTCAAATATCTGTCTTTCTGATAGTTTGCATTTTTCAGCGGCTTTTTGTACTGTCGGCTCGTTCAGTAGTGCAGATATTACGACTTCATTTTCAATCAAGACTGCACCCCCCTTTCTGCGATTTTCTGCGGTTTTGTGAGTTTGCTATATTCATATATTGCTGTGGTTAAAAGATATTCTCTTGATTCATCGAAAAGATCACCGCCGTTTAAATAACGGACAAAATCAGCTGCTAATTGTAAACAGCGGAATTTACAAAGTATCTCATTATGGCTGTTTACAACTGCATATAAAAGCGTTTGTTTATTTATGCGTTCCGGCGGTGTGAGTAAAATTATCTCGTACATATCAATAACTTCCTTTCAGTTCCTTTCTTTTTCGTTTTTTGCCGCTGTATGTGCGGTTTTTTCGTTGTAACTATCAGTATTAGTATAATTATCCCTTTTGGGTCTATGTCCCGTTCTAAAGGCATATAAAGGGCAGTTTTCAGCAGTACAAAGTCTAACTTCTGCCGTTTGATAACAGCAGCAGTCTAAACATTTTTGACGAATTGCCTTCAATGGCGTTAATTTTCTCATTTTTATTTGCTCCTTTTCACTAAATTGTGTTGTTTGATTTTATAATTGAGGTTGTTTTTAGGTTCTCCCTAACAACCCTTTCCTATATCGTTGCGTTTCCTTTTCGTATCGGTGTGGTTTCAATAACAATAACATAACGTGACAATAACGTAACCATATCGTATCAATAACAGTATCGTATCAATAACCATATCTATATCGGCTTTTTTGGGTTTCAGAAATAACCATTCGCTTTTTTTGTAAACCGTTCGGTTTTTTTCGGTTATTTTTTTCTTAATACTCTTTGAATTTTGAATAAAACTCAGCTTTTTTTCTTGTTGTTTCATCATCTGATGAAGAGCATTCAACATTTTCAGCAGTGGTTTGTTCCTCAGGCAGTTCATCATTGATTTCCTCATCACTCTTGCTTTTTGGTCTGCCGCCTTTGCTGCCGTTCTCTTTATTTGTTTTGCACATTTTAACCCATTTTTTTCGATCTCTGTCAAGGTTACTTTTTACAAAAGAAAATGTCATTTTCATTATTGTTTCGTCAAATTCAGGAAGAACGCCGTCAACCTCATATTCAAGCATAGCTCTAACAATTTTTCCCACTTGCTCATCCGTCAAAAAGTCAAAATGTGATTTATAGTCATAGTAAAGCAACAGGCTCTTTTTTTCTGCCGTAATAATCACCCCCTCTTTATGGCATCCGAAAATTCCTGTTTTGCGGATATATTAACCGCTGTCAAGCTGTTTAAGATATCGTTTTAACGGTGCTATTGCAATACACTGATTTTTAACCCGGTTGCTTTCACGCCGAATAAACCGCTGTAATTCATCTTTACTTGCTGGAAAAAAATATCCTTGATCGCTTGCAAGAATAAAAACCCCTGATTTTCGGCATTTTTCGACGATTTTTCTCAACTCTCTCTGCTTCACGCCAAACGCCTTTTGAATTTGGCGGCTTGTAACTGCGTTTTGTTCACCTGCTTTCAGAACTGCCAAAAGTTCAGCTGTCAGGTTGTTTTCACGGAAAAGATATTCTGCTTTCGGTTCAGATTTTTGCATTTTTCATTCCCCCTTTTTTGATCTTCGGTCAAGCCATTCAACAAACAGCGGAAAGTTTATCAAAACTTTTTTGTTTATTTTGATGTGCGGCGGTGGATCGTCGGATTTTAGCAGCATTCTCAGACTATATTCTGTCAAAAGCCCCGTTTTTGCAACCTCACGAATTGTCGGAAATGTTTTCACTTATGTCACCGCCTGTCAGTTCTATTATTGCAGCAGTTATTTCCTGTTTTTTCTCTGTTGATAATTCATTTCTTAACCAACGGCAGAGAGTGTATTCTGAGATATGCAGCTTTTCAGCTATTTCATAATTGAAAATCCTGTTCTTTTTGATTAGTTCCCTGATTTCAACATTATGCATAAATATTTACCTTTCGTTTAAAATTTTAAAGGTTGTCGACATCCTCTATTGACTTCATTTTACATTATTACAACAACTATTGACATTGTCGTAATGTTTAGTTATAATTAAATTGAAAGGAAACATTTTAAATTGAGGTGGAAATATGCAGCTTGTTATTGATAGTCAAAATGTATCAATCACAAAAGACAAGTCGGGTGGTTATTTACTTGGTACAGTTAAGGGCACGTTTGGTAATGTTATCTCTGTACTTGAACAGGAATTTCCATTTGCTATAAACTCAACACCACATATTTTTTCAAATTATATTGTTACAAAGTTCAATAATTGTCTAAAAGGTAGATCGGAAAAAGAAATCAATATATTTGGCTTGAAATGTTCAGCAGATTATTTGTTTGATATAAACTTGTTTTTGAATGATTCAGATAGATGGAGTTACATTACAAAAAAAGGTGTAAAGCAAAAAGGCAAATACAAGATAAATCTAACTATGAGAGACATTGAAGTTTGGCGTGTTCATCACAATATTACAAAATCCGTTATTCCTTTTGATTGGAATAATGTTGACTACTCAAAGGGGTTAAGAATTGATGACATTTCATCCTTTTATGAATTATTTTATGGTCTGCTATATTATTATGCTTTCAATGGTATGAAATTAGTAAAATGCGAACACTGCGGACGGTGGTTTGCAACAGATAATTTCAAAAACAAATACTGTCACAGAAACTCAACTGTTGAAGGATATACGCATTTGGTTTGTGAGCAAGCGGTAAGAAATTTATATCAGCAAATAAAACGAAAGAGAAAAGTAATATATAATTCTATTATAAATCAGGAATATAACACAAAAAAATATGTTGAATATGAAGTCATTGAGAGAGAAAAAGAGACTTTTATAAAAAAATGTAATGAATATAAAAGTAAACTTGATGAAATGGCTACTGCGGAAATAATTACAGAGTATTTAACTTTTCTGAATAGTTATAGAGGTGAAATGAAAAATGGCAGCAATTAACAAGCGTGGAAATACTTTTCAGATTATTGTTTCACTCGGAACAGATACCAGCGGAAAGAAGATCAGAAAAACAACTACCTTTGTACCACCTGAGAATGTAACAGCAAAAAAAGCTGAGAAATTAGCGGCTGAATTTGCGGCAGAGTTTGAAAGAAAATGCAAAGGTATGACTTCACTTGCTGAAAATATGCGATTTTCTGAGATGTGCGAATGGTTCATAGAAAACTATGCGAAAAACAGGCTCAAAGAGATTACCGCCTACAATTATGAAAGTCAGATCAGAAATCATCTTTTACCGGAACTGGGAAATATCAAGCTAAAAGACTTCACCCCTGCAAAGATTACAGCGTTTTTCAAAACTCGTACTTATTCCCCTGCAACCTGCCGGAAAATATATGTTATAATGCAGTCTGTTTTTGCAAGGGCGGTCGAACAGGGATTTTTGAAAGAAACGCCCTGCAACAGAGCGGTTATTCTCCCTAAAGGTTCAACCGCCAAAAAGAAAAAACCCTCACTTGACGAAAATCAAGCAAAGGAACTATTATCAATGGTTCAGGAATATTCACAATTCAATACAATAATCAAAGTACTATTATTTACGGGTATGAGATCAGGCGAATGTTTGGCTCTCCGTTGGACTGATATTGACTATGTAAACAAGACAATACATATTGAAAATACATTAACTGACGTTGGCGGTAAACATTGGCTGCAACCGCCTAAAACACAAAGCAGTGACAGATATATAGGTCTTAGTGATACATTAGCGAAAATATTCAGGGAACAGCAGAAACATCAAGAAGAAAAAGCCGCTGTTCTCGGAAAGAGTAACCAACATCCCGAAATGGTATTTACAACTGAAACAGGAAACTTTGTTGACAGGTCATTTCTTAATACACAATTCCGTAAATTTGTAAAGGGAACATCTTTTGAGTTTGCAACGCTTCACACATTACGGCATTGTACAGCAACTTTGATGATTAACAGCGGCATTGATCTGAAAATAGTTTCTGAAATGCTCGGTCATTCTGATGTCAGTACAACAGCAAATATATATTCTGATGTGCTGCAAAGCACAAAGGCAAAAGTCGCTGATATGATATCTTTCAAACTTGCTGAATGATGTCTGCTTTGATGTCCGTTTGATGTCCGACAATTCAAAACGGTATTGATTTAATCATTACATTATGATACAATAAAGCAAGGAAACATCAAGGTTTCAAAACAATTCAATATAAAACAATACGATTTGCTTTTAACTCGAAGAGATAATCAGAGCCTTACGGCGGTTATCGGAAATACAGTGTTTATGCGGTTTTTATCGTTCTGGGTTTGCCTGGAATGCGGTGATTTTCAGACGGTAACTAACACGTAACTAACAAGTAACTAACAAATTTTAAGCCATTCATCAATCTGATGAGTGGCTTAATTTGCATATATTTTATGATTTATTAGATAAATGGTTAACAAATTTCTCATATTATGATATAATGTAAAAAACAACTACGAACGGGGTGGCAACATGGCTGGCAAAAGAAAGGACATTCCCAAAGGAATGCCAAACTATAGTGATTTAATTAATCCTACAATAGAAGCACTACAAGCGCTTGGTGGTTCTGCTACAATCAATGAGATTTACTCGGAAGTAATAAATAATTTGCAGTTGCCTGAAAAAATCATTGATTTTCAGCATTCAGATAAATCAAGCCAAACTGAAATACAGTACAGATTAGCTTGGGCAAGAACATATCTCAAAATTTATGGCATAATTGAAAAAACACAACGAGGAGTATGGGCAATTCTTCCTGAGCATAAGGACATTCTTTTTGTTGACATTGATGATTGCGTAAATACAGTACGAAGCCTGTCAGGAGGAAAGAAAAACAGCCTTAATGATCCTAAGAAAGATAATAATCTCGAAGATGATGGTGTTGAACCGCCGGATGAAAATAAACCATGGCGTGAACGCCTACATAGTATACTTCTTTCTATGAACCCTTTTGCTTTTGAACGTCTAACTCAACGTGTATTAAGAGAATCAGGATTTTATGAGGTTGAAGTTACAAAGAAAACCGGAGATGGCGGTATTGATGGATATGGAAGAGTTAAAATAAATGGTATGTTTAGTTTCAAAGTTGCGTTCCAATGTAAGCGATATAATGGTAGTGTGCCTTCAAGTGATATCAGAGACTTTCGTGGTTCATTGACTACAGATATTGAAAAAGCTTTATTTATAACCACGGGAACATTCTCGAAACCTGCTCAAGATGAAGCTATGACACCAGGGAAAATACAGATTGATTTGATTGATGGTGAAGATTTACTTAATAAACTTGCAGAATATAAAATTGGATTAACACCTGTAATTGAATATGAAATAGACGAAAAGTTTTTTACACAATTATAAAAACAATGATGGGTGAAAATATGAAGTGTCCTGTTTGTGGTAAATTTGAATTTGAAGAATACGGTGATTTTGATATCTGTCCTGTCTGTAATTGGGAAAAATACGGTCTGCAAAATAATAAGCCTGATCCCGTAATGGGGTCAGACTTATTTTTTGTTTGTTTATCCTGGAAGCTATGCTCATCTCTGACACTCTGCCCAGGAATTCCGGAATAATTGTCACGCAGGCTTTCCTCAGAAAGACAATCAATCAAGCGCTTATGCACCGACCTTGCTCTGACTTTTGCGTCAGACGTTTATCACGCTTCCTCAACGCTGATATATGCCACGTGGGTCCCGTCTGCTGCAAGACGGCTGATGAACTCCCCGCTGACGTCGCTGCAATAGCAGCCGTAGGAATAAACGCCGTTCGTTTCGAGATTATCGGCAAACTCCTTGAGATATTTTGATTCGCACTCATAGCGCTCTTCGGCTGAATGAGGATTTTTCTTCGATACCGTTCTGCCATCCATCTCAAAGTACTGGATATCAGAGCAGCCCATCATCATAAGGAAATCCTTCTGCTGCGCTAAATCACGCAGTCTTTTTGTCACAACTCTGCTGATATCATTTACAGTCTCGGTTCTGTACATATCAGTACTGTGCTTATTTGCCATCTTTTTGTAGGTTTCACCAAGAGACGCATCCGTCATGCTGATATCATTGTAGGCACAGAAGCCAATTGTTCCCGAAGCCTCGAAGGCGTCATTCTTCTTCTGGCACAATGCGAACCATATACGCTGTACGTCTGCTGACACATCGTCGTATTGACCGTTGACAGAGACCTGATCGTACAGCACAGCTGCCGCCTGATCTATAGTATAGACCTTGTCAAAGGTGATATACACATTATATCTGCCGTTCCTGTCAAGTGCGGCAGCTTTATCCTTGAGTGACTTTTTCGCTGCGGCCTCATCATAACTGCCGAAGTTATCCAGATATCCGGCTGATCTTGCGGCAGACGTGTTTTCCACGCCTATCATGGCGGGCGCAAAGGGATAGGAGGCTTCCGGAGCGAATACGTTGTCACCATTGATCTCCAGTGTACCCTTGCTGATCCTGCCGCTTATATATTTGCCGGTATAGACATCCGAAATATATCTTCTGTCGCTTTCATAGCCGGTAATCGTCCTGTCACGTTCCAGTTTTTCCACTGTCAGGCTGTAATCGCCTCCGCCAAGACTTGAAAAAACCAGATCTCTCCACACTTTATCCGGCGCAAAGGTCTCGGAATAATCCTCTATTTCCGTGCGGAAATGATAGTTCTCCGTGCCGTCGGCACTCCTGATCGGGTCGTAATACTTTCCGCGCTCCCACTCCGGCATGGATGTGAGTATCCATCCGCACACCAGCATGACCGCCACCACCATAGCCAACAGAGCAATGCTGAATTTCAGGAAGCTCCGGCGGATATTGGCTCTGATGAGCTTCATGAACTTTTCCGTCTCGGCAATTTCCTTCTTCTTGGCAAGCTGCTTCTTTTCATAGATGCTCTGCTGTTTCTCTTCATCAGTGGGTGCCGTTTCGTCCTCAATAATGGGCGGTATCTGCTCGTTTTCATAAAGGTAATCGCTGATTGCCGTCTGACGTTCGATATCAGCCTCCAGCATGTGCTTCTTTGCATCGTCAAGCGTACCGTTTTTGTAAAGTTCGATCATCTCAGAATATTTCATAATGGTTTTCCTCCAAAATTTTCTTCAGGTCTTTTTTGCCGCGATATCCCAACACCCTCACGTTTTCGGTGGTAATATTCATTACAGCGGCTATCTCCCTCTGTGACAGGCCTCCCCAATATTGCAGGGTCAGCACCTCTCGCTTCTGGGGCGACATCTTCTGCATTGCGATGTACAGCAGTTTATGCTTTTCGCCCTCGATAAAATTATCAAGCATATCGTCCTCTGCCGCCAGCTCCGGCATATCCTCCATATCCGTTTCCCTGCTGTTGCGTTTTGCCCAGTTCAGATAAAGGTTGCGGGCAACCATATACAGCCACGCCCGCATATTTCCATGTTCCATTGACAGTGATAGCAGTGCCTTTACAAAGGTATCCTGACACAGATCCTCAGCGGTCTCATACTGCCGGCACATAGAATACAGATACAGGTATATTTCCTTATGATACTGTCGGTAGAGCTCCTCCAACAAATTGTTTTCCATACCTTATTCTCCTAAATTCCCCGCCCTCGGCTTGGCTTTGAAGTACTTCTGTAAGTAATACAATCAACATAGCAAAATGTTACACACTCACCTTTTTACAAAGCAAAGACTAAAGATCACGATTTTTTGTGAAGAATCACAACTCCCAACCCACAAAAAACAGGACCGATCTCCTGAGAAACCGGTCCGATTATGATGATTTCCTGCGCTGTGGGATTTAGTGTTTCGCTCTCTGCGGAGAGCGAGTCAGGAGGGACTTTTGCGAAAAAGTCCCTCCTGACAACCACCGAAAACGAATTTTCACCAAAATGAATTTCTAACAAAAACGGATGTCTACCGATAACGGATTTTTACCAAAACGAATTTCTAACGAAAACGGGTTTTCACGGATGCAGGTGATAACAACAAACTACTGATCGTCCTTATCCGTCTTAGCTTCATCAGGCGCCTCCTCGGTAGTGGGAGCCTGTTGTTCGCCCGTCGCCTCGGCAATTGCCTCCGGGCTGAGCTTGTACTGTTCCCAGGGAGCTACCGCACCTGCGTTCTTGTTGTATATGTAACCATCAGGCACCTCTCCTATCGGAACATGATAACCGAACTTGTCCTTGTTTTTCAGCACATAACGGTTGAGAAGCATATACACACCTGTGATGAACACAAAAATGCTGATCCACTGGGAGGTTGACAGTCCGAAATAAACCCCTCTTATCTCGTCGCCCCTGAAGAACTCATCCACAAACCTTACGATAGAGTATGAGATGAAATAGATCCCCATCAGGCTGCCCTTTTTGAGGTGCTTTTTGCTGAGTATCAGCAATAGAACCATGATAAGCAGGTTGCAGCCCGCCTCAATGAGCGGCAGAGGAAGCCTTGTCACAGAGCTGGTAATGCCGTTTTCGGTATCGGTGTAAACAAGTCCCCAAGAACACTCGATGCCGTAGCAGCAGCCTGCGCAAACGCATCCGACCCTGCCGAAGGCGTGGAAAAGCGGTATCGCCGGAGCAAAGATATCCGCATAAAGACTGAAATCCACCCTTGCTATCTTGCAATAAATGAAAGCCGCAAGAATTGCCCCTAAAAGGCCTCCGTAAAAGACCATGCCGCTGAAGACCTCGCCCAGCACCTTAAAGGTAGAATCAGCCGAGGCAAAGGCGATATCGGCGTGCTGGAAGGCACTGAAAAGAAAGTCCAGCCTGGTGAGAAAGTATACTATCTTTGCACCGGCAAAGGCGCCGATAGCGGCAAAGATCGGTATGTTGACAATGTGCGCCTTATTATAGTCCCGGCGTTTGCGGATCCTGAAATAGATGAGCAGCCCTCCAAATATCAGACCGATCAGAGCACAGATGCCGTACATGGGTATGTCACGGCCAAAAATGTTGATATATTTGAGCATCAGATCATTCCTTTGCTTTAGATTTCATAGTCAGCGTTACAAAAAGAATGGCGATCATTCAATGACCGCCAATCAAAACGCTATGTTTTTGTGCTATCAAATTCCGAAGCTTACCTTCGCCTTGCAAGCAGTGCAGGTGTAGCAGCCTGTTGAGAAGATCATGAACAGGCAGAGCAGGAAAGCAGCTGCGCCGAAGATGAGACCGAGAGTAGCAACTGTACCTCTGGGAGCGCCTGACTTGATCCTTGAGTTGCCAACCAGGAAGGAAAGAACACATCCGCCTGCTGAGAACAGGAAAGCAAGGATGTTGATAATGAGGCCGTAAGCCGGCGGATAAATAGAAACAGAAGCGAGCACGAGACCGAAGCCAACAACACTTGCTGTGCAGCCGATAAGACCAAGAAGATCGTTATTAAAGATCGGAGCCTTGGGAGCCTTGGGAGGCTGGGGCTGCATGGGCTGCTGCATGGGCTGCTGATACATGGGCTGCTGAGGCTGCTGGGGCTGCTGCTGTGGGTTATAATTCTGATTGTTCATAACATATACATCCCTTTCAGAGTTAACATAATGGTATTAGGTAATAACCAACTAAATGATACCACATCATCATATTAAAGTCAAGCCAAAATATCCCAAGAAAGCTTTTATTTTGCTTACTTAGTAAAATATTACGGCGATACAAATATTCCTCAGGAGACTACACCTGCAGGATCCGGTTAAGGAGCTCCTGAGTATTTTCTCCCTTGTTAATGCGTATGGCGATATAGGGCTTTGAGCCGGCGCTGAGCATAGCCCTGCCGGTAAAGCGGCTGATAATATCGGCATTTGACTCTGATTTTATCCTTGCGACATAAAGCAGGAGATGGTCGTTTTTCTGCACAACCTCTGTAATGCCCAGCTTTCTTGCCTTGCTGCGGACAAGGGCAATATTTATCAGTCTGTTTACAGAATCGGGCACGTCTCCGAAACGGTCAATCAGTTCATCGGTCACATCCTCCGCATCCTCCCTGGTGCGGATATCTGCGATCCTTCTGTATATCTCAAGACGTCTGCGGCTGCTCTCAATATATTCCTCAGGAATATGAGCATCTATACGAATATCTATCAGGCAGTCAAGATCCTCTTCCTCAGGCTCTTCGCCCTTTGCTGCCCTGACAGCTTCTCCCAGCAGCTTCATATACATATCATAGCCCACATCAGCCATGTGTCCGTGCTGCTGGGCGCCAAGAAGATTTCCCGCACCTCTGAGCTCCAGATCCCTCATGGCTATCTTGAAGCCGGAACCGAACTCAGTAAATTCCTTGATGGCATCCAGACGCTTCTGGGATATCTCCGACAGCACCTTGTTTCTGTGGAAGGTAAGATAGGCATAGGCTCTCCTTGAAGAACGGCCTACCCTTCCCCTTATCTGATGGAGCTGAGAAAGCCCCATCCTGTCGGCGTTTTCGATAATGAGGGTATTGGCGTTGGGGATGTCAACTCCGGTTTCGATTATTGTGGTGCTGACCAGCACATTGATCTCCTGCTCCAGCATCTTCCTCCATACCTCAGAAAGCTGACCCTCGTTCATTTTTCCGTGACCAAAAGCCACTCTTGCTTCGGGTATCCTGTCGGAGATGTCCTTTGCCCTGTGCTCGATATTCTCCACCGAGTTGTAAAGATAAAACACCTGACCGCCACGGCGCAGCTCACGTCTTATGGCTTCGTTTATCACTGCCTCGTCATACTCCAGCACATAGGTCTGCACCGGATGTCTGTCCTGGGGCGCCTCCTCTATGGACGACATATCCCTTATCCCCGACATTGCCATATTGAGGGTCCTGGGGATAGGCGTAGCTGACAGGGTGAGCACATCCACGTCCTTGCACATCTCCTTGAGCCGTTCCTTCTGAGCGACGCCGAACCTCTGCTCCTCGTCGATGATCACAAGCCCCAGATCACGGAAGCTTATATCCTTGGATATAAGTCTGTGGGTGCCGATGACCATGTCGATATCGCCTCGCTTGAGCTTTTCAATTATTTCCGCCTGCTGTGAAGGAGAGCGGAATCTGGATAGCAGCTCTACGCTTATGGGGAAGCCCTCAAACCGGCGCAGCACCGTCTGATAGTGCTGCCATGCAAGTATCGTAGTAGGAACAAGCAGCGCGCACTGCTTTGAGTCAGTCACACACTTGAAGGCCGCTCTCAGTGCCACCTCTGTCTTGCCGAAGCCCACGTCTCCGCATAGCAGCCTGTCCATTGGAGCTATCCTCTCCATGTCGGATTTTATTTCTTCAATGCATCTCTTCTGGTCAGCGGTTTCCTCGTATTCAAATCGTGCCTCAAAATCCCGCTGCCACTCGTTATCAGGCGGAAAGGCATGACCCTTTGCCCTCATTCTTTCCGAATAAAGCTTTACAAGTCCTTCAGCAATATCCTTCACCGCAGACCGGACACGGTTCTTAGACTTCTGCCACTCCTGCCCGCCGAGTCTGTTGAGCTTGACGGTGCTGTCCTCGTGAGGGCCGATGTATTTTGAGACCTGATCCATCTGTGTCACGGGAATATACAGAGTATCACCCTTGGCATATTGTATGCTTATATAGTCCTTGGTAATTCCCTCAAGCTCCATCTTTCTGATGCCGCCATACTGGCCTATGCCGTGGATGGTGTGCACCACATAGTCTCCCGGAGAAAGCTCGGCAAGGCTGAATATCGCCTTACCCTGGCTGCGCCTGCGCTTTCTTTGCACTGTGCTCTCGGTTATCTGCACATGGGTGATAAGGCTGAAGCCGGTCTGGAAGTATTCAAAGCCTGAGGAAAGACTGCCGTAAGTAACAAAAAGTCCCTTGCCCGGAAGCTCCTCCTCCGGATCAGTCAGCACAGCAGGCAGTTCCCTGCCAAGAAGATCCCTGTAGAGATTTTCCGCAGCCTTCTTTGTGCCCGCAAGTATCACACAGGTCCTGTCCTTTGAGGCAAGCACCTCAAGATCCTCGCACAGAACGCTGATAGACCCGCTCCAGGGCGAAAGCTGACGGACACTGAAATTGACAAGAGCCTTCAGCGGCAGCTCGCAGGTGCCCCTGGTGTAATTCTCACAGAAAATGAGCCGTCTGTTTTCGATAGAGCGCAGCAGCTCCGTTTTGCCTCCCGAAAAAGTATCGAGACCCTTGCAGAGCACTCCCTCCGCAAGATAATCCTTTACATCCTCGCCCCACTGCCAGGCACTGCTTTTCAGCTTGTCATCGGACTTTGCCTGCTCTGAAACAAACACAAAATCCTGTTTTTCCATATAATCAAAGATATCCGCCGGCTTGTCATAGACCAGGCTGTAAAATTTATCTGCCGAGCTTAGCCTGCCGCCGCTTCTGAGCAGCTCCGATTCCCTTTGAAGTATCTCCCTTGCAAGGGGAGCCGCCTTTCCCCTTAGGGAACGGGCTTTTTCGTCTATCCTGTCTGCCAGGGACTCCGCACTGTCAAAGGCTATCTCTGTTGACGGTGTTATCACAAAGCTGTCCAGCCTGTCGGTGCGGCGTTGGGTCTCAATGTCAAAGGCGGATATGGTGTCTATCTCATCCCCCCAGAACTCCACTCTGCAGGGCTGGGCAGATGAGGGCATAAAAAAGTCCAGGATACCGCCTCTCAGGGCAAACTGTCCTGTGCCGTCGATCTGTTCTACTCTGACGTAGCCGCCCGACAGCAGCAGGGACACAAGCTCCTTCGGAGATATCCTTGCTCCTTCCTTTATTTCAGCCGAAGCTGATAAAAGGGTCTTTTTCGGTATTGTATACTGCACTGCAGCATCCGCACAGCAGATCAGCACCCTGCTCTCACCTGACATGAACGACCACAGAGCGCCGATTCTCTGGTGTTCAAACTCCCTTGAGGCTCCCTCCACATTGCGGAAGGTAAAGTCCCTTGCAGGATAAAACACAGCCCTCGTACCCATAGCCGTGATATCAGAGCACAGCCTTGCTGCCTCTGACTCATCTCCGGCGATAACCAGTGCCCGCTGTCCTGTATGATAGCACAGATTGTGTATCAGGTGCGCCTTGTGCACCGAAGCAAGACCCGTAGCCATAACGGGAAACCGCTCGTTGCTGACAGCCTCATAAAGCTGCCTGTATTCGGGTATCCCGCTCAACACACTATTCAGAAATTTCATAAATGACCTCGATTAAGAATTATACAGGTTCATGGCCTTGTCAGTCTGTCCCCCGACGATCAGCCTCACCGCCTCGCAGGCGTTTTTGACGGCTTCACCAAGGGGCTTCTGCTCCGATGTCGTAAAGGCGGAGAGCACCCAGTCCGCTAAATCCCACTGCTCGGGCTTCTTGCCGACTCCTATCTTTATCCTCGGAAACTGATCGCTGCCTGAAAGATAGATGATATTTTTCATGCCGTTATGCCCGCCGTCGCTGCCCTTTCGCCTGATGCGCAGTCTGCCTATATCAAGTGACACATCGTCAAGAATGATGATCGTCCTTTCGGGCGGTATCTTGAAAAAGCTCATTGCTTCCTTGAGGGCAAGCCCGCTGTTATTCATATAGGTAGAGGGCTTCATCAGCAGCACCTTTTTGTCCCCTATGGACGCTGTCGTACAAAGGGATTTATACTTTATGCGGTCTACCCTGACACCCAGCTCCTCGCTCAGACAGTCTATGGTCATAAAACCTGCATTGTGCCTTGTGTTTTCATATTTACGTTCAGGGTTTCCAAGCCCTGCAATTATATACTCCGCTGCACCCAGCGGTTCCTTTTTCCTAAAAAACATTTCTCTTTCTCCTTAGCTGCATCAGGGCTTAGCGCAGATACTGAACACAGCATATCCGCTCACTGCATAGATACCGATAACCGCACATATCGCTCCCAGACAGATGCCTGACCACTTCTTTTTCATCTTCAAAAGCTCAGAGGCAAGGTAGCCGATGGACAAAGCTCCGATGACTATAAGCGGCACTGCATACCTGATGTTCATGGTGCACACATGGGGATAATCCATACAGAAATAATAGTACATACCAAGCAGTGTGAAATAAAAAACTCCGATAAGCGACTTCTGGACCACATCCATTTTGCTGTTTTTCCTTATGAACATAAAGATCATGGCGGCAAAGCCCAGCACACCCAGCACTACCGACGACCAGAACAGCACATGGCTGAAGCCTGCTATGGTCGGGTAATGCCTGACAGCTAAATACTCGTCAAATGCCGATGTCTTAAACAGGGCAACAAGAGGGTTATATTCGTTATAGCTGCCCTTGAACATCGTAAACTGAGGCGCCACGTCTGCAAACTGGTGGGGGCTGAGATCGAAGATCCTTGTGCTGATGGGAATGTTTCCGATATATTGGGAGGATTTCTCCGAGAGCCTTTGCACGAAGGTAAAGGGTACGCCCCAGCGGATAAAGTTCCTGACAGACCAGAAAAGGCCGATAGGCGCACATACGGCAAGAAAAGCAACATACTGCACAAGATACTTGACAAAGCTCTTGCGTGACTCAAACAGCACATAAATAAACACCACGGCTATAGCGGGCGCAACCATCCACGCCGAGAGCTTTGCCATCATGCCAAAGCCCACGCAGAGGGCAATGCAGAGTATCCTTTTGATGGATCTTGACTTATACCAGCACAGTGTGTTGAGTATAGCGCCAAGCATAAGCGTGATAGACAGTATATCGTTGTTGACACTGCCCGACATCCAATAGAATGTGGGACAGAATGCAACAACGGCAGTCGCAACAATGAGACCGACCTTTGAAATGCCCAGTCTGCGGAAGATCTTGTAGGAGATAATAAGGGATGCAGTGGAATAGAACAGGGTAAGAACACGGATATTCTGATAGGCAAGCTCATACTCCACGCCCATGATGGTCTGTATCCTCATCCAGAGGGCTGCAAGGATATGGTGCAGCGGCGGATGATAAAACTGATCCACCTTTCTTACGTCAAAGTCCGGCAGATGTCCGTTTGCATAGAGATACTCGATATAGCCCGAATGACCTGATCCATTGCCAAGGTAGTAAACATCGTGCTGAACGATGCTTATATCCACCGACACCACATAAGAAAGGCGCATAACAAAGCCCGCCGCAAAAAGCAGGATTATTACCGATCTGACTGACAGCTTGTCCGATGCCAGCAGATAGAGGAAGGCTCCCACACACACGGCAAGTCCGCCGTTCATGAGCACGATGCCGTAAGCCCCCTGAACAAACACCTGATAAAAGAACAAAAAGGCACAGAGAAGCCCGCTGCAGCCAATGGCAGCGGCATGGCGGACAGCCTTGTCTCCGGAATAGATGCGATAAGAGAAGTAGGCCCCGCAGGCTCCCAGCAAAGCTATCAGGAAGGAAACGGACAGGGTGTTGGAAATGGTGGTAAATCTCGTGGGCAGCAGCAAAACCAGCATACAAGCCAGCGCCGCAGCAATGAAGGGATGTTTGTATATTCCCGAAAATATTTTTTCCGGGAGTTCTGAATTAGACGCTTTAGTTTTTGACATAATCTTCACCTGTAATCAATCATATCTGTTGTGCAGACGGTAACGTCTCAGGACTTGGACTCTTTTGACTCATGGTATTCCTTTTCGGTATTGACGTTCCAGATATCATGCTTTGAGGCAGTGCCTTCCTTTATCGCCTGAGCGGTTCGTATAGCAGTAAGCATTGAGTGATCCATATTATTGTAGCGGTGCTGACCGTTACGCCCCACACAGTAGAGATTATCATATTCATCAAGGCAGGCAATCAGCTTGTCCATGTGTGCATAGGTGTCAAAATATGCAGGATATGCCTTTTTGACACGCTCACGATGGCTGTCCAGCACCTCATCGGCATTGATGATGCCCATGCTCTCAAGCTCGCCCACTGCAAGCTTTATACATTCCTCATCGGTCATGCTCCAGAATTCATCGCCCTGTGAGCAGAAGTATTCAAGGCCGATCCAGACGGTCTTTTCGGGATCCTTTACCATATAAGGCGACCAGTTGTTGAATATCTGTATTCTTCCCAGCTTGACCCCTGTATCCTGCACATATATCCAGCAGTCAGGGACGATATTTCCAAGGGTCTTGATCTTTGTCCTGTTTTCAAGGTCAAGCCTGCTTACCAACAGTCCCACTGTCACAAAGTCACGATAAGGCAGTCCGTCGGCTATATCCACCATCTCACGGGAAGGCTTGTCTCCGGTCATGCCCAGCACCAGATCACGCACAGGCATGGATGAAATAAAGATATCTCCGGTAAAGGTCTTTTCCCCATCCTTTGTGTCGCAGACCACAGAGGTGATCTTACCGTCCTTGCATACTATATTCCTGACCTTGCAGTTTTTGATAAGCTTTGCACCCTTGTCGCAGGCTCTCTTGGCAGCCAGTTCCCAGAGCTGGCCGGGGCCGTATTTGGGGTACCAGAACTGCTCGATCAGTGAGGTTTCCACATTCTTCTTGTTCTTTTTCTTTTTTCCGCCGATCTTTGAGAACATATCCTTGAGCACTGCCCTGATCGACAGACCCTTTACTCTCTGAGAGCCCCAGTCAGCAGATATCTCTCTCGGATGACGTCCCCAGAGCTTCTCCGTATAGCCCTCAAAGAACATACTGTAAAGCTTCTTGCCAAAGCGGTTGATGTAGAAATTTTCAAGAGAGGTCTCCTTCTTCTTGAACATGATGGCCTTCAGATAGCTGAAGCCTGCCGCCATAGTCGTAAAGAAGCCCATATTCTTGATAGTGGACATAGACATGGATATGGGATAGTCAAAAAAGTGCTTGCGATAATAAATTCTTGATACACGGTCACGCACCAGCATGACCACGTCCTCCTTTTCCGGGTCGGGACCGCCCTCAGCAAGGGGCTTTTCCCTGCCAAGGAGCTTGTCGTCAAAGGCGTCCTTGCCCTGCAGAGGCATAAGCTCCTTCCACCAGTCCATTATCTCATCGCTCTTAGAGAAGAACCTGTGTCCGCCGATGTCCATGCGGTTGCCGTTGTAGCGCACTGTCTGGGAAATGCCGCCGATAGCGTCGCTCTCCTCAAGTATTACGATCTCATATTCCTCGCCGCTGTCTCTCAGAAGCTCGTTTGCCGCTGTCAGTCCCGCAGGACCTGCTCCGATAATTATTACCTTTTTCATTTTTTTGTCTCCTCTTTGGTTATATGCACCTTTTCCGGCTGTTCCTCAGGCTTTTCCTGATCCCCGGCTTCGTTTTTTTCTTTTCCCGGCACCTCATCCTTTTCCTCTACCTTCCTGTAAAGGATAAACTTACGGGCAAAGAAGTTCCACATATACACGATCACTACCGCAAGGACCTTGCCTACTATATAGTATTTATCAATAGGAAGCAGGACTCCGAATATCTGCCACTGGACAAACCAGCCCTTGCCAAACATACCCTCTATGGCAAATGGCTCTATGATAAGCTGTGTAAGTCCGAGTCCGATAATGCCTATCACCGCAAAGCCGATGAAGTCAATTATGCGGTTCTTGACCTTAGCCTTGGCAAACACCCAGTAGGTCGAAACGATGTAGTTTACGGCAAGACCCACAATAAACCCGAATATGGCGGCGATCCCCTCCGGAACGTGCATCAGCTCACGAATGAGAATGAGCACCAGCATATCGGCAACCGTCGCAATACCTCCTACAAACAGGCTCCTGAAAAACTGCACGGAGGTCCTGCTGGTATCTCCGATAAACCACTCCTTGATCTTCATTTCAACCACTCCCTAAACTGCGATAAAAAACACGAATAAGCATACAAATATAATTTTAATGCAAAGTGATAAGATTGTCAATGAAATATGGAGATATTTGCATAGGATTCCTCCTTTATGTTGCTTTCGCTGTTGACCGTAGAGGCGTTTTGTGTTAACATTAACACAGTAGAGCAACGGAGTGGATGACCATGGATGAAAGATTCTCAAGAACAGAGCTTTTGCTGGGCAGTGAAGGCGTCAGCCGGCTTGCCTCCTCCCGGGTCGCAGTGTTCGGCATCGGAGGCGTCGGAGGATATGTTGTGGAGGCTCTTGCACGAAGCGGAGTAGGCGAGCTGCACCTGATAGACCGTGACAGGGTGAGCGTCAGCAACATCAACCGACAGATAATCGCCCTGTCCTCAACCGTGGGGCAGTATAAGACCGAAGCCGCCGCCCTGCGCATCAGGGATATAAACCCAAGCATCAGGGTAAAAACCTTCAACACCTTTTACACTGCGGAAAACGCTGACAGCTTTGATCTGTCAGGCTATGACTATGTTGTGGACGCCGTGGATACCGTCAGTGCAAAGCTTGAGCTTATTACCCGGGCAAAGCAGGCCGGAGTGCCTGTGATATCCTCCATGGGCGCAGGCAACAAGCTGGACCCGTCAGCCTTTGAAATAACCGACATCTACAAAACCTCGGTTTGCCCTCTCGCAAGGGTAATGCGCAGGGAGCTGAAGGCCCGGGGCATAAAAAGTCTTACGGTAGTCTATTCCAAGGAGGAACCAAAAAAACTCCCCACCCGGACCTTTGACCAGGAGTCCGGCAAGCCCATACCGGCAAGCTATGCCTGTGTTCCCCCGGCAGTAGGGCTGATAATCGCATCACGGGTGATAAGGGAGCTTTCCGGCAATAACTGACAAATTACCGGCAATGACCGGAGAAAAACGGAGGAAAATATCATGTGTAAATCAAATGCGCTTTTAGCAGCAACAGCAGCCTTTCTTACAGGAGTAGCAGTGGGCTTTATTCTCTCGCCGGTAAAGGGCGGAGTGGAGTTTCACAACTGCACAATCGGCAGCAATAACAGCACCAGCGGCAGATGGTTCAGCCCGGCAATAGCGGCAGGCGTAGGGCTTACTAAAGGCAAGCTCCCCAAGGGCAAGTCAAAGAAAAAGGACAAGGCTATCCCTGCAGCAGCAGAAACAGTCGAGGACGCTGATGCAGTAACTGCACAGGCTCCGGAAGAAACAACAGGAGAGGAATAATCTATGGATTGGACGGAAATAATCGTTGAAGTAAGCACTCCTGACATTGACACGGCAGGAAATATTGCTCAGATGACCGTTCCCTACGGGATCTACATCGAGGACTATTCCATGCTGGAGGATGAGGTCATGGAGATCGCAAAGATCGACATGATCGATGAGGAGCTTCTCAAACAGGACAGGACCAAGGGCAGGATACATATTTATATCAGTCCTGCGGATAATCCCGCTGAGGCAGTATCCTTCATCAGAGAACGACTCGATGCTCAGGGCATAAGCTACAATATAATCGCAGACAAATGTGACGTGGAGGGCTGTCTTGAAAACTGGAAGAAATACTTCAATCCTATCAAGGTCGGCGAAAAGCTCCTCATACGTCCGGTGTGGAGAGATGACTATGACCCTGAGGGACGGATCGTGCTCAACCTCGAGCCCGGTCTTGCCTTCGGCTCAGGCACCCACGAGACCACAAGGCTTTGCCTGGAGGCGCTTGAAAAGTATACCTTCAAGGGCGCAAGAATACTGGATGTAGGCTGCGGCAGCGGAATATTGTCTGTGGCGGCTCTGCTTTTAGGGGCGGACAGCGCGACAGGCATTGACATCGATGAGCTTGCTGTAAAGTCCTCAAGGGAAAACGCCGAAAGAAACAACGTAGCGGACAGATACACCGGCATCCACGGCAATCTTGCCGAAAAGGCTCAGGGAAAGTATGACATAATCACTGCCAATATCGTTGCCGACGCTATAATCATGCTTTCGGGAGACATAGAAAAGTTTATGGATGAAAATACCGTTTATATCATGAGCGGCATAATCGATGTGCGCCTTGACGATGTCCTTGCCGGACTGCCAGAAAGCCTTGAGATCATCGACCGTTATGAAGAAAAGGGCTGGCTGTGCCTTGCGGCAAAGAAAAAAGGAAAGTAATTTTCTAATAAAGAATTATATTTCCCGGCGGCATGGTAAAATAGAAGTTACGCTTCATGCGTAAGAATAATCCATCACCCGGAGGATAATAATTTATGAAGAAAAGAAAAAACGAAATAATGAACCTGATCTTTTCGGCATTTCTTGTAACCGCATTCCTGATATGCTCTGCGTTTTTCCTCGGAATGATAAAGGATTCCTTTTCACAGGATGCCGTCAAGAGCACTCTGCTCACGGCTCTGATATTTGCTCTTTTTGGCGGGCTACTTTTTTACGCCACAAGGGTCGGAGACGGCAAGCAGGTCTTCAGGTTTTCGGCGGGAACCCTTATCATCATGGTGCTGCCCGCACTGTATGTCATCATTGCATCGGTTGTGCAGGCTATGCCTCTGCATGAGCAGATCAGCACACACAGCGAGCTTGCAAATATTGCGGCAGTGATATTCGGCTATGGTCTGCCCTATACCTTCCTCAGCGGTTATGAGCTTGACCGCAGCGAAAGCAAAAAGAAGTCCGCAAAGCCCACCGATGGTGAAGCCGACAATGCAGAGGAAATCCCGGCCTCTGACCATGAGGATATTGAAGAAGCAAACAATGCAGACAGCAGCTATGAGTCATCAGATATTTCCGAAGAGACGGAATCCGATGTTAACAGTGCAGAATAAGATCTTTGAGTAACTATTCTAAAAGGAGAGAAAAGAAATGTCAGAATGTACACACGATTGTTCCACCTGCGGCGAAAACTGCGCTTCAAGGAATGAACCCCAGGATCTTACCGAAAAGCTGAATCAGTACAGCTCAGTAAAGAAGGTCATCGGCATAGTCAGCGGCAAAGGCGGCGTAGGCAAATCCACCGTCACCTCACTCATGGCGGTAATGTTCAGCCGGATGGGCTATCACGCAGCCATACTTGACGCAGACCTTACAGGTCCTTCCATTCCAAAGGCATTTGGCATCAAGGAAAAGGCCATGGGTTCGGAGAAGGGCATACTTCCCATAACCACACATTCCGGAATAGACATCATGTCAGTCAATCTGCTGCTGGAAAATGAGACAGACCCTGTCATCTGGAGAGGTCCGGTTCTTGCAGGCACTGTAAAGCAGTTCTGGTCAGACGTTTATTGGAACGATGTTGACTATATGTTTGTGGATATGCCTCCCGGAACAGGCGATGTACCTCTGACGATATTCCAGTCCCTTCCGCTGGACGGCATAATCATCGTCACCTCACCCCAGGAGCTTGTATCCATGATCGTGGAGAAGGCTGTAAGGATGGCTCAGATGATGAACGTGCCGATACTGGGCATTATCGAAAACATGAGCTGCTTTGTATGTCCCGACTGCGGAAAGAAGCACTATCCCTTCGGCGAGAGCAAGCTTGAGGAGATCGCAAAGGAATACAGCATCGAGATACTTGCAAGGCTGCCCATAGATCCTAAGAACTCCGCAGCCTGCGACAGCGGAAAGATCGAGAGCGTACTCAACCCCGAAGCCGAGGAAGCCGCAAAGAAGATCGAATCTCTCCTGAATAACTGACAATAATAAAAAAACAACCGGGCAGTTCACACACGAACTGTCCGGTTTTGCGTTAATCGGAGTCATTCATCCACTCCGTACATATGTCTGAGTATGAGCCGCTTTGCCGTTTCCTCTCCGAAAAGCTTCTTTATCTGATCCACAGCAGGGCCGCCGTTGTTATAGAGATTAACGGCAAACTCCCTCACCTTTTCACGCTTTGCCCTTTCATCACAGCTCTCCGCAGTGATCAGCTCGTCGATATAGGCACTGATACAGTCCTTTGCAGACTCATAGAGACGGTCTGAGACCTTCTTCCCTGTTTTTGCATAGGAACAGGAATAGCGTATGGAATCATACCAGTGAGGCGCCGTAGACTTATAATCCTTAAGGTCTGAGTCTCTTTTGCTGATCTCGTCAAGCCTTCCCAGCAGTTTTCCGGAATAAGGTGAAAGCTGGGTATCATACAGCTCTACGATCCGAGTTTCATTTCCGGCGGCCTTTACCCAGTCAGCGTTGAAAAGAGGCATATCCTTATTAAACACAGAGAGCACAACCGTTTCCATTTTCATTATGCCAAGCATCGCCCTCATGCGGAGAACGCACAGCCGCCCCACTCCGGCCACGTCATAGCTCTCAGTGGTAAACACCATGCCTTTTTTGGCAAGGCGAGCATCACTTCCTACATCAAGCTTGTTAAGGGTATATTCCTTTGACAGGCTATCAATTACGATCCTGCCCATGTCAGTATTTTGATCCATGCTTCACCTCGTCCTTTCACTCAGGGCTTCCATGCGCCGCTTTTTTCAAAAAGCTCCAGCACTTCACTGTCGAGACTCCCCTCATCCGCCATGCTGTGAAGTATGCTCCAGGCTTTTTCCGGGGGCATCGGCTTTTTGTATGGTCTGTCCTTGGCGGTGAGGGCCTCATATATATCAAGTATCGTCAGCAGGCAGACCTCCTTCGGTATCTGATCTCCCTGCTTGTGATCGGGATAGCCCCTGCCGTTTTTCAGCTCGTGGTGCGACCCTGCCCATTCGGGGATCATTTCATAGTCATCAGGGAAGTTCACTCTGTTGAGTATCTTTTTTGTCACCACCACATGGTTCTGCATCACTGCCCTCTCCTCATCGGTGAGAGTACCCTTTCTGATAAGCAGGCAGCTCACCTCATGGGGAGTCACAAAGGGAGCGTCAGTCCCGTCCTCCTCCCTGTAGCGAAGCTCTGACAGCTCACGCACCCTTGCGGCATCCTCATCAGGAAGGAACTCCGAGGTGTTGATCCTGTGGATGAAGCTCAGCCACCTCTCCCTGTCCTTCTCCCTTGTATCAAAATCCTCCTGAGAGATCTCCCCCTCAAGGAGAGAGATGCGATCCAGAAGGTGAATATGCCTGAACCTGTCATCTATCCTGCCAACGGCGTCTCCAAGCCTTGTGGCCTTATCCATTACCGTCAGCGGTACGGAGAGCTTTCCCACATCGTGGAGCCAGACACTCATCAGGAATGCACGCTTTTTTGTTTCGCTAAAGCGCCATGGATTGCGGGTATTATCAAGCCAGGTCAGAAATTTCTCAGCCATGCCCACCATGTTCTGAGTGTGCCGGGCATTATAATGTGAGCGCTCATCAATAGCCACCGACAATGCCTGAACCAGTGAGTCCAGCAGACCCATCATCTTATCGGTATAGCGCTTTCGCATTGCCGCAATACTTGTCATATCGTTTAGTATAACAATAAGGGCTATTTTCCTCTCATTGCTTTTCAGGAACGAGCTCATCACATAGATCGTTTTCTCATCATCACCGGAGAAATATGAGATCAGATTATAATGCACATGAGAAGGGGTTGAAATAGCATCAAGTATTGTCTGATTGAATGCGTCGTTCCTGCTGTCCATAAAGAAAACCGATGCGATCTTCTTGCCGGTAAGCTCGTCCTCCTTTATGTTAAGGATCATCTCAGCCGCAGGATTCATATACTGCACGATACCGTCCAGTCCGATGATCATTACTCCCTCGGACATATCGTTGATTATGCTTTTTTGTATAAATTCGTTTTGCTTACCCATAATACGCCAACCTCCCGATACAACCCGGCCGACCTGCATTTTGCCCCTTTTATCCCATTATCAGAATACCCTTTGGCATTTGCCATTCCTGAAAATAATTGTAACACGCACCGATTCTTTGTGTCAAGAGAAAAGCCTTCTATTGGGAATATTCAGGGTTGACACAGGGATTGAAATTTTATATAATATAGAGTATTGAAAAAATCTGAATAAAGGTTGGGATTGTTATGGCAAAGCAAACTCTTCTTACCGATGAGGGACTAAAAAACTATGAAAACGAGCTTGAATATCTCAAGGACGTCAAGCGTAAAGAAATAGCCGAAAAGATCAAAGTGGCACGTTCCTTCGGCGACCTTTCCGAAAACAGTGAATATGACGAGGCCAAAAACGATCAGGCTATGCTTGAAGCAAGGATAGCTCAGATCGAGGCAATACTCAAAAACGCTAAGATAATTGATGACAGCGAGCTTACCAATGAGCTTATTCATGTAGGATCAAAGGTCAAGGTGCATGACTGTGAATTTGACGAGGATGTGGAGTATCAGATCATCGGTTCAAACGAGGCCGATCCCTTTGAGGGCAGACTCTCCGATGAATCTCCCGTAGGTGCGGCACTTCTCGGTCACAAGGTAGGCGATACCGTTGAGGTGGAGACCCCCGACGGTACCATCAAGTTTATTGTTCTGGAAATATCAAGATAAGCTATTGGCTGCGCTAAGACCTGTAGCATCCTATCGAAAGGAAGATATAAATGGCAGAAGGACAGAATAACAACAGGCAGGAGCAGGACCTGAACAGCCTGCTCAAGATCAGGAGAGAAAAGCTCAAGGAGCTTCAGGATTCCGGCAAGGATCCCTTTCAGATAATGAAATACGATGTGACTCATCACAGCTCCGATGTAAAGGAACACTTTGACGAGCTTGAAGGCAAGGTCGTTGCAGTTGCCGGACGTATTATGTCAAAGCGTGTCATGGGCAAGGCGTCATTTTGCCACATCCAGGATCTCAAGGGCACCGTTCAGTGCTATGTTGCACGAGACAGCATCGGCGAGGAGGAGTATAAGCTCTTCAAAAAAATGGATATCGGTGATATCGTTGGTCTGAAGGGTGAGGTATTCAAAACTAAGACAGGCGAGATTTCTATCCACGCATCAGAGATGACCCTGCTTTCAAAAAGCCTGCAGATCCTGCCAGAAAAGTATCACGGACTCACCAATACGGATATGCGTTATCGTCAGAGATATGTTGACCTCATTATGAACGAGGAGGTTAAGGATACCTTTATCAAGCGTTCCAGGATCATCAGCGCCATCCGCCGCTACCTTGACGGCCAGGGCTTCATGGAGGTCGAGACTCCCATGCTGGTCTCCAATGCCGGAGGCGCTACCGCAAGACCCTTTGAAACACACTTCAACGCACTTGATGAGGATCTCAGACTCAGGATTTCTCTGGAGCTTTATCTGAAAAGACTTATCGTGGGCGGCCTGGAAAGAGTATATGAAATCGGCCGTGTGTTCAGAAACGAAGGTCTCGATACACGCCACAATCCAGAATTCACTCTTATGGAACTTTATCAGGCATATACAGACTATCATGGTATGATGGATCTCACCGAGAACCTCTATCGCTATGTGGCTCAGGAGGTGCTTGGCACTACCACTATCGTGTATAACGGCATTGAGATGGATCTTGGCAAGCCGTTTGAGCGCATTACAATGGTCGACGCTGTCAAAAAGTACTCCGGTGTTGATTTCAATGAGATAACAACTGTAGAACAGGCAAGGGCTATTGCCGATGAAAAAGGCGTCGAATATGAGGCCCACCACAAGAAGGGCGATATCCTCAATCTGTTCTTTGAGGCTTTCGTCGAGGAACATCTCATCCAGCCAACCTTCCTGATGGACCACCCGGTGGAGATATCTCCCCTGACCAAGAGAAAACCCGATGCTCCGGATTATGTGGAGCGCTTTGAGTTCTTCATGAACGGCTGGGAAATGGCAAACGCCTACAGCGAGCTTAACGACCCCATAGATCAGCGTGAGCGCTTCAAGGCACAAGAGGAACTGCTTGCTTTGGGCGATGAAGAAGCCAACCATACCGACGAGGACTTCCTTAACGCCCTGGAGATAGGTATGCCCCCCACAGGCGGCATCGGCTTCGGCATCGACCGTATGTGTATGCTGCTGACCAATTCCCCTGCAATCAGAGACGTGCTGCTTTTCCCGAC
>CACXMR010000028.1:0-3159 GCA_902768825.1 uncultured Ruminococcus sp.
TGGTAATTTCGCGGGAACAAACGGTCATTTTTCTGCATCATCACTGCCGTAGGCTGCTCCTTCTTCCTGAACCTGATGCATTTTTTGCAGGGCGTTGAGATTCCTGACCTGATTTCGGTAGATGCCATGTATAATGAGCCAGATCACAAAATAGCCGGCTACCTGAATTGCCGCAGTGATCATCACCTCTGTGAGACTGTTTTCCCAGCCGAGAAACAGCGCATTGGGGACGTGAAGCAATACGATAAGCAGACAATGGAGTCCCGAGGACAAGGCCAGCGGCAGACGCTCTATCTCATAGACGGAAATACCGGCAAAGGCCAGGGCACCGTACAGTCCGGACATAAGGGTCTGCACAAATATGGCAGTGACTTCACCTCCGGTTCTTTCTATCAGGATATCAGTCACCATCCTAAAGCCACCTGATGACATAAGGCTTATAAACAGCGCAATAGCATTCCCCGCTATCATACCAATGACAAACCCTATAATAACACGTTTAATCAGTCTTTTCAGCATAGATGATCCTCCTCTCCTGACAAACGCTCCTTGATAAGAGGAATGTAGCGGCGGGACGCCCAGGTTTCCATGCCGTTTTCAAACTCAATGCGCAGTGTCCCGATAATAGTAAAGTCATATTTGCGCACCCTTTTCAGGTTGATGATCTCAAACCGTGATATTCTCAGGAAGCTTCTTCCCAGACGCTTTTCGATATTCTGCAGGGGCTGTTTTATCGAATACACGCCCGAAGCCGTAACGATCCTCATGTGCTTTCCCTCAGATGAGATGACGATGATCTCCGACTCATCGATTATGCAGGGACATTTGTTGCTGTCAATAACGGTAAAGCTCTGAGGTTTTTTTCCTGCAATGCTCTCTATTATACCCGAAACCTGAGCATCCCTGTCCTTTGCCCTGACAATCACCTCGATCTGTTCCAGTGAGCTGTCCTGCTCAAATCGGATATTTATTTTTTTCATTAATGCCATCCCTCCTGACAATAAAAAAACGGAGCGGCAGACATTTGATCTGTCGCTCCTGCGATCGTTCCGGTTATAGGTTTATGCCTCAGCGGGCATACTCCACAGCACGGGATTCACGAATTATATTGACCTTGATCTGACCGGGATATTCTACATCCTCCTCGATCTTCTTGCAGATGTCACGGGCAAGGAGAACCATGTTGTCGTCCTTGATGATCTCAGGCTTGACAATGATCCTGATCTCACGGCCTGCCTGAATAGCGAAGCAGCGCTCAACACCTTCAAAGGATGAGGCGACCTCCTCCAGCTTCTCAAGGCGCTTGATGTAGTTTTCGAGATTCTCACGGCGTGCTCCGGGGCGTGCCGCAGAAATAGCATCAGCAGCCTGTACAAGACAAGCGATTATGGTCTTTGCCTCAACATCCCCATGATGAGCATGGATAGCGTGGACAACGATCTCGCTCTCCTTATACTTGCGGGCAACGTCTACACCGATCTCAATATGTGATCCCTCGATCTCGTGGTCAAGAGCCTTGCCGATATCGTGCAGCAGTCCTGCCCTTCTTGCCATAGTAGGCTCAAGTCCTAACTCTGAAGCCATGATGCCTGCCAGATAAGCCACCTCCAACGAGTGGTCAAGCACATTCTGTCCATAGCTGGTACGGAAATGCAGTCTTCCCAACAGCTTGACAAGCTCCGGATGTATTCCGTTTACGCCTGCCTCAATGATGGCTCTTTCGCCCTCAGACTTGATCATGT
This sequence comes from uncultured Ruminococcus sp., assembly GCA_902768825.1. GTDB lineage: Bacteria > Bacillota > Clostridia > Oscillospirales > Acutalibacteraceae > UBA1213. The sequence goes on from CACXMR010000028.1 coordinate 1,743, forward strand.
ATTCGACCTCTCTGCGGGCCTTCTCATACATTTCCTCGATCCTTGCGGGATGGATTCTGCCGTCCGAGATGAGCTTCTCAAGAGTGACTCTTGCGATCTCACGCTTTACAGGCTCAAAGCAGGAAAGGGTGATAGCCTCCGGTGTGTCGTCAATGATCAGATCAACGCCTGTGAGCGTCTCAATTGCTCTGATATTTCTTCCTTCACGGCCGATAATGCGACCCTTCATCTCATCGCTGGGCAGCGGCACTACAGAAACGGTAGATTCACTGACGTGATCGGCAGCAACACGCTGTATTGCCAGAGAAATGATCTCCCTTGCGGACTTCTCGCACTGCTCCTTTGTCTTCTGTTCATACTCCATGACCCTGACAGCTTTTTCGTGGGTCAGGTCGTTTTCAAGGTTATCAAGAATATAGGCCTTTGCCTGCTCCTGAGTGAAGCCTGATATCTTTTCAAGCATTGTGATCTGACTCAGCTTGAGATCCTCTGCCTCCTGAAGGCGCTGCTCGGCGGCCTTTATCTTCTGGTTGACGGTTTCATCTTTCTTCTCAAGATTTTCAAGTTTCTTTTCAACTGATTCTTCTTTTTGCTGGATTCTGCGCTCCTGACGCTGGATTTCCTTTCTTCTGTCGGAAATCTCATGCTCTGCGTCTGAGAGCAGCTTGTGAGCCTCATCCTTACCTGCAATAACTGCTTCCTTCTTGGTTGCCTCTGACTCTCGCTGAGCTTCCTCGATAATACGCTTTGCCTCTTCCTCAGCTGAGCCGATCTTATTTTCGCCCACCTTCTTGCGATACTGTATGCCCGCAAAGAAAGTGGCCACACCAACAACTGCAGCCACAACTATGATAAGTATGATGGCTATGACCGGTTCCATGTTTGTTGACACCTCCTGATTTGATTTGATAGTTGACTTTTGTTCTCGTTCATATACCGTATAAGAATCTATCCATCAGCTCAAGGTGCCGCAGGTTAATTTTATTATACTGTGTTTGCCTGTTTCTGAAATAATAACTCCTTTTAGTCCGCCTGACTATGTTTAATAACTGCAGGACAAATAAATTCATCACTATCTGAACCAGTCCGCACAAAGTCGGACTGCAGGAAGGCCCCGTGTAGTGCGTTCCACCTTTATGCATAAACAAGAGCCACTCTGCAAGCAGAGAGGGCTTCATAACCAAAAAAGGCGGTATCCGGGGCAAAATTAGCAAAATATAATATCACTAAAATCCCAACGGCAGCATTGAGATGAAAACAGGAAATAAGGTATAAAACCGCATTCAGGCGACATGCTATACACTACTCGCCTATCCTATATTCTATACTAAACTGCACTATTTTGTCAAGTTTTTTATTTTATGAAGATAATATATAGTCAAATTAACAATTTATTCCATATTACTGCTAACAAAGA
>CACXMR010000028.1:3223-27532 GCA_902768825.1 uncultured Ruminococcus sp.
AGATCATTTGCATGATTTGTCTTGACATTTATGCGCTTATAATGTAGAATGAATGAGTAACAACGGAGCACACAAGGGTGTTCCTGAATATGGAGACGTATCGAAGTGGTCATAACGAGAACGACTCGAAATCGTTTGATCGGTGATGAGCCGGTCCGAGGGTTCGAATCCCTCCGTCTCCGGAAACGCCCCCTCACTATGTTCGGGGGCTCAGTGAATAGTGAATAGAGAATAGTGAATAGTTTATAGTGATGCTCCACGGGGCGTTTCCGTACTATTCGTTATTCACTATTCACTATTCTTTATTCACTAAAAAAAGCGACGAAAAAAAGGAAAATCTATATGTATAACGAAAGCCCGTTGTTGGAAAAATCATTAAAATTTGCAGCCAGAATAGTGAAACTGTATCAATACCTTGTTAATGAGAAAAAAGAATCCATTATATCAAAGCAAATTATCAGAAGCGGCACCTCTATCGGAGCAAATGCTAATGAAGCCGCTTATGGTGTAAGTCAGGCTGATTTTACTTCTAAGCTGCAAATATCGTTAAAGGAAACCGCAGAAACAGAGTATTGGCTCAGATTGCTTGTAATGTCAGGATATATTGATGAAGCACAAGGCAACTCAATGATAAGCGATTGTCTTGAAATAAAGAGAATACTTATTGCATCGTTAAAAACTGCAAAAGACAAGAAACAATAATCACTTGAGTTCGAAACCAACAATATCTCTAAGCAAAGCATCTTTTATTCCAGGAACCTCCCCCTCACTATGTTCGGGGGCTCAGTGAATAGTGAATAGAGAATAGTGAATAGTTTATAGTAATGCTCCACAGGGCGTTTCCGTACTATTCGTTATTCACTATTCACTATTCTTTTTTCAATAAAAAATTAAGGACTGAGTCAACTCAGTCCTTGTTTTGTTCTGTCATATCAGCGTATCTGTGTACCTGCAGGTACATCATCAAGGAAAATGACCTTAACACCGTCGGCTGCATCAGCAGCAAGTATCATTCCGTTGCTCTCAACACCGCAAAGAACGGCAGGCTTCAGGTTTGACACAAGTATGATGGTCTTTCCTACAAGCTCATCAGGGCTGTAGTATTTAGCGATGCCGCTTGCTACTGTGCGTTCGCCGCTGCCGTCATCAAGAGTCAGCTTGAGAAGCTTCTTTGCTCTCTTGACAGGCTCACAGGCTGTTATCCTTGCAGCAATGAGTCTCACCTTCATAAAGTCCTCAATGCCAATCATCGCAACACCCTCCGGCTTTTCGTCAGCCTTTTCGGGCTTGCTGTCAGGCTTTTCAGGTTCGGCAGGCTTGTTCTCACCAAGAAGCTTGTTCAGCTCCTCTATCTCCTTTTCGGTGTCGATCCTCGGGAAAATGATATCCCCCTTGTGGACTGTGACATCTCTCGGAAGCGCTCCGAAGGTATCGCTAAGCTCATAAACAGCAGTCTTTTCATCTGCACCGATCTGCTTCCAGACCACAGGCATGGTGGTGGGCATAAACGCAGAAAGGAGAGTAGACACTATTCTGATGGTTTCCAGAAGATTATAGAGAACGCAGGCAAGGCGCGGCTTCCTGCTCTCATCCTTGGCAAGAACCCAGGGCGTAGTCTCGTCAATATACTTGTTAGCCCGTGAAACCACCTTGAATATCTCCTCAAGTGCCCTGTTGAGCTGAGTGCTGTCAACATATTCGTCAACAGCTGCGCTGAGTGCGGTTGCCTGGGCTATGAGATCATCGTCAAACTCCCCGCTCTCCTGCTCTGCGGGAAGAGTGCCGCCAAAGTATTTATCCACCATAGCTACGGTTCTGGAGACAAGATTGCCAAGACCGTTGGCAAGGTCGGTATTCATACGGTTTATCATAATTTCATTAGAGAAGGAGCTGTCTGAACCAAGGGCCATTTCCCTCAGGATGTGATATCTGACTGCATCTGCTCCGTAACGCTCGCCCAGCTGGAAGGGATCGATGATATTCCCCAGGGACTTGCTCATCTTTTTCCCGTCAAAGGTTATCCAGCCGTGTACAGCAAGGTGCTTGGGCAGAGGCAGGTCAAGAGCCATCAGCATTGCAGGCCAGATGATAGCATGGAAGCGCATGATATCCTTTGCCACCATGTGAACGTCAGCAGGCCAGAATTTGTCATAATCGTTATATCTCTCATTATCATAGCCGAGAGCGGTAATATAGTTTGAGAGAGCGTCTATCCATACATAAACGACGTGCTTTGAGTCAAAGGTAACGGGAATACCCCATGTAAAGCTTGTTCTTGAGACGCAGAGATCCTCAAGTCCGGGCTTGATGAAGTTGTTGACAAGCTCCAGTGCACGGGTCTTGGGGCGGAGATAGTCTGTCTCGGTAAGGAGCTTTTCTATTCTGTCGGCAAAGGGCGACATTCTGAGGAAATATGCCTCCTCCTTTGCCTCAACAACCGGTCTGCCGCAGTCGGGACATTTTCCGTCAACAAGCTGTGACTCTGTCCAGAAGCTCTCGCAGGGCGTACAGTATTTTCCCTTATACTCACCCTTGTAGATATAGCCTCTGTCATAGAGATCCTTGAAGATCTTCTGCACCGACTCAACATGATAATCATCGGTGGTGCGGATATACCTGTCGTAGCTGATATTCATATATTTCCACAGGTCCTTAAACTTCTCAACAATCCTGTCCACATACTCCTTGGGAGTAACTCCCGCCTCAGCTGCCTTCTGCTCGATCTTGAGGCCGTGCTCATCGGTACCTGTCAGAAACATAACATCGTACTTCTGCATACGCTTGTAACGTGCGATTGAGTCACAGGCTGCGGTGGTGTAGCAGTGACCTATATGAGGGTTGCCCGACGGATAATAGATCGGGGTAGTAATATAATATTTTTCACCATTATGCTGCTGCATGATCCTTCCTCCTTTTTTGTATAAATGCCTGATCAGTTCGTATCATCTGTTTTGATGAGATAGATCTTATCGTGAAGCCTGAAGCCTGTCTTTTTAAACAGACCCATGGCTGCGGCATTCTTAGTGTGGGTATAAAGCACAGGCATCCTGTCACAAGCGACGATCCTGTTTACTATATGGCGGCACATACTGTAGCCAATGCCCTTGTGTCTTTCGGAAGCAAGCACGGCGATGGACTTGATGCGGATATAATCATCCGTGTGTCCTCCGATGACGGTGTTTGCAAGCATTCGTCCGTCCCTGACATAGGCATAAAGCTGCATATCAAGATATTCCTTTACCTTCCGCTCAAGCTTATCGTGCCAGTGAAACTCATCGCAGCAGGCCAGATAAAACTCATTGACGAGCCTTACGTGCTCCGGATTATTCTTATCAATATGGATCATAAATCCCGAATCCGGATCCTCCTCAATAGTCCCGCCGTCATAGACAAAGGCAGCAAGGGACAACTCGTCCTTCACCACATAGCCATACTCAGACGTAGCTATCGCATAAAGATCGGAAAAATTGTCCGACACCTCATGCTTGAGATAGATCTCAGGCTTAACGATCCCTGAATCTCTGACAAAGCGGCAGATGTCAATAAGCTTTGCCGTATCCTTCTTTATAGCCGAGGATGTCCATATCCAGACACGGTTGCCATCCTTTGGAAGAAGTATCACAGAGCTCTTGTGGTCACTGTATAGCTGCGGGTCATCTGTAAAGCGCGCAGACTCGACGAAGTTAAACAGCAGCGAATCATTCTTATATTCTGATCCGTTGAAAATATCATCGTCTCTACTGATCCTTTCAAAAGCCTTTGCCATAAATATCCCTCCGTTTTCCTTTAGTCAGCCCCGAAAGCATTTCGGGTGCTCCCACATCTACTATATTGTACCTCAATTCTTACCTAATTTCAATAAGCAATTACAAAGTCCCCTGTGGTTTTTGAATAAGTAAGCTTTTTCAATCAAAAACAGACACGGCGTCCCTTCGCTGAGGGATCACCGTGTCTGAAGGATGCTCAGAATTTGCGGTACTTCTTGACAGGCCGCTGTGATCGTTTTTTTCGCTTATAGACAAGCACCACTATAATATATATCATGATCAGGAATGCAATAACGCCCACTGAAATGATAAACCACTTTGATGATACCACATTCTTGATGCCGTCCAGAGCCGTAAGCAGCTCACTGCGGTCAATGTTTTCCGTGGCGATAAGATCGACAGTGCACAGCGCCTGATCCTTGTAGCTCAGGGTAACGGTGCCTATCACATCTCCCTCCTTCACCGGAGCCTCTATCCTGTCCGGTATCTTGAAGCTTCGCTCTATATCCTTCACACTGACGTCATCCGGAAGTATGGTGGAATAGCTTTTTGCGGGAGAAAGCTGTATCGTGTCCTTGTTCCATGCAAAATCAAGGCCAATCTCCTTAACGAGATCATTTTTGTCGATGACCGTCTTTATACTGAGATTATCAAAGGCCCAATCATAGAGATTGATGGAATCGATCATTGCACCGTTGTCATAGCTTTCTCCGTTCTCGTCCTCGTAGGGTGCGCCAAAAGCAACGCACAGATAGGTATATCCTCCCTTAGCGGCAGTGGAAACAAGACAGTAACCGGAATCGTTGCCGGTAGATCCGGTCTTTATGCCCTTTGCGTAAGGGTAGAAGAGGTCTCCGCCTCGTACAGGGTCTATCATTGAGTTTGTGGTAACAAGATACCTGTCCTCACCGATGACATCTGATGTGGCCGTATCGGTGATAGTCACAAATTCAGGAAGGGTCAGTGCGTATTTGGTGATCCTCGCCATATCGGAGGCGGTCGTATAGTGGTTAGGGTCATTCAGCCCGTGAGGGTTGGCAAAATGAGTATCCTCACAGCCCAGCTCCTTTGCCTTATCGTTCATCATTTCAACGAATTTGTTTATATCTCCCTCGCCGAAATGATCCGCCAGCACGAGAGCCGCATCATTGCCCGAAGGGATCATCAGGCAGTTGAGGAGCTGATAGACTGTAAGGGTCTCACCCTCTTTAAGCCCTGCCATTGAGCTGCCGGTGCCGTCAAGCATATGCAGAACGCTGCTCTTGACCTTCACAGTGTCCTTTTTTATATCCTTTGAGTGCTCGCAGGCAACGATGTAGGTCATTATTTTGGTCGTGGATGCAGGATACCGGCGATCAGTGGAATTTTTCTGATAGACTACGGTTTCTGTATCTATGTTTTCAAGGTATAGCGCAGTACAGTGGGTCTCAAAGTCGATTTCAAACTCCGCCGCCCTGACCTGCAACCCTGTGAGGAACAGCGCAGACAACACAATAGCAGCCAAGACAATAACTGCTGTCAGTTTTTTCATTTTTTATAACAACTCCAATTAATCATGATAATATGCCTTTTCCTTAATCTCCGGAAAAAGCAATGCCGCCCGTTTTTGGGCAGCTGACAGATGACATTTATACATTATTATTCTACACAATTTATCCGTAAAAGACAATGGAACAATGTCATAATTTACAGCCACATTCAGCCTGAAATGTGGGCATTATTTTTTGTGCTATCACGTGCGTCAATAATTCTCACTGTATAAAAAATTACCTGACAGTCCATACTATTGTTGCACCCAATTAAAAGGAGGTTATATTTATGACAAGCAAGGAATTGCTTTATGTTGAGGACGCCCTCGGCCACGAAAAATATTTTCACACCCAGTGCTGTGAGACTATCAACCGTTTGCAGGACAACGAGCTGAAAAGCTTCGTGCAGCAGCTTGAGCAGTCCCACAGAACCATATTCCAGAGCCTTTACGGCCTGCTTTGAGGAGGATCAGCTATGGAAGACAGAGATCTTATGGAAAATATGCTCCTGCTTGAAAAGGGAGTCTGCGATCTTTTCATGCACGGTGCAATAGAATCATCCAGCAGGGATGTTCATCAGGCATTTTCAAGCTCACTCAACACCTCTCTTGGTATGCAGTCACAGATTTACGATCACATGAAGGCAAGAGGCTGGTACAAGCCCGACTGTGCCGAGCAGCAGAAGCTCAGCTCTGTGCGCATGAAGTTTGCCCAGAACAACTGATATCATCCACTGAAAGCAGGCACGGTATCTCCAAAAGGAAATGCCGTGCCTGTGCTTTGTTATTTCATTTTGTCAAGGACTTACTTGAAGTATGCTACGCCGCTCTCAAAGATCTTCTGATCCTTCTCAAAGGGTACATTGAAGTAGAGATCGGTGCCCTTACGCTCGGAATGACCCATCTTGCCCAGGACTCGTCCGTCGGGGCTGGTAATGCCTTCGATAGCGCATACGGAGCCGTTGGGATTAAAGGTGATGTCTGTTGCGACCTTGCCGTCAGGTGAAACATACTGTGTTGCCACCTGTCCGTTTGCGATAAGGCGGGCAAGGGTCTCATCGTCTGCCACAAAACGTCCCTCGCCGTGGGAAATGGGCACTGCATGGATATCTCCGGCATTGACCAGTGAGAACCAGGGAGACTTGACAGATGTGATCCTGGTATATGCCATGCAGGAAATATGTCTGCCAACGGTGTTGAAGGTCAGAGTAGGATCATTTGGCTTGAGGTCAGTGATCTCGCCATAGGGCACAAGACCCAGCTTGATGAGAGCCTGGAAGCCGTTGCATATACCCAGCATAAGACCGTCTCGCTTCTTGAGCAGGGTGTTGACAGCCTCGGATACTCTCGGATTGCGGAAGGTAGTAGCTATAAACTTGCCTGAACCGTCCGGCTCGTCACCGCCTGAGAAGCCGCCGGGAAGCATTATCATCTGTGACTGCTCGATTATGCGCACCATCTCGTCAATGGTCTCCTCGATGTCCGAAGGAGTCAGGTTACGCACGATAAGGAGCACCGGCTCCGCACCTGCCTTTTCAAAGGCTCTTGCTGTATCCACCTCGCAGTTAGTGCCGGGGAATACAGGGATAAACACCTTTGGCTTTGCGGTCTTGATGACAGGTGAAGCTGTGTTCCTTTCGGTAAACAGCGGGATGTCAGTCATGCTTTCAGGGCAGGCAGCCTTTACAGGGAACACGCCCTCAAGCTTTGATGTCCAGTCATCAATAAGGGTATCTATAGAAATTGAGCAGCCGTTTATGGTTATCATGCCGTCGTCTGTAGTGGTACCCAACTCATAGAACAGTACATCCTGACTGAGCTGCGCATCATCTGCAAGCTCCAGCACAAGTGAACCGCTCAGGGGTGCAAACAGCTCGTCATTTGTCAGCTCCTTTGCAAAGCGGAAGCCTATCTTGTTGCCGAAGCTCATCTTGGCAACGGCAGCAGCAGTGCCGCCCTCCTTTACAGTATAAGCGGAAAGCACCTTGCCCTCAGCCATGAGAGCATATACAGCCCTATACATAGCAATAAGCTTGTCCCAGTCGGGCATGAGGGATGACTTATCCTCAGGCACCGGAACATATATTACCCTTGAGCCGCTCTTCTTAAACTCTGCGGAAACGGTCTTTGAAGCCTTTGTCATAGCTACGGCAAAGCTTACCAGTGTGGGCGGTACATCCAGATCCTCAAAAGAGCCGGACATACTGTCCTTGCCGCCGATAGACGGCAGTCCCAGCCTGATCTGAGCCGTAAGCGCTCCAAGGAGTGCAGCGGCAGGCTTGCCCCAGCGTGAGGGTACGTCGTGCAGACGCTCGAAATACTCCTGGAAGGTAAGTCTTGCGGTCATAGGATCGGCACCGATCGCAAGAAGCTTGGACAGAGATTCTACCACAGCATAGGCTGCACCGTGGAAGGGGCTCCATCTTGATATGCCCGGAATATAGCCATAGGCCATAGCAGTGGCGTCATCTGTTTCACCGTGGAGCAGGGGGAGCTTTGCAGCCATAGCGTCCTGAGGGGTGAGCTGTGTCACGCCGCCAAAGGGCATGAGCACCGTAGCAGCGCCGATGCTTGAATCAAAACGCTCGCAAAGTCCCTTCTGAGAGCAAACCTCAAGCCTTGACATATCGGCTCTGAAGGCTTTTTCCGTATCCAGTCCATCAAGCTCAGCGGGAGCCTTTTTCCTATAGCACTTATCTGCATCAGGGGCTGTGATATATGCACTTGCCACCTGAGTCACACCGTTTGTGTTAAGGAAGCTTCTGCTCAGGTCAACTATAGTCTTGCCTCTCCAGTTCATGGTGAGCCTCGGAGTCTCCGTTACCACTGCAACTGCTGTAGCTTCAAGATTCTCCTTGCCTGCCTCGGCAATAAACTTCTCCACATCCTTCGGGTCAAGCACTACAGCCATTCTCTCCTGAGACTCGGATATAGCCAGCTCTGTACCGTCCAGACCGTCATATTTTTTAGTAACCTTGTCAAGGTCTACAGTAAGACCGTCAGCCAGCTCACCGATGGCAACGCACACACCGCCTGCGCCAAAGTCATTGCAGCGCTTTATCATAGTAGATACGGTGCTGTTCCTGAAAAGTCTCTGTATTTTTCTCTCTGTAGGCGGATTACCCTTCTGCACCTCAGCGCCGCAGGTCTCAATGGATTCCATAGTGTGAGCCTTTGAAGAGCCTGTCGCGCCGCCGCAGCCGTCACGTCCGGTTCTGCCGCCCAGCAGTACGATAATATCATCGGGCGCAGGCACCTCTCTGATAACGTTTGCCTTGGGTGAAGCACCGATAACAGCGCCAATCTCCAGTCTCTTTGCCACATAGCCCTTGTCATAAAGCTCTGTGACCTGACCGGTAGCCAGACCTATCTGGTTGCCGTAGGAGCTATAGCCTGCCGCTGCTCCGGTAGTTATCTTTCTTGACGGCAGTTTGCCCTCCATGGTCTTTTCAAAGGGCACCGTGGGGTCGCCGGAACCGGTAACTCTCATTGCCTGATAAACATAGGCTCTGCCGGAAAGAGGATCTCTTATAGCTCCGCCGAGACAGGTAGCGGCACCGCCGAAAGGCTCTATCTCAGTCGGATGGTTGTGTGTTTCATTCTTAAACTGTACCAGCCACTGCTCTGTTTTGCCGTCAATAGTAACCGGCACTTCAATAGAACAGGCGTTAATCTCATCACTCAAATCAAGATCCGGGATCATGCCGCGCTTTTTGAGGAGCTTCATGCCCACAAGAGCCATATCCATGAGGGAAACATCTCTCTTGCTGTTCTCGCCGTAGATCTCATTTCTGCTCTCATAGTAGAGACTGAGCGCATCCTCGATGGTCTTTGTGATCTCACTCTTCTCTATCTCCACCTTCTCAAGCCTTGTAAGGAATGTAGTATGGCGGCAGTGGTCTGACCAGTAGGTATCTATTACTCTCAGCTCGGTAACGGTAGGATCTCTGTGCTCGTCATCACGGAAGTAATCACGGCAAAACTTCAGATCCGCAAGAGTCATGGCAAATCCCATAGAATCGAAATAATTCTTCATCTGCTGATCATCCCAGGAGATGAAGCCCTCTACAACAGCCACATCCGCAGGTCTGTCAGCTCTCATATCGAGAGACTCAGGCTTTGCAAGGGACGCAAGCCTTGACTCTACGGGGTTGATGAGATAATGCTGTATCTTAACAAACTCATCGTCAGTAATATCTCCCTTGACGGCAATAAGCTTTGCGCTGACCACCTGAGGTCTTTCGCCCTGAGTCAGCAGCTGAACGCACTGTGCCGCAGAGTCAGCTCTCTGGTCATACTGTCCGGGCAGGTATTCCATCGCAAACACCCTAAAAGCCTTATCCTCCGGCAGTATCTCATCATATACCATATCGGCGTTGGTTTCGCTGAGAATGGTATTCTTTGCTTTTTCAAAGCTTTCGCCCTCAAGTCCGCTGATATCATAGCGGTTTATTATTCTCACAGCCTCGATAGCCTTCAGACCGAGATTGTTTTTCAGGTCAGCCATGAGATTCGAGGCCTCTACATCAAAGCCCTTTCTTTTTTCCACGAATATTCTCTTTACACCACTCATATTTTTTCCACCCTTCTGTTATTCTTGGGGTTCGGTCCCTCCGCAAAATACTTAGGGACCCTGTCACCTCACATTTTATCATACATTGCTCCTGTTTTCAAGGGAAACACTGATTAATTCCGGTGCACATATCGCGCCACGTTTTTTTCAGGCTGATTATGCGGGAAATCCACTCTTGGTTCAGATATTCTGCCCATAAAAAGTTAAGCTCAGAAGATACAAGAAAAGCCTGATTCCTCATTGAATCAGGCTGTTTTTCTTATATCTCAGAGGACTTCGTCCTCCGAACCACCTACCAGAGGCTCTGCCTCTGGACTCCGCAAGCTTTTGAAAAAGCTTGACCAAAACTTTTGATTTGTCGTTTTTGGAACATCTTATAGCTGCGACCGGCCAACTGTGAAATCAGTTTATCTGCCACCGCGAAATCGGGTGCGGCAGCTTGCCGCCCACGACCTTTAGCGGTAGCCGAGTTGGTGGAGAGTTGTGTTTGCGGTAATTGGAATAGTAGCCGTTGCAGGTCTGTTCTCATCAGAAATTGCGTATATCGTGCCGGTGGCGCTGTCACCAACAAAGGAATTGAGCACATCCTTCAGGGTATTCAGCCCGCTGTACTGGATCGCACCGCCAACCGTCAGCATGAGCGCCGCATTCTTTTTCTTCGATACAGGGTCACTGATTGAAGGGAGGGTATCCACAGTCACAGCTCCGGGATTTTCGGCGCTGATGGTACCGGAAACCACCTCTGCATAATAGTTCTTGCAGTTATTGCTCAGTGTCGCTGCGTTTGCCTTTTCCTTGTATATGTCTCCGGAGGACACGTTTGCCACAATGTCACTCACTGAACTGTTGAGGTTCGTTCCCGAACCCGAGGAGCATCCTGCTGAAAAACAAACAGACACCGCAGCAAAAGCTGCCAGAAACATGGCTAAAGACCTTCGTTGCATTATGGCATCCCCCTTCTTAGTTTTCTTTGAGGACATATTTCCTGCCCTGCTTCTCTGCTGTGTAAAGCTTGCTGCTCCTGGGCACATATATTTCCTCGGTCTGGACTATATTGCCTGTATCTTTATTCGTTGAGAGAATAACAAACTTAGGATTGTTGAAAAGGTAATCGGTAGATGAATACTTGTTGACGGTATAGGTATATATTCCACCGCCTGCCGAAGTAAGCTTTGCGTTGTTCTCGTTTTTGTTGCCGTCATAGTCATATACCCTTATGGAAAGATTATTTTCATCCCAGTCCTCCGGAATCCTTATACAGATAACTCCATAGGCATCATCGGGAACTACAGGCAGCTCAAACGACGGCGTTGAATCCTGTGAGACCTCCGATGGCTCGGAAACCTCAGAGGGCTGCGGCTCCGGACCTGTACCGTCATTCTTTTCAAACCACGCTATATCGCCAAAATTCTCAGTTGTGAGAACACCGTTATCATACACAAAAAGCACTGCGTCTCCGTCAATAGTGACGGTCACGGCATCACCGGAGGATGTCCATGTTCCTGTACCCACAATGTTTGTTGTGTTGTTCAGCACGGAGTAGGCGGAGGCATTACCCTCGCCGCTCAGAATGATATCAAACTCGTCCCAGCCAAGTACAGACTTGTAGTAGTCAATGTCGCTCTGGCTGTATTTCTTTGTATTGAATACAGTTTTCCACTGACCAACAAACCTTGTATCAACAGGTTTTTCAATGGCGGAGCTTTCCTCAGGCTTTGATTCCTCAGGTTTTGACTCATCGCTGGATTCAGGAATGACAGTCATTATTTCTCCAAGTGTGGTATCAAGTGCAAGAGGTGTGCCCTTGCCCCTGTAGGTTATCTCAGCATTATAGTAGTTATAATCAATTATATTCAGTCCGTCAACGCTTGCGCCAAGCTCTGCATAGGTAATCGCATCAGCTACGGTAAGATTGTCTGCATATCTCTGTCTTACCTTTGTGGAAGCTGTATTCTTAGGAAGCTTTGATGCTGACAGGCCGTGAAGCTGTTCTGCGGGAGTGCTCTGGTTGAGTGTGCCTGAGATAACCATGGAATAAAGCTGCTTGCAAGCATCGTCAAGCTCAGCCTCGATCACCTTGGGATCGGTGATTACAGATGCCTGAGGCTCTGAGCTTTCCTCTGAGGGCTCAGAAACAGCAGATGACTCCTCAGGTGTAAAGCCTCTGATATCCCCGACAGTCGTATCAAGGGAAAGCGTCTTTCCGGCATGGTCGGCACCGTAATATATCTGTGCACCGTCATAAACGAACATTCCGATGTTTGACGAGTTGATCTCTCCTGTTTCTCCGGCATAGGTCAGCACATCATTCATGGTAAGGGCGTTTGCGGCACTTTCCTTGTCTGCCGCTGTTGCACCTGCAGCAGGAAGCTTTGAAGGCACGAGGCCTTTGAGCTGGTCTGACGGAGTCGATGAGTTAAGATCACCCGAAGTAACAGCCGCATAAATGTTCATCAGAGCCATGTTCATAGAACGTGCATAGCCTCTGAGGGTATCGGGATCATCATCGATTGACGAGGTCGGCTCAGTCTTGCCGCCAAGGGCGTCAAGCTTTGTCTTGATTGCGTCATTTTTTGTCTTTTCATAGCCCTCTTCAAGGGTCTTGACGGCGTTTGCATTGTCGCCCGTTCCTATATAGACATCAGCAAGCTTGAGATAAAGCTGGGGATCATCCGGCTTTGCTTCTATGGCCTTCTTATAGCTGTCTATCGCTTCACTGGTCTTGCCCTCTGAGATATACTTATCTCCGTCTGACACAAGCTGCTCCACACTTATCTGCGGGGTCTGATTCGGCTTGATAAACAGGAAATACACACCCACTCCGCAGCCTGCAAGAATTGCAAGAACTAAGAGAATAATTACTATCACCTTGCCGGCGGAGCCCTTCTTTTTTTTCTTTGCAGCCACGGCTGAGGGCACCGGAGCACTGTCGTAATTGTCGCCGTACTGCGTGTGCCTTGCTGCCTCAGGAACGTAGACATCCTGAGTCTGTCCCTTGGGATTGACCACAGGTGCAACAGGCTGCCTTGTCATGGGAACAGTAGCATCCGGGTCAGGCGCAGCATAGGGTGATCTCTGTCCGAGGGGTACTGTAGCGTCCGGGTCTGCACTAAAAGTCCTGGGCTGCTGGCCGAGGGGTACTGTAGCATCCGGGTCTGCGCTGAATGTCCTGGGCTGCTGGCCGAGGGGTACTGTAGCATCCGGGTCTGCGCTGACAGCTCTTGTCACAGGTATCGTAGCGTCCGGGTCAAAAGATGGCTTTGACACAGGGATAGTAGCATCGGGGTCTATGGGCGGCAATCCGACGGGAAGCGTTGCATCGCTGTCATCTGCATCCCCTGAATTACGCAGTGCATCCTCTATAGACGGCAAAGCTCCCGGCGCAGAAGCCTTTGGTGTGGAAAGCTTGCCTATCGGCGGAAGAGCGTCTGAGGCTTCATCCTCTGATTCACATGGAGTCCCACATTTCGGACAGAGGCCGTAAAACTCATCATAGACTGTACCGCAGATCTTACATAGAACCATGATTATTCCTCCTATTCTGAGAAAAGCATTTTACCTTTTATTTTTCACAGCCGCAAATAATCCTGAGCGGCGTGATCGGATCATGCCATATTCAGTATCTCCGCAAGCGTAGTATTATAGCTCAGGGGAATGGTTGCTCCCGGCTCTGACGCAGCGGAATTCTTTGATTTTATGGTGCCGTTCTGAGACACAAATTCCTTGATATATTCCTCGGTAAAATGATTTGTCATTCCCTGATCCTCAAGGGCCGAAAATACGGTAGCGCTTGCAGCAGCGGCTTCCCTTTCGCCTGCAGTAGCGGACTGAGCAGGCAGTGGAGCAGTCACATACTGACCGCGTGTTGTCTCGTTGATATTTCCCGACTTTATTCCTGAGTAAAAGTTTTTCAGCACCTCGTCAAGCTTTGATGCGTCTATATTGGAATCAAAATTATTGACCTGATCGGCCATGGATGTCACGGCATTCTTTACTGTGCCTGCTGCCTCCTTTACCTTGTCGCAGCCTGTCATTGCCGATGCCGATAATGCCAGCACCGCAGTAAGAATTATCGCCAATGTTCTTGAATGTTTCATTTTTTGTTCTCCCTTCTGTTACTGTCAGATATAACCGTTTTTCTTTGCCCATAGCTCCAGTGAGTCAGCGCTGTAGGAAAGCTTCTTGAGCGTTTCTATGATCCTTTTGAAATCCTCGGTTTCGTTGTCGTTTATCCTGCCGTCCTCAAACACCTTATAAATAGTGTCCTTTGACTCAGATAAAAAGTGCATGGCAGCCATGAGCCTTACTGCTATCTCACTGAGATCCTCATACATAAGGGTGGGCTTTCCCGTACCTATGGGGCACTGGTTGGTGCAGTAATAATTGCAAAGCTCCGGCGCATCATAGGTCCTTGCCATAGAAACCACATCATCCGGACTGGGATTTTTGTCTCCGCTCTCGATAGCAAGAAGCTTGGTCCTCTCGATGTAGACAAGATCCTGGGCGCTCTCGCAGTTGTTTAACAAAGGTTTCTGCTTGGCAGCCTTTTTTCGGGCCTTTCTATATATATTTTCGTCCATTTTTTGACCTCCGTTTCTTATCCTTCATCGCATCATAAAGGATAATATACATTTTTATTGTATCAAACCTTACCTGATAAATCAAGTGCGGCCTTGTATATTCCTGAGAAAAAGCCCTGAAGGTAAGAATTTGGATTAGTCTATGGATATTTTTGTCGTATTATGCTATAATCATTTCAAATAAGCTATGGATATTTCAAAGCAACACAAGTCATCAAGGAATATCTTAGGACCATCATTATAACACAAAGGAGTCTTTGATATGAAACTTAAACGAATAATTGCCTCATTAGTATGCGTCCTTATGCTGACCTCCTGTAGTGCAAAAAGCTCCACCAAGGACACCTCTTCTCAGGCCGTATCTGATCAATCCTCCGCACATGAGTCCTCCCTGATGTCAGAAAGCACATCTTCCGCCTCAGAGGAAAGCACTCCCTCAGCTTTGGAGGAAAGCAGCAAAACCCTATCCGAAGGCTCCGAAATAATCTGGACAAGCACTCCTGAGGAAAAGATTTACAAGAGCCCACATTATCTTTCCGCAGTCCTCTACTGCAAGGATGACAACCTTGTGCTTTATAACGACGGTGCAGACATAAAAACGGCACCTGCCAGCATCACCAAGCTCCTTACAGCCTCTGTCATGCTCAGGTATATGGACCCTGATGATGTAGTCACCGTGGGCACGGAGCAATATCTCGTAAACGAAGGCTCCAGCGTGTGCTATATTTCCATCGGCAACCGCCTGAAGGTCCGTGACCTGCTTACGGGTATGCTGCTTAACTCAGGAAATGACGCCGCATATACAGCCGCAGTATGCACAGCAAGGGTGGCAAATCCCGGCAAGGAGCTTGGAGACAGAGAAGCTGTAGAAGTGTTCTGCACAATGATGAATGAGCTTGCCGCTGAAATAGGCATGAATAACAGTCATTTTGCTAATCCTGACGGCTGGGACGACAACGACCAGTATGTTACAGCCGCAGACCTTGTGAAGCTTTCTATATTTGCGCTTGACAATCCTGTGATCCGTGAGATCGTCCGGACCTATCAGAAATATGTGGTATTCGAGTCCGGCGAGAGTATCACCTGGACAAACACCAACGCTCTTCTCGATCCGGACAGCAGATACTACTGCGAGGAAGCTATCGGCATGAAGACCGGCACAACTGATTCGGCAGGCTGCTGTCTTGCCGCAGCCTTTGAGCGAAAAGGCAAAACCTATGTTTCTATAGTCACCGGCTGCTATGAAAGCGATGACAGATTTGAGCTGACCAAAAAATTCTATACAAAAATCACGAAGCTCCCATGATAATAATCATTGCCGTTGAATTTTGAAGGGTATTATGATATAATTTCAAAAAAACGAGGAGTGTGACCATGAAACTACATCTAAAGCTCTTTACAAAATTCTTGACAGCTGTTACTCTTGCAGCCTCGCTGCTGATGACCACTCTGCCAGCTGCCGCCGCCGACACCGACAGCGACCCTCTTGAAAGACTGCAGGACAACGGACTTCCTGTAGTGTATGTAAACATCGACGAAAGCGCTGAGGGCTATGCCACACTGCAGGAAATGAACGAAAGCATTGACCATTCCGCAAGATGCACCGGCACGATCAGGATAGATGTTCCGGATAACTACACCGGAGACTACAGCGATACGGTGCTTTCGGACACGGAGGAGCTTCAGCTCGACTACATACGCGGAAGAGGCAACATCACCTGGCGAGCCGACAAAAAGCCCTACAAATTCAAGCTCGACAAGAAGGCGGAGCTTCTGGGAATGGGAAAAAACAAGCACTGGGCGCTGCTTGCCAACCGTTTTGACGGAAGTATGCTCAGAAACAGGCTCAGCAGCTATATCGGTGAGCGTCTCGGCTTTGAATATACGCCAAAGATGCTCCCTGTGGATCTTGTAATAAACGGCGAGTATGCAGGCAGCTATTACCTTGCCGAAACGGTGCGCATAGGAAATACAAGAGTTGACATTGACGAGCTGAAACCAGAGGACAACGAAGAGCCTGAGGTCACCGGTGGTTACCTGTTGGGGCTTGAGCCCTTTTTCCTGACAAGGCCCGTACCTATGGAAAACACCACAAGCCAGGGAGGAGTTCTTTTCTGGTTTGAAGATCCGGAATTCTATTCCGATGACGGCGGCGAGGTCGGCACAAGTGAGCAGCGCAGTTACATTGTAGATTATCTGTCAAAGGTCGCAGGCGCAGTCATGTCCAGTGATTTCAAGTACGAAGGTGTTCCATACACCGATTACATGGACATAAAATCAACTGCCGATTTCTGGTGGGCGAAGGCATTTACTATGAATAACGACGCCTACACTACCACAAGCAACTATCTCTACAAAAAACGTGACGGCAAGCTTTTCTGGGGGCCTCTGTGGGATTTCGATTACTCCATGGGTCTGCTTTATCCCGAAACAGAAGGCTTCAATCAGACATCAAATCCCTGGGTTGACCGGCTCAGAGCCTACGATCCGGAATATCAGGAGCTGCTCAGAGAGCGCTGGGATGTTCTCAACGGCATAATCGACGATATCCTGAAGGAGGGCGGTGTGCTGGACACCTATGCCGCCGAAATCAAAAACTCCGCAGATCTTGATTATGAAGTGCTCAAAAGCCCTGATTTGTTTCACAGAGACAGATACACCTTTGATGAGGAGGTCAGGCTTCTCAGGAATTGGCTAATAAACAGGCAAAAATGGATAAACGAAAATATTGATTCTGACCTTACTAATGTACTCTGCACCGTGACCTTTATGGATGGCGATGATGTTGTAGACTCCTTTAAAACAGAGTATAAGCCTGTCCTGGGAAAAACTCCCGACTCTCCTATCCATGAGGGCAAGTCATTTTTAGGCTGGGCAGATGATTCCGGAACCATCTATTCAACCGACAAGGTGATCCTCAGAGACACTGTTCTTCATGCGGTTTATGCTGAAAATGAGCCTTCGGATCCCTTTGATGACCCGGACATTTCAGAAGACCCCGAAATATCCGATGAGCCCCAAACGTCAGAAGAATCCGAAACATCTGAGGAGTCCGAGATATCAGAGCCCTCTGAACAATCCGAGATATCCGATCTTCCTGAGGAATCAGACGAACCGGAGTCTTCCGACAGCAGCTCTGTCAGCGATCCGAGTTTGCCGGCACCTGATGAGGGATCTCCTAAAACAGGCGACAGCTCCGGTATAGCGCTTATCCTTTCAGCGTCAGCCTTGTCTCTCATTGCTGCGGCATTGGCAAAAAAACCAACCGATAAATGATAAACCACAACACAAAAAGGGAGCTTTCGTTTGAAGGCTCCCTTTGTTATGTAGCCAGCCCTTTTTCCGAGGGCAGACAAGAGTTTCAGATGTCAGTATCAAAAGCCCTGCCGCCGAAGGCTATGAGTGAGGAAAAACTACAGAAGCGGCTTTTTCCTGTCATACTTTCCTATAACCGGACCTTTACCCTTTCGTGACAGCTCGTCGGCAATGCACAGAAGGGGTACAGCATAGGATTCACGCCGTATGAAGTAAGAATTAATGTCCCCGTCGGCTGTGGCAACCACACTTCGTGTCGCAAGATTGTTTTCGCAGAGCACATCCATGCAGCGATCCACATCCTTTATCTCCACGCCTGTATTCTTGCTTATTAGCGATGTAGAAACCGCAATATCCGGCATAGAATAAAGGAAACAGATTATGTTAAGAAGCTTCTCGTCTGCAAAAATAGAAAAAACGTCCCTGATACTGGCAAGGTCGGAAAGATGGTTGCGCAGATTGTCCTTAGAATCCACTATCATAAAGAAATCAGAAAACTCAGGAGACATTCTGGCAGTTGCCATACCTCCGTCAAGAATGACCTTTGCGAAATGATCGGTGGATTTGCTTTCGGAAGTAAAGGAATGTTCGATAGCCGATTTCAGGAAATCATCAATGGCAGTCGTATCCCCCAAAAGACCGATCTCGATAGCCCAGCACATATTAAAGGCATACCGGAACGCCTCCTCCTGCGGCATCTGACTCAGGCGGCGGGCAAGAGTCAGGCTGATACTCTTTTCCTCTCTGCCAAAGAGAGCGTCAATGCTAACCCCCAGCACTTCGGACAGAACCGGCAGCAGCTCTGCATCGGGAGTGCCGCCTCTCTCCCATCTGGATACTGCCTGGGTTGTAACTCCTATCAGCTCTCCGAGACGCTCCTGAGTTATGTCTCTTTCGGTGCGGTATTTTTTTATTTGTTCTCCGATCACACTCATAATCTGCTCCTCCTGAAAAAGGAATTAATAAAAAGACACGCCTGCCTAATATGGAAAGCGTGTCCCCTGTATCAGTAGTAAAGCCGGTCAGTTCTCGGCAATTACCTCTTTATACATATTTATATATTCTGTAGCGGAACGGGTCCAGCTATTATCACAACGCATGGCACGCTTAACAAGAACCTCCCAGCCGTCATGCTGCCAATAACCCGCTATCGCCCTGCGTATGCAGGCAAGCATATCCATAGCATCGTAGTTACGGAAGGTAAAGCCGTTTCCGTTGCCCATACCGCTGTCCTGGATGGAGTCACGCAATCCGCCGACCTCCCTGACAATCGGGATCGTGCCATAGCGAAGAGCTATCATCTGAGATAGACCGCAGGGCTCTGCCTTTGAAGGCATCAGGAACATATCCGCTCCTGCATATATCTTCCTCGAAAGCTCAGGAATAAAGCCGTGGCAGGCACACAGTCTGCCCGGATATCTGTCGTGCATGGAGCGGAAGAAGCTCTCATACTCCCAGTCACCCGAACCAAGGATAACAAACTGGACATACTCCTCACGCATGAGCTGATCAAGCGCAAACTTTACAAGATCAAGACCCTTATGAGCCACGAGTCTTGTTACCATGGCAATTATCGGCACCTCATGGTTCTGCTCCAGCCCCAGACGCTCCTGGAGTCTCTGCTTATTTACAGCCTTTCCTGCCAGGTTATCAGGGGTATAGTGCTCATAAAGCTGGATATCCGTAGCCGGATTATATGAGGTATTATCAATACCGTTCAGGATGCCCCTTATCTTCCAGGCCCTTGCATTGAGGATAGGATCCAGTCCATGAGAGAACCAAGGATCTCTGATCTCCCAGGAATAGCTGGGACTTACCGTGGTCACACGGTTGGCAGTCTCAATAGCACCCTTCATATAGTTAATGCAGCCGTTCCAGTCAAGGACGGATCTTCCCTGCGGCGGTATGCCGACTACCTCCTCATACAGCTCAGGACCGTACTGTCCCTGATACTGTATATTGTGGATGGTGAATATTGTCTTGATGCCCGAATACCACTCATTATGGCAATAGAACAGATTATAATACACAGGCACAAGTGCCGTCTGCCAGTCATTGCAGTGGATCACATCAGGCTTGAAATCTATATAGGGCAGCATCTCGAGGGCAGCCCTGGAGAAAAATGCAAACCTTTCGGCGTCATCATAGTGACCATAGAGTCCCTGACGCTTGAAGTAGTATTCATTGTCAAGGAAATAATAGATCACCCCGTTATACCTTGTCTCGAAGATCCCACAATACTGCCTTCTCCACGACACAGGCACGGAAAAGCTGGTAACAAACCTGAGGTTCTCCTTCAGGGGCTGAGGAATGTCCTCATAATACGGCATCACTATACGGCAGCCGATAAGACGCTGGCGCAAAGCATGGGGCAATGCGCCCGAAACGTCAGCAAGTCCACCCGAAGCCGCAAAGGGCTGGGCCTCACTGGTTACAAACAAACACTTCATCAACGTTCCTCCTTGCGGCGCAAAGCACCCCAAGGGCACTTGTTTCACTGCGCCTGCGCTCCCGATCAATCCTATCCTTACACAGCCTATCCTAAAAGCTTCCCGCTCAATATAATCCAAGCGTCGTTCTCAGGCAGCCATGCAAAGACAGTCTGATAATCTTTTTTCCTACTCAAGCGACAGATAGTACCTTCACCTATCGCTCCTGATCTCTGCTGCAAAAACAGAAATCACTAATATCAGATCAATAAGTAGACGAACAGAAAAGTTTAGCTCAATCCTTTTCAAAGGCCTGCGGTTTCCAAAGGCAGAGCCCTTGGTCAAGAGTTCGGGTGCAGAATGCCCCTGATTACCAAGACTTTTTTCCTGTCCTTGACAACGGGCAGGAAAATAAAATCTACTTGTTTATATGATAATAGTATCAATCGAAAAACCTGCGTGTTCAGGAAAAGCCTCATCGCCTGAATACGCAGGTGCAGAGCTCTGCTCAAAAGGTTGTCAGTGCAGAGCCCCAACACGATTAGACCACACTAAGTTTGCCGATATATACGGGATAAGAGGGCTGACCTGCCAGGGTCTTGCCGTCTCTGATAATAACATCCTTATCAACAACAACGTAACTCATATTGCAGTGGTCGCCTACTCTGGTGTCCTGCATGATAACGCAGTTGGAAATCTTTGTTCCCTTGCCGATGTGCACACCCTTAAAGAGAACACAGTTATCAACCTCACCCTCAATAATACAGCCGTTGCCTATGAGCGAGTTGGAAACCTTTGAGCCGAGACCATACTTGGTAGGCATATCGTCTCTTACCTTTGTGTAGATCGGGCGAGAGCCGTTAAAGAGGTCGTCACGGACATCCTTATTCTTCAGTGACATATTAGCTGTGAAATACTCAGCCATTGTTGTAATTACAGGTGCAAAGCCCTTAAACTCATAGCCGTATACGTTCAGGTTCTTATATTCAGCCTGAATGATATCACGCTTAAAGCTCATGGTGTTTTTGCCAATGCACTTCTTTACAAGCTCCATGAGAAGCTCACGCTTGATGAGCATCATGTTCATATAGAAGCTGCAGCCGCCTGTGATGGAAGGAGCCACGAGAACATCGTTAACCCTGCCCTTTGCGTCAAAGGAAAGAACAGTGGGCTCCTGAATCTTTGCAGGAAGAACGTCTCTCTTATATACAAGAGTAATATCAGCGTTATTCTCGAGGTGAGCCTCAAAAACCTTCTGATAGTCGATATTGCAGATAACGTCACAATCGGAGATCATGACATACTCCTCGCTGGAGTTTTTGAGGAAGGGCATGATAGCATTGAAGGTCTTGACCCTGTTGGAATAATCCGAAGGATCCATAAAGGGAGGAAGGATGAACAGACCGTTACGCTGTCTGGAAAGATCCCATGCCTTGCCTGCGCCAAGGTGATCAATAAGGGACTGATAGTTATTCTTAGCAATAACGCCGACCTTGTTGATACCTGAATTTACCATATTTGAAAGCGGGAAGTCGATAAGACGATATCTTCCTCCAAAGGGCACAGCGCCCATCGTGCGAAGCTCTGTAAGCTGGCTGATAAGGTTCTCGTGCAGATTAGAGAAGATAATTCCCATTACATTATTTCCACGCATTATCATTCAACCCCCTCTATATCTTTTGCGACCATTTCCTTCGGTGCGATCTTAGCGCCTGCACCGATCTTGCGGTTATCACCTATTACAGCGATACCCCACTTATCCTTATCCTCGATATCTTCAGGACGAGCACCTACAACAGCGTTTTTGCCGATGACGGTGTTCTCAGACACGATAGCATACTGAACCACTGCGCCCTCTTCGATGACACAGCCGGGCATAATGATAGAATCCTGGACAACTGCACCGGGCTTTACAACAACATTGGAGAAGAGCACGGAGAAGTCGATGGAGCCTGCTATATCACAGCCGTCAGCGATCATTGAATTCTGAACGGAAGCACCCTCCTCGATATACTGAGGCGGAACAACGGGATTTCTGGAATAGATCTTCCATGACTCGTCATTGAGGTCAAGAGGAATATTGGGATCAAGGAGATCCATGTTTGCTTCCCAGAGGCTGTCGATGGTTCCGACATCCTTCCAGTAGCCCTGGAACTGATAAGCAAACATTCTCTGACCGTCGTTGAGCATCTTGGGAAGCACATCCTTACCAAAGTCATGCTCTGTATCCACAGCCTCCTCATCCTCGATGAGATACTTTCTGAGCTTGTCCCAGCTGAACACATAGATACCCATAGAAGCGTTGGTGCTCTTCGGGTGCTTGGGCTTCTCCTCAAACTCATAGATAGAACCGTCAGGATTGGTATTCAGGATACCGAAGCGTGAAGCCTCCTCAAGAGGAACATCGATAACTGCGATAGTACAGTCAGCGTTGTTTTCCTTATGGAAAGCGATCATCTTGGAGTAATCCATCTTGTAGATATGGTCGCCGGAAAGAATTACTACATACTCGGGGTTGTATCTGTCAATATAGTTAATGTTCTGATAAATAGCGTTTGCAGTGCCCTTATACCAGTCTGTTCCCTTGATCTGCTGATAGGGAGAGAGGATGCGGACGCCGCTGTTCATGCTGTCAAGATCCCAGGGCTGGCCGCTGCCGATATACTCGTTGAGCACCAGTGGCTGATACTGGGTGAGAACACCTACTGCCTCAATACCTGAGTTGACACAGTTTGAGAGCGGAAAGTCAATTATACGATATTTGCCGCCAAAGGGCACAGCGGGCTTGGCAAGCTTCTGTGTAAGGACCCCCAGTCTGCTTCCCTGACCGCCTGCAAGCAGCATAGCTACTACTTCTTGCTTTGGATACATGGTTGTTTTCCTCCTTTATATTCTGAAAGTGAATTTTATATTTATCAGCAACACATCATTCGGATACTTCTTCTGATTTCTTTGCTGATTTTCTTGTTCTCTTAGGCTTTACCTCAGCAGCTGCTTCTGCCTCGTCGGTGCTTTTTGCAGCCTTCTTTCTGGGCTTCTTTTCAGTTTCCAGCAGGCGGGGCTTTCTCTTCGGCTTCTTGCGGATGCACTTAAAGTACATTACAGACAGCGGCGGGAGAGTCAGTGACATAGACTGCTCAAGGCCGTGCATCGGGATATCATCGGTCACGATAGCCGTACCGTTGGAGATGCCGCAGCCGCCAAACTCGGACCACTCAGTATTGAGGACTTCCTTATAGGTTCCTGCAAAGGGAACGCCTATACGATAATTCTCTCTGAGCACCGGCTGGAAGTTACAAACAATGATAATCTCATTGCCGCTCTTGTCGATTCTGCGGAAGCTTATGCAGCTCTGGGTATAGTCGTCATTGGATATCCACTGGAAGCCCTCCCATGTGAAGTCAACCTCCCACATGGGGCTATTCTCGATATAGAAATGGTTAAGGGTGCTGACAAATCTCTTCATGTTCTGGTGAGCGGGATATTCCAGCAGCATCCAGTCAAGCTCGCAATAGTAGTCCCACTCCTTGAACTGACCAAACTCAGTGCCCATGAAGGTAAGCTTCTTTCCGGGATGAGCCATCATGTATGCAAGGAAGGTCCTCTCACCTGCAAACTTCATCTCGTAGTTGCCCGGCATCTTGTTGATAAGTGAAGCCTTGCCGTAAACCACCTCATCGTGTGAAATGGGCAGGATGAAGTTCTCAGAGAATGCATAGAAGAATGAGAAGGTAAGGTTGTCATGGTTAAAGGGACGATAGAGGGGGTCAAGGGAGGAATAGTGGAGCATATCGTTCATCCAGCCCATGTTCCACTTGTAGTTAAAGCCCAGACCGCCCATATATGTAGGACGTGATACCATCGACCATGAGGTAGACTCTTCAGCGATCATGAGCACCTCAGGATAGTAGCGGAAAGCTGCCTCATTGAGTCTCTGGAGGAAAGCAACAGCCTCAAGATTGTCCTTGCCGCCGAACTTATTGGGCACCCACTCGCCGTCACGTCTGCTGTAATCGAGATAGAGCATAGAAGCAACAGCATCAACACGGATACCGTCAACATGATAGTAGTCAAGCCAGAATATTGCACTGGAAATAAGGAAGCTTACGACCTCGTT